>NZ_JAVRPS010000527.1:0-15538 GCF_032162105.1 Mycobacterium sp. | reverse complement strand
GGCGCGGTATCGGCATGATCCCGCAGAGTGGTTGGCGGCTTTCACCCGCCTACCGGGACTTCGACGCCGAGCACCGATTCTCGGTCACCGGCATCCACACCGCCGAGTCGGACATCTGCCGTTCGGGCGAGGTGCTGCAGGGAATGATCAAACCGCACGAGTGCGCGGCCTTCGGCAAGGAGTGCACGCCGCGCAATCCGCTTGGCGCGACGATGGTGTCGTCCGAAGGGGCGTGCGCCGCGTACTACCTGTATCGGCGGCTCGAGGTGACACATGCCTGAGACATCGGCGGACAACGGCGCCACCATAGACATGGAGGCGTGGGTGTGTCCGATGCCGTTGCGGGACTCGCCGAACATCGTGATGGGGCACGGTGGCGGCGGGGCGATGTCCGGTGAACTCATCGAGCACCTGTTCCTGCCCGCGTTCGGCTCCGCCGCCGAGGCCGGCATGGGCGACGCGGCCGTCATCGAGGTCAACGGTGTCCGGTTGGCGTTCTCCACCGACTCGTTCGTGGTCAAGCCGCTGGTGTTCCCTGGCGGCTCGATCGGCGACCTCGCCGTCAACGGGACCGTGAACGACCTGGCCATGGCGGGCGCGCGGCCGTTGGTGCTGTCGACGGCGTTCATCCTCGAGGAGGGCACCGCACTCAGCGAGATCGCGCACGTGGCACAGGCCGTCGGCACGGCGGCGCTGGCGGCCGGGGTCAAGTTGGTCACCGGGGACACCAAGGTGGTGGACTCCGGCCACGGCGACGGCGTCTTCATCAACACCGCAGGGATCGGCATCGTCGACGAGCGCGCCGACATCCGCCCGCAGCGTGCGTCACCGGGTGACGTGGTGATCGTCAGCGGCGACATCGGCGTGCACGGCGTGGCGGTGATGAGCTGCCGGGAGGGGTTGGAGTTCGCGACCACCGTGGCCAGCGATACCGCACCGTTGCACGGGCTGGTGGCAGCCATGCTCGACACCGGCGCAGACCTGCACGTCCTGCGTGATCCCACCCGCGGCGGGGTGGCCGCAACCCTGAACGAGATCGCGAAGACCGCGGGCGTCGGCATCGCGCTGGACGAGCGCACCTTCCCGATCCCCGCGGAGGTGCGCGACGCGTGCGGGTTGTTGGGCCTCGACCCCCTGCAGGTGGCCAACGAGGGCAAGCTGCTGGCGTTCGTGCCTGCGGACGACGCCGATCTGGTGCTGGCCGCAATGCGCAACCATCCGTTGGGGATTCGTGCCGCGGTGATCGGTTCCTGCGTCCCCGAGCACCCGGGCATGGTCGTCGCGCGGACTGCGCTGGGCGGCACCCGGGTCGTCGACCTGCCGATCGGCGAGCAGCTGCCCCGGATCTGCTGACGTGGCGTCACCACCATGACGAGGACGACGGAACGGCTGCCCGCCGGCTACGCGGAGTTCGCTCGATACGCGTTCCCGCCCAACGAGCTGGGCTACTGCGGGCCCGCCGACTCGTCGGTGCTGCTCCGTGAGGGCAGCGCTGCCGAACTCGCGGCGCACGCCAAGGAGTTCGACGGCGCATGGCCGTACCTGGGCGCGATCGCCGACGCGGCAGGCGTCACCGATCCCCTGGATGCCGCCGTGGTGCGCAACTACTGGGTCGGCGGGCCACTGCTGCATGCGGTGGATCCGGATGCTCTACTGAGCCGGCTGCGACGCTCGTTCGGCGGCCAGGTGACCGGCTTGCTGGATGCCCTCGGGCCCGGGGAGGCGTTGGCGCACCACAGCTTTCACGTCTTCGTCGTCTACCCGTGGATCCGCTTCCTGGATCGCGATGCAAACAAGCCCGTCCAGGTCATGCAGGACTGCCGCGTCCGCTGGGGCACCGTCGAGTCGGTGGACGGCGACCACGCGGTGATCCATTCGCAGCCGTTGACGTTCGCGGACGGCAGGCTCCTGCTCGGCGCTCCGGCCCCCGAGCGGATACGGTGGCGAAGGGACGGCACCTCGCTGGCTCCGCCGCCCGGCCCCGGGCAGACGGTTTCGGCCCATTGGGACTGGGTGTGCGGATCGCTGGACGACGCCGAGAGCGACGCATGTGCGACGGCGACCCAGGCCAGCCTGGACATCGTCAACGCCGCAAGAAGCCGAGCCTGACCGCGACGGTCACCACTGGTCGCGCGGCACGTCGAAGTCGGCGCACAGCGCGCGCCACACCTCACGGGGATCGACCCCGTCGTCGATGGCCTGTACCGCGGTGCGCCCACCGAAACCGCTCAAAACGTGGTCGACGAGCATTGACCCGCCCCGCACCGGACCGAACCGGCCCTCGACCAGTTCGCGGAATTCCGTCAGCCGCACGCCACCAACCTACGCCGACGGTGCCAGCGCTTCATGGCACACCCGTACCGGATCGGCGACCCCGACGACGTCGCCGCCCGCACGGCGGGCGGCCTCGCGGAACCTGGGCGAGGAGAGCACCTCGTCCACCGCCGCAGTCAACGCCTCGCCAGTGAGCGGCCGGACCAGCACCGCACTCCCTTGCCGCACAATACGATTGGCGATCTCCCACTGGTCACCGCCGCCGGGCACCACCACCATCGGCACGCCTGCCTGCAGCGTCTTGGACACCATGCCGTGCCCGCCGCCGCAGATCGCCAGATCCGCCGACTTCAGAAGCTCGTCCTGGCGACCAAGGCCCACCGTCGCCCACGGTGGCACCACCACGTCGGGGCCGCCCAGCCTCGACACCACCACCCGCGAGCCCACGGGCAGGGTGGTACCCGGTATCAACGTCTCCAGCGCCAGTTCGGCAAGGCCACGCGTGCCGGTCGTCGCCGTCGAGGGTGCGACCACCACGACGGGCCCATGTCCCTCGGGAACGTCGAGTACCGCCGACGTCGGCTCGAAGTGCAGCGGGCCCACGACGACGGCCTCGGCAGGCCAATCCGGTCGGGACACCTCGAGGGCGGGCAGCGTGGCGATCAGGCGGAGCAGCGGGCCGGGATCGGCGCCGGGCAGACCGATCTCCGTCCGCGCGGCTGTTCGCTGCCGAACTCCGTCGCGCACCGACCGCGCGCTCAGTGCCCGCAGCACCGCGTCGCGCAACCGGCCGCGCACGCCGCGCCCCGGCGCCATCCCGCTGCCCACCGGCGGCAGCCCCTTGGACGGCAGGTACAGCGGGTGCGGGCTCAGTTCGACCCACGGCACGCCGAGCAGTTCGGCCGCCAGTCCGCCGCACGTGGTGATCACGTCGGACACGACCAGATCCGGCGTCATAGCCTTCAGTCCCGGCAGGTTGAGCACGGCCATTCGGGCGGCCCGCCGGTGGATCTTCTCCCCGGCGTCGGTGTCGTCGTCGGCGTCGGTCGGATCCAGGCCGACGAGTTCGGCCGCATCGACCCCAGCCGCCCGCGCCGTGTCGAGCCATTCGGTGCCGGTGAGCAGGGTGGGCGTGTCGCCGGCCGCCAGGAACTTCAGGCACATGGCCAGCGCGGGAAAGGCGTGTCCCGGGTCGGGTCCGGCGACCACCACGACGCGCATCCGCCCCACCTTAGCCACAGCGCAGGCACGCGGCGACGGGCAGAAGATTAGGCTGGCCGTCATGACAGAGCAGACATCGACCGAGACGAGCGAGCAGAACGCCGTCATCGTCGAGACATTCCTCCACTCACTGCAGGACCAGGACTTCGCCGCGGTGGATGCCCTGATCGCCGACGACATCGTCTACCAGAACGTCGGATTGCCGACCATTCGCGGCGGCGCACGGGTCAAGAAACTCCTTCGCGGCATGGAGGGCCGGATGGGCTTCGAGGTGAAGTTCCATCGCAACGTGGCCGACGGCGCCACCGTGCTGAACGAACGCACCGACGCCGTGGTCTTCGGACCGCTGCGCCTGCAGTTCTGGGTCTGCGGGGTGTTCGAGGTCCACGACGGGCGAATCACGCTGTGGCGGGACTACTTCGACTTCTACGACTTCACCAAGGCCATCGTCCGCGGGATCCTGGGAATAGCGGTGCCGTCGCTGCGCCGCACGATGTGACCGGCAGTTCGCCGGAGCGCACCCGGCCGAATGCGTGGGAGTACGTCACGTACTGCTACGGCCGGCGCCTGCCGAACTCGATGCGGCAGTGGGTGGCCGACGATCTCGCGGGCCCTGGCGCCACCGTCCGCATGATGGTCCGGGTGTTCATTCCGGCGGTGCTGATCCTGACGCCGTTCTGGATCGTCCCCATGTCGTTGTACCTGCACCTGTCCACGACGCTGCCGATCCTGATCCCGTTCGTGTTCTTCTCCCACGCACTGAACAAGGTGTGGCGGCGCCACATGCTGCGAAAGCATGGGTTGGACCCGGGCCTGGTCGACTACGTCGCCCGTCAGCGTGACGCGCACATTCATCAGGCCTACATCGACAAGTACGGACCCCGGTCGGGCCCGCCGAGCAGCCACGACGTCTGAGACGTCAGGCGCGGCGCAGGTGGCCGAGTTCGTCGAAGGCCTGCGCCCAGCCGTTCAGCCGGTCGGTCGCGGTGCCCAGTTCGTGGCGGTAGCGCTGGGCGGACATCGGCGAACTCGACATCGTTCCGCTGTTCGCAGCTGAGACCAGTTGCGCTGCGGCGGTGACCATTTCGTTGTACTGCCGAACGCCGCTCTCCAGCTGCGCGGTGAACGCCCGGATGGTGGGCGTCAGGTGCGCACGCGACTGCGGCGATGCGCCAGCGGCCCGCTCCATCGACACCACGTCGGTGGCGGTGGCCGCCATGGTGGCCGCGGTCTGATTGGCCGCCAACGTCACCTCGCGCAATTCGTCGTCGGGCAACATCCGTCCACGCTGCATCACGCCGAGCAGTGAGAACATCCCGCGCTCGGCCGACGCAAGCGCCGCCATCGGCTGACGAGCCGCCGACCCCCACGACGGGAGCCGCCGCATCGAGCGCTGCGGGGGCAGCGGGGTGGCCTTCAGCCAGCGGTGCCGAAGAAAGCTCAGCGTGGCCAGGAAGGCCGCGCCGACGGCGATGCCGCCAGGGATCGGCAGCGCCCACGCCGGTGTGTTCCACGACGCCAGGACCACCGTCACGACGACCCAGAACCCCGTCGCGAAGACGAAGAACAGGCCCGAGCGGAACGCCCTGCGACGCTGGCGCAGCAGCTTGGCCCGCGGATCAGCGGCGGCGCCGAGCTTCTCGGCCAGCACGTCGGTGAGTTCCGCGGCGGTGTCGACGCCACGCTGCGCGAGCGCGCGCCACGCCTCCACCCGTCCCGTCCGCGAATTCATTGCCATGATCGTGAGCTACTGCGACAGCGGGTTTTCCGGCGCCGCAGCGGGCGGGCTGGCAGCCGGGGTGGCGGTCGCACCCCCGGAAGGCAAGGCGTCACCGCGCATCGAGGCGCGGATCTGCTCGAGCCGCGAGTGGCCGGCCATCTGAACGCTGGCCTGTTGCACCTCGAGCATCCGGCCCTGCACCGAGTTCTGCGCCAGTTCGGCGGAACCCATCGCGTTGGCGTAGCGGCGTTCGATCTTGTCCCGCACCTCGTCGAGGCTGGGCGTGGTGCCTGGCGCGGCGATTTCGCTCATCGACCGCAGCGAGGCGCTGACCTGCTCCTGCATCTTGGCCTGCTCGAGCTGGCTGAGCAGCTTGCTGCGCTCGGCGATCTTCTGCTGCAACACCATGGCGTTCTGCTCGACCGCCTTCTTGGCCTGCCCGGCGGCCTGCAACGCCTGATCGTGCAGGCTCTTGAGGTCCTCGACGCTCTGCTCGGCGGTCACCAGTTGCGCCGCGAATGCCTCGGCGGCATTGGTGTACTCGGTGGTCTTGGCCACGTCGCCCGTTGAGGTGGCCTGGTCGGCGAGAGTGAGCGCCTGGCGGACGTTGACCTGCAACTTCTCGATGTCGGCGAGCTGGCGGTTCAGCCGCATCTCCAGCTGACGCTGGTTGCCAATCACCTGTGCGGCCTGCTGGGTCAGCGCCTGGTGCTGGCGCTGCGCATCCTCGATGGCCTGCTGGATCTGCACCTTCGGGTCGGCGTACTCGTCGACCTTGGAGCTGAACAGCGCCATGAGGTACTTCCACGCCTTGACGAACGGGTTGGCCATGGGAACGTTTCCGCCTTCGTGTCGTTTACTGCGTCTGCCGGGGACGTGCGCTTTCCGCTACTGCCAACTTATCGGTTTCCCGCAACTGACCACACCCCTGCAGACGATTTCCGGGGTTCGCAGTCGATCGTGCGGCGCCCAGGGACCGAGAAGGCTAGGCGACCGCCATCGTGACGACCTGGGGGATGACCACCTTGGTCGTGACGTCGATGTTCGCCGTGCTGGCAGCGCCGGGCTTCGCCGGGATCAGTTCGTGGCGGGCGAGTTCTTCACCGGCCTCGGACAGCACCCGCGACAGCGGAACCTCGAGGGCGCCGCAGATGGCGCTCAGCAGCTCGCTGGATGCCTCCTTGCGCCCGCGCTCGACCTCGGACAGATATCCGAGGCTCACCCGGGCGTCGTCGGACACCTCCCGCAGCGTGCGACCCTGCTCGGTCCGCGCCTGACGCAGCACGTCGCCGATCACTTCGCGTAGCAGTGCCGTCATCGTGCTCTCCTTCGTCCGCCGGTCACTAACAGCTGAACGCCCGCACACTCGCAAATGGTTCCCGGTCACCCACACGGTCAAGCGGTGGCGGCCCGGCGACGTCCGTCCCTGAGTGCCGAGACGACGTAGTCGAGGCCCGTGACCACGGTCAACACGATCGCGGCCCACATGAACACCCATGCGCCCGTCAGCCAGGCGCCGGACAGCGGCAGGACGAAAAGGCCGATCGCCACCGCCTGCACGAGGGTCTTGAGCTTGCCGCCGCGGCTGGCCGGGATGACGCCGCGCCGCAGCACGGCGAAACGCAAAATCGTGACGCCGATCTCACGTACCAGGATGAGAATGGTCACCCACCACGGCAGATCGCCGAGCACCGACAGCCCGATCAACGCCGCACCGATCAGTGCCTTGTCGGCGATCGGATCGGCGAGCTTGCCGAATTCGGTGACCAGATCGAAGCTACGGGCCAGCGCTCCATCGACTCGATCGGTGACCACTGCGGCCGCGAAAATAACGAACGCGATTATCCGCCAACGGGTTTCGTGACCATCGCCGGCGAAGAGGGCCAGCAGGAACACGGGCACCAGGGCCATGCGCACACCGGTGAGCACGTTGGCGACATTCGCGACGCTGGCACGCGGAATCACCGGATCGGTATCAGGCGGGCCAGGCACCGGATCAGAATATCCGTTGCGGGAGCCGATATTCTCACAGCTGTGAATGGAGCGCCCGAAACGGATGGGCTGGTCGTCCGGCGGGCCCGCACCTCCGACGTCCCTGGCATC
Organism: Mycobacterium sp.; assembly: GCF_032162105.1. Taxonomy (GTDB): domain Bacteria; phylum Actinomycetota; class Actinomycetes; order Mycobacteriales; family Mycobacteriaceae; genus Mycobacterium. The sequence goes on along the minus strand of NZ_JAVRPS010000527.1, from coordinate 8,220 downwards.
AAGGCGCTCGTCGACGTCTACGCCGGCAAGATCCTGTTGGAGAAGAACCTCGTCACCCTCTACGAGTCCGTTCAGGAGTTCTGGGTCGCCGAGCTCGACGACGAGGTGGTTGGTTGCGGCGCCCTGCACGTGCTGTGGGCCGACCTCGGGGAGATCCGCACCATCGCCTCGCACCCCAGGCTGCGGGGACACGGTGTGGGGCACGCCGTGGTGGCGCGCCTCCTGGACGTGGCGAACGAACTGCGCCTGGAGCGAATCTTCGTGCTGACCTTCGAGACCGAGTTCTTCGGCAGGCACGGCTTCAAGGAGATCGAGGGCACCCCGGTGACCGCCGAGGTCTACGAGGAGATGTGCCGCTCCTACGACATCGGCGTGGCGGAGTTCCTCGACCTGTCCTACGTCAAGCCCAACATCCTGGGCAACACCCGGATGCTCAAGACGCTTACGTAGGCGCGGGCTCGCCGAATGTGACGCCACTGCGAGAGATCCCGATTCTCGCAGTGGCGTCACGTTCGGTGGGCGCTCAGTCCTCGTCGTCGGCGGGCTCGTCACCACCCCGGATCAGCATCAGCGTGCCCGCCAGCTCGTCGGGCTTGACCAGCACCTCGCGCGCCTTGGAGCCCTCCGACGGCCCGACGATCTGACGCGTCTCCATTAGGTCCATCAACCGACCCGCCTTGGCGAAACCGACCCGCAGCTTGCGCTGCAGCATCGAGGTGGAGCCGAACTGCGAGGACACCACCAGCTCGACGGCCTGCAGAAAGACGTCCATGTCGTCGCCGATGTCGGGGTCGACGTCGGTGCGCTCACCGGTCGGCTTTGCCTTGGTGACGCCCTCGGTGTACTCCGGCTCGGCCTGGTCCTTGCACGCGGCGACGACGGCATGGATCTCGTCGTCACTGATGTAGGCCCCCTGGAACCGGACCGGCTTGTTGGCTCCCATCGGGAGGAACAGCCCGTCGCCCATCCCGATGAGCTTCTCGGCGCCCTGCTGATCCAGGATCACCCGGCTGTCGGTCAGCGATGACGTCGCGAACGCCAACCGGGACGGCACGTTGGTCTTGATCAGGCCGGTGACGACGTCCACCGACGGCCGCTGCGTGGCCAGGATGAGGTGGATGCCCGCGGCGCGGGCCTTCTGGGTGATGCGCACGATCGCGTCCTCGACGTCACGCGGCGCCGTCATCATCAAGTCGGCCAACTCGTCGACGATCGCGACGATGTAGGGATAGGGCTTGTAGACCCGCTCGCTGCCCAGCGGGGCGGTGATCTCACCGGACTTCACCTTGGTATTGAAGTCGTCGATGTGGCGCACCCGGTTGGCCTGCATGTCCTGGTAGCGCTGCTCCATCTCCTCGACCAGCCACGCCAGCGCCGCAGCGGCCTTCTTGGGCTGCGTGACGATGGGCGTGATCAGGTGGGGGATGCCTTCGTACGGCGTGAGTTCGACCATCTTCGGGTCGATCAGGATCATCCTGACCTCCTCCGGGGTGGCCCGGGACAGCAGCGAGACCAGCATCGAGTTCACGAAGCTCGACTTGCCCGAGCCGGTCGAACCGGCCACCAGCAGGTGCGGCATCTTGGCCAGGTTGGCCGAGATGAAGTCGCCCTCGATGTCCTTGCCGAGCCCGATCACCAGCGGGTGGTGATCGCGCCGGGTCTTCGCGTCGGTGAGCACGTCGGCCAGGCGCACCATCTCGCGGTCGGTGTTGGGCACCTCGATGCCGACGGCCGACTTGCCGGGGATCGGTGCCAGCATGCGCACGCTCTCGGTGGCCACCGCGTAGGCGATGTTCTTCTGCAGCGCGGTGATCTTCTCGACCTTCACGCCAGGGCCCACTTCGACCTCGTAGCGGGTGACGGTCGGCCCTCTGGTGCAGCCGGTCACTGCGGCGTCGACCTTGAACTGTTGCAGGACCGAGCCGATCACCTCGACCATCTTGTCGTTGGCCGCGCTACGCAGCTTCGGCGGATCGCCTGCGACGAGCAGGTCCAGGGACGGCAGATGGTAGGGGCCGTCGACCACGCGGTCCAGCACCACGGTGTCCGTCTTCTTGGGCGCCTTCTTGCGGCGTGACACGCGGGCGGCCGGCTCGGGGACCGTCGGGGCCTCGTCCTCGAGCGGGTAGTTGTCGTACGGCGTGCCGGTGCCCGCAGCCTGGCCCGAAACCGGCCAGGCCTGCGCCTCGTCGCCGAGGTCGCCCTCGTCGTAATAGCCGTCGGAGAAGTCGTCGGGCTGTCCGTTCGCCCGCTCGTCATCGTCGTAGTAGTCGTCGTTGCCGTAGTCGTCACCGCGGTATCCGGTGCCGAACAATGCCCGCAGAGTCGACGGCACTTCGCGGATGGTGGTCCCCGTCATCAGCAGCACGCCGAAGAGCACCCCGATGATCAGCAGCGGCGTCGCGATCCACGGCGTGAGCCCGTCGGAAAGCGGTCCACCCAGCGCGAAGCCGACGAACCCCGCGGCGTGGCGTCGCGCGACTGGATCGTCGGGCGCTCCGGCCCACAGATGCCACAAGCCGAGTGCAGGCAGGCCGATCATGGCGGCGCCGAGGATCAGCCGGGGCCGCGCCTCGGGATTCGGCTCGGTGCGCATCAGGACGACGGCGATCGCGATGAGCAGGATCGGCACCAGCACCACCGCAGCGCCGATGACGACTCGCACGACGGTGTCGATCCACCCACCGACGGGGCGCGCGGCGTCGAACCAGGAACTCGCGGCCAGCACCACGGCGATGCCCAGCAGGCCGAGGGCGATGCCGTCCCGGCGGTGGCCGGGCTCCAGATCGCGGGCCCGACCGACGGAGCGCGCGGTCGTGCCTGCCCCCTTGGCGACCATCAGCCAGCCGGCCCTTGCACCCCGGCCGATGGCGGCTCCGGCGCCTGCGGCGGGCGATGGCGACGCGCGGCGCGCGGGCTTGCGGCGCGGGACAGTGGGCCGGGCCGGGCGCGCTCCGGTCTTCGAACTGGCCTTGGACCTGCTCGAACGGGCGCCCGAGCGGGCAGCGGTCTTACTTGCCATGGCGCCAAGCCTAGTCGCAACAGCCCCATATTCACCATCAGCCACACTGGTCACAGCTCGATTGCAATCTTTCTAGCTAAGCTTCGCATTAGTAGGGTGGACACTCGTCCGGCCGCACTCACCGAGGAGTCGCTAGTTCCCATGCCAAGCCCAAATCCCGTAGTCGTCGTCGCCACCATGACCGCCAAGCCCGAATCCGTGGACGCCGTCCGCGACGCCTGTAAGCGCGCGATCGAGGCGGTGCACGACGAACCCGGTTGCGAGCTGTACGCGCTGCACGAGGCGAACGGCACCTTCGTCTTCGTTGAGCAGTGGGCCGATGCGGACGCTCTCAAGGTCCACAGCACCGCCCCAGCCATCGGCGCCTTGTTCGGGGCACTCGGCGAGCACTTGGACGGTGCGCCTGACATCAAGATGTTGCAACCCGTGGTCGCGGGCGACCCTGCCAAGGGTCAGCTGCGCGGCTGACATGGGACGAGCTGACGGAACCCTCAAAGGAAAGACGGCCTTCATCACCGGCGCTGCCCGCGGACAGGGTCGCGCGGACGCGGTGAAACTGGCATCCGAAGGCGCCGACATCATTGCGATCGATCTGTGCGATCAGATCGCGTCGGTGCCCTACCCGATGGCAACCCCCGACGATCTAGCCGCCACGGTCAAGCTCGTCGAGGAAACCGGCGCCCGCATCGTCGCCACACAAGCCGACGTGCGGGACCGGGCGGCGCTCAAGGACGCGCTCAAGGCCGGCGTCGACGAACTGGGCGGCCGGCTGGACATCGTCGTCGCCAACGCGGGTATCGCACCCATGGCCGGCGACGACGCCTGGCAGGACGTGATCGACGTCAACCTGACCGGCGTCTACCAGACGGTCGACGTCGCAATGCGGCCAATGATCAAGGCGGGCAACGGCGGATCGATCGTGCTGATCAGCTCGGTGGCCGGGCTGGTCGGACTCGCCTCCCCGATGGCCGGCTCGATGGGCTATGCCGCCGCCAAGCACGGCATCGTCGGGCTGATGCGGGTGTACGCCAACCTCCTTGCGCCACACAGCATTCGGGTGAACTCCGTGCATCCGGCCGGAGTGAACACGCCGATGATCGACAACGACTTCATCCGCAGCTGGCTGAGCGGTCTGGCCCAGGAGAGCCAGGGCGGACCCGACATGGGCAACGCGTTGCCGGTGCAGACGCTGGAGCCGGAGGACATCGCCAACGCCATCCTCTGGCTGGTCTCCGACGCGGCCCGCTACGTCACCGGCGTCACGTTGCCGGTGGACGCCGGGTACGTCAACAAGCGCTGAGGGTGTCCGGGAATCCTGCGGCGAAGACGGCCTTCGGGCCGATGGTGCTGTCGGCGATCGAACATCACGAACCGCCGGATCGCCGCCTCGTCGACGACGACCTGGCGGCGTCGTTCCTGCCCAAGCCGCTGCGGGCGTTGGTGCGCGCCACCCGGTTTCGCGCGGTGCGCCGGGCCGTCATCGCAGCGTCCGAGCGATCCGGTCCCGGGCTGTGGGCGAACGTGTCGTGCCGCAAGAGCTACATCGACGACAACCTGGCGGAGTCACTTCCCGCCGTCGACGCCGTGGTCATCCTCGGCGCGGGACTGGACACCCGGCCGTACCGCCTGGCGCGGCTCGGCGACGTCCCGGTCTTCGAAGTCGACCTGCCGGTGAACATCGCACGCAAACGCGCCGTCGTGTCGAGGGTGTTCGGCGCGGTGCCGCCATCGGTGCGGTTGGTCTCCGTCGACTTCGAGCGCGACGACCTGATGGCGACGCTCGCGTCGTACGGATACCGCGTGGACTCCCCCACCTTCTTCATCTGGGAGGGAGTCACGCAGTACCTGACCGCCGACGCGGTGCGGGCCACGTTCGACCAACTCGCGCAGGCGGCAAGCGGCAGCAGGCTCGACTTCACCTACGTGCGGCGGGATTTCATCGACGGCGTGAACCTGTACGGCGCCCCCGTGCTGTACCGGAGGTTCCGCGAGCGCAGTCAGGTATGGAAGTTCGGCCTGCTGCCCGGGGACATCGACGGATTCCTCGCCGAGTACGGCTGGCGGTTGATCGAGCAGGCCGGGCCCGACGAGCTGATGGACCGCTACGTCCGGCCGGCGGGCCGCGACCTCACCGCCTCGCAGATCGAATGGTCGGTCTACGCCGAGAAGATCTAAAGCTCAGTCGACTTCGAGCACCGTCGGCACGATCATCGGCTGGCGCCGGTAGACCTCACTGACCCACTTGCCCACCGCACGGCGCACCGCCTGCGCGATGCGGACCGGGTCGGTGACCTTGTCGGCGGCCAGCGCCTCGAGCGCCTCGGTCACCTTGCGGGTAGCCGGTTCGAGTGCCTTGGGGTCCTCGGAGAAACCGCGGGAATGCAGGTGCGGGACCGTGGCCAATTTCCCGGTGCTGCGGCGGACGACGACGGTGATGGAGATGAAACCCGAAGACAGCGTGAGCCGTTCACCCAAGGTGACCTCACCCACGTCGCCGGTGATCAGGCCGTCGACGAACATCTTGCCGAGCGGTACCGCACCGGAGATGCTGGCCTTGCCTGCGACGAGATCGACGCTGACGCCGTTCTCGGCCAGCACGATGTTCTCTTCGGCCACACCGGTACTCGCCGCCAGCGCGGCGTTGGCGCGCAGGTGGCGCCACGTACCGTGCACGGGCATCACGTTACGGGGGCGGACGCCGTTGTAGAGGAACAGCAGTTCGCCCGCGTAGGCGTGGCCGGAGACGTGGATCCGGACCTTGCCGTTGGTGACGACGCGGACACCGATCTTGGCGAGTGCGTCGATGACGCCGAAGATGGCTTCCTCGTTGCCGGGGATCTGCGAGGACGACAAGACGATGAGATCGCCGGACGTCAGCGTGATGCTGCGGTGCTCGCCGCGGGACATCCGCGACAGCGCGGCCATCGGCTCGCCCTGGGTTCCGGTGGTGACGAGGACGATTCGGTCCGCTGCCATCATCTCCGCGGCGCCGATGTCGATCACGTCGTCGTCGGCGACATTCAGGAAGCCGAGATCGCGGGCGATGCCCATGTTTCGCACCATCGAACGGCCCACGAACGACACCTTGCGGCCCAATGCCACTGACGCGTCGATGATCTGCTGCACCCTGGCGACGTTCGACGCGAAGCAGGCGACGATCACCCGTCCTTCGGCCGAGCGGATCAGGCGGTGCAGGTTTGGCCCGATCTCGCTCTCCGACGGGCCCACCCCTGGTATCTCGGCGTTGGTCGAATCGCACAGGAACAGGTCCACCCCGGCATCGCCGAGCCGCGACATTCCCGGCAGGTCGGTGGGGCGGCCGTCGAGTGGCAGCTGGTCGAGCTTGATGTCGCCGGTGTGCAGCACCGTTCCCGCGCCGGTGTAGACCGCGATCGCCAGCGCATCCGGGATGGAATGGTTGACCGCGAAGTACTCGCACTCGAACACCCCGTGTCGACTGCTCTGCAGTTCGGCGACCTCGACGAACACAGGTTTGATGCGGTGCTCGCGGCACTTCGCGGCGACCAGTGCCAGGGTGAACTTCGACCCCACCACCGGGATGTCCGGCCGCAACTTCAGCAGGTGCGGGATGGCGCCGATGTGGTCCTCGTGGGCGTGAGTCAGCACCAGCGCCTCGACGTCGTCGAGGCGGTCCTCGATGTGTCTCAGGTCGGGCAGGATCAGGTCGACGCCCGGCTCGTCATGCCCTGGGAACAGCACGCCGCAGTCGATGATCAGCAGGCGGCCGAGATGCTCGAAAACGGTCATGTTGCGGCCGATTTCGCCGATGCCGCCAAGCGCGGTGACCCGTAGCCCTCCCGGCGCGAGGGGTCCCGGCGGAACGAGGTGGCCGCTCATGGTTGGAGCCGGCCCGCAGGCGACGTCGACCGCAGCACGCCTGCGGCCCGCATGTCGTTGGCCAGCGCCTCGATCTCGTCGGCCGTCGCCGGGATCTGGGGCAGCCGTGGCTCGCCGGCGTCGAAGCCTTGCAACCGAAGGCCGGCCTTGGCCATCGTGACTCCGCCGAGCCGGATCTGGGCGTCGTAGAGCGGTCCGAGCGTGACGTGACACTTGCGTGCGGTCGCCACGTCGCCGGAGGTGAACGCCGACAACATGTTTCGCAACTGGCTGGCGGCCACGTGACCCCACACGCTGACGAATCCGGTCGCGCCCATCGCCAGCCAGGGCAGGTTCAGCGCGTCGTCACCCGAGTAGTAGGCCAGCCCGGTCTCGGACATGATCAGCGCGCCGCCGTGCAGATCGCCCTTGGCGTCCTTGACGGCGACGATGTTCGGGTGCGGCGCGAGCGCGCGGATGGTGTCCCACCCGATCGGCACGACGGAGCGCGACGGGATGTCGTACAGCACCAGCGGCAGGGCGGTCGCGTCGGCGACGGCGGTGAAGTGGGCGACCAGACCCGCCTGCGGTGGCCGCGAATAGTAGGGCGTCACGACGAGCAGGCCATGCGCTCCCTGCGCCTCGCACGCCTTGGCCAAATGCACGCTGTGCGCGGTGTCGTAGGTGCCTGCGCCTGCGATGATGCGGGCGCGGTCGCCAACGGCCTCGAGCACCGCGGCAAGCAGCGCGATCTTCTCGTCGTCGGTGGTGGTGGGTGATTCGCCCGTGGTGCCGGACAGCACCAAGCCGTCGCACCCGGCGTCGACCAGGTGCGTTGCGAGCTTCTTCGCAGCGGCCAGATCGAGCGAGCCGTCCGGGCCGAACGGCGTCACCATGGCAGTCAGCACGGTGCCCAGGCGTGCGCTGACGTCGATGCTCACGGGGCCAAGGTTACCGCTACTGATGTTGTTGGCCGTTGTTGGCGGTTGCCGGGGTAACGGTTGCCCGGTCTGGTAGCCGTATTCGTGTCCGGCCGGGCGGGCGAGATGTGGTTCCTCGCGTCCCTGGCTGGTGACGGCTACTGCTCACCCGTTGGCTTTGGGGTGCGGCCCGGTTGGTAGCTCTCACGACGCGATCCTCTGGTCGCGTACGATTCACACCTTCCCGTCGCCGTGCCTTCTGGCCTTGGGCGCGACGCCCGATCACCGTGGCGGCCGCCTGGTGCCGAGTGACGTTCATGTAGGGCTTGCGCCAGTGCTGATCTCCCCATGCACTGGTGTAAGCGGGGTTGACCGCGAGCAGCGTGATGCCGGCGGCCGCGGCCTGAGAGGCCAACCGGTTGCGGAACACCGCGGTCGGGA
>NZ_JAVRPS010000526.1:0-6380 GCF_032162105.1 Mycobacterium sp. | reverse complement strand
CATCATGCTGCCCAACACCGTCAGTTTCGTGGTCGCGCTCTTCGGGGCGTGGCGGATCGGCGCCGCCGTAACCCCGATCAATCCGTCCCTCACCCCGACCGAGGTGAACTATCAGGTCGCCGATGCCTCAGCCACCGTGGTGATCGCGCAGACCACCACGAACTTCGACCCAGGTGCAGCCGTCGTGAGCACCGACGCGCTCGACGGCGACGAGCCGACGCCGGGGCTCCTGAACGCGCCTCAGTACCCCGACAGCGCGCTGGCGCTGCTCATCTACACCAGCGGTACAACGGGACGGCCGAAGGGCGTCATGCTCGATCACGCCAACCTGAATGCCATGTGCGGCGCGGTGATCGACGGCTTCGAGCTGACCCCGGACGATCACAGCCTGCTCATCCTGCCGCTGTTCCACGTCAACGGAATCGTGGTCAGCACACTCTCGCCGTTGTTGGCCGGTGGCAGGACGACCATCGCGGGCCGGTTCAAGGTGGACACGTTCTTCGACCGGATCGAACAGACCCGGGCGACTTACTTCTCAGCCGTGCCAACGATTTACACGATGCTGTGCGGGCTGCCCGCCAGAGCGAAGCCGGACACCTCCTCCGTGCGCTTCGCCGTGTGCGGCGCCGCGCCCGCCAGCGTGGAACTGCTCGAGACGTTCGAATCCCGTTACGGCATCCCGATCATCGAGGGGTACGGGCTGTCGGAGGGGTCGTGCGCCAGCACGGTCAACCCGCTGTCGGGAAGGCGCAAGGCGGGAACGGTGGGCCTACCCCTGCCCGGCCAGACGATCCGGTTGGTCGACGCATCGGGCAACCCGGTGCACGACGGCGAGGCAGGCGAGGTCGTGATCAAGGGCGGGAACGTCATGCGGGGCTACCTCAACCGGCCCGAGGAGACCGCGAAGACCATCGTCGACGGCTGGCTGCACACCGGTGACGTCGGACGGTTCGACGAGGACGGCTACCTGGTCCTCGTCGACCGGGCCAAGGACATGATCATCCGAGGCGGCGAGAACATCTACCCACGTGAGATCGAGGCCGTGGCCCACGGGCTGCCCCAGATCGCCGAGGCGGCCGTCGTCGGACGTGCGCACCCGGTCTACGGCGAGGAACCGGTGCTGTTCGTGTCGCTGCATCCCGAAGAGACTCTCGATGCCGACACGATCCGCGAGCACCTGCGCGGCTCCTTGTCGAAATACAAGCTGCCGGTGGAGATCACGATCATGGATGACATCCCGAAGAACGCGGTCGGCAAGATCGACAAACCGACGCTGCGCAAGCGGCTCATCGAAACGCACTGAGACACAAAGCCCGTCACATCGCAAAGGAGCGTCAATCATGGGATTCATCAAGCCGGACTTGCCCGACGTAGATCCGGATGTCTTCATGCAGAAACCGCTCATGGAGCGGATGCGGATCCTCGCCACCGATTGGGTGGACAACGGATTCGGGTCACCAAAGATGGTGCACACCATCTACATCGCGAAGTTGGTCTTCCTCTACGCGCTCGGCGGGATCCTGGTGGCGACCCTGACGTCCGGGCTTCCGGTGTTTGACGTCTCGCAATGGTGGAACCAGCCCATCGTCTACGAGAAGGCCGTCCTATGGACGGTGCTGCTGGAGTTGATCGGCGTAGCCGGATCGTGGGGCCCGCTGGCAGGCAAGGTCAAGCCGATGACCGGGGGCATCCTGTTCTGGGCGCGGCCGGGCACCATCCGGCTACGGCCATGGAAGTGGGTGCCGTTGACCGGCGGCGACCGACGGACCTGGTTTGACGTCGGTCTCTACATCGTGCTGATGGTCAGCGTCGCCATTCCGATGGTTTCGCCTGGGGTGCATAGCGACTCATTGTCAGCGGCAATGCCCGGCAACACATCGGGACTGGTCAATCCGGCGGTGCTGATCGCGCCGATCGTGCTGCTGGTGATCATGGGCCTGCGGGACAAGATCGTCTTCCTCGCAGCGCGCGGGGAGCAGTACCTCCCCGCCCTGATCATCTTCGCCGCGTTCTCCTTCGTCGACATGGTCATCGCGCTGAAGCTGTTGATCGTGGTGGTATGGGTCGGTGCCGGCGTATCGAAGGTGGGGCTGCACTTCACCAACGTCATCCCGCCGATGGTCAGCAACAGCCCCTTCATTCCGTTCAAGTGGCTGAAGCGGGCCCACTACCGCAACTACCCCGATGATCTGCGCCCATCGCATCTCGCCTCGTTCATGGCACATGTGCCTGGCAGCGTGGTGGAGATCCTGGCGCCATTGGCCCTGCTCTTCTCGACGAACAGGTGGGTGACGCTGGTCGCCGTGGTGATCATGGTGTGCTTCCACCTGTTCATCATCTCGACCTTCCCGCTCGCGGTGCCGCTGGAATGGAACGTGCTGTTCGCGTACGCGACCATCTTCCTGTTCTGGGGCTTCCCGGCATGGAACGGTTACGCCGTGTGGGACATGTCGTCGGTCTGGCTGACGGTCGTCGTCGTTGCCGCGCTGCTGTTCTATCCGATCCTCGGGAACTTCCGGCCCGACAAGGTGTCGTTCCTGCCGTCGATGCGGCAATACGCAGGCAACTGGGCGTCCGCGGTGTGGGCGTTCGCGCCTGGCGCCGAGGCGAAGCTCAACAAGGTGACGCGCTCGGCCAAGAATCAGGTCGACCAGTTCATCGACTTCGGCTACGAGCCGAAATGGGCGGATGTCACGATGCAGCGGGTGATCTCCTGGCGCACCATGCACAGTCAGGGCCGTGGCCTGTTCTCGGTACTACTGAAGTCGCTGCCGGACATCGACACCCGGTCCGTGCGGGAGGGTGAGTTCGTCTGCAACTCGCTGATCGGGTTCAACTTCGGCGACGGGCACTTGCACGACGCCGACATGATCGCGGCCGTTCAGCGCGAGGCGGCGTTCGAGCCCGGTGAGCTCGTCGTCGTCTGGGTGGAATCGCAGGCCTGGGGCAGCAAGGTCCAGCACTACGAGATCATCGACGGGGCGCTCGGCGTGATCGAGCGCGGCACGTGGAAGGTGACCGACGCCGTCGCCGAGCAGCCCTGGCTGCCCAACGGTCCGATCCCGACCGAGGTCAGCTGGTCGCTGTCCGGCAGGAAGCCCGCGGGCCACGATCACGGGGCGCTGGCGTGACGACCTCCATAGTCGTGGGGGCCGGGCCGAACGGCCTTGCCGCCGCGGTCGCCCTCGCCAAGGCGGGCGTGCAGGTCACCGTCCTGGAAGCCGCCGACGAAATCGGCGGGGGCACGCGCAGCAGCGAGGCGATCATCCCCGGCCTGCTGCACGACCACTGCTCGGCGATCCACCCGATGGCCGTCGGCTCGGAGTTCCTCGCTGGGCTGGGCCTCGATCGGTACGGCCTGTCCTGGCGCCTCCCAGAGATCGACTGCGTCCACCCGCTCGACGGCGGCAGCGCGGGCGTGCTGTACCGCTCGGTCGAGGCGACTGCCGACGGGATGCAAGACGGCGACGGCGTCCGGTGGCGGCGACTGTTCGGCAAGACGTCAGCCAACTTCGATGTACTCGCCGAGGACATCATGGGCCCGCTGCTGCGGGTGCCGCATCATCCGTTGACGCTGGCCCGGTTTGGTGCGCCAACCGTGCTGCCTGCATGCACGCTTGCCCGGTGGTTTCACAGTCCGGAGGCGCGGGCGTTGTTCGGAGGTGTTGCGGCACACGCCTTCCGGCCGTTGCACTACCCCATGACGTCGGCGATCGGCGTGGGCATCCTCACCGCTGGGCATCGACACGGATGGCCCGTGGCCACCGGTGGATCACAGTCGATCACCAACGCGCTGGCTGCGCTGTTGACCGACCTCGGCGGCAAGATCGAAACGGGCACGCGGATCGAGACGGCTTCGCAATTGCCGCCGGCCGATGTGACGATGTTCGACCTGGCACCCGAAGCCGTCGCAGGCATCCTCGGTGACCGCTTGCCGCGCCGGGTATCCCGTGCCTACCGACGGTTCAGGCAGGGACCAGGCGCCTTCAAGGTGGACTTCGCGGTCGAGGGTGGCGTCCCGTGGACCAACCCGTCGGCCCACCGCGCAGGCACCGTTCACGTGGTGGGCAGCTACGCCGAACTCGCGGCCACCGAGCGCGACGTTCACGCCGGACGCATGCCCGAGCGGCCCTTCGTGCTGGTCGGCCAGCAATACCTGGCCGACCCGCAGCGGTCCGTCGGCACTATCCACCCGCTCTGGACGTACGCGCACGTGCCAAATGGATACTCCGGCGATGCGACGGAAGCGATCATCGCCCAGATCGAGCGGTTCGCCCCCGGCTTCCGCGATCGGATCGTCGGGAAGACGGTTCGAACGACCACCCAAATGGCCACCTACAACCCGAATTACGTCGGCGGGGACATCATGACCGGCTCCAAGGACATTCGCCAATTGACGTTCGGCCCACGGGTCACGCTGTCGCCCTACAAGATTGGTATCCCTGGCATGTACATCTGCTCGGCGGCCACACCACCAGGACCGGGCGCTCACGGCATGTGCGGCGCCAACGCCGCAGACGTCGCGATTTCCGAACTCGTCTGAACACCTACCACGAACGGAGTCATCAACATGACCGAAGTGCTGGAATCCGCACCGCGCCAGTCGAACCCGCCGGCATCAGACAAGTTGGCGGGCCGCGTGGCCTTCGTCACCGGCGGCACTCGCGGCATCGGGGCCGCGATCGCGCACAGCCTCGCGGGCCAGGGGGCAACCGTCGCGGTCGGCTACAACCGTGACAACGACAGCGCCGAACGATTCGTCGCCGGCCTGTTGACGAAGACCCAGCCGCACGGGGCGTCGGCGTCGGCGCACCAAGGCAATGTCGGCGCCCCCGGCGACTGCCGTCGCACGATCGATGAGGTCATCGACACGCATGGGCGCCTCGACATCCTGGTCAACAACGCCGGCATCACCGTGGACAAGACCGTCGCCGCCATGACCGACGACGACTGGCACAGCGTGCTGGCCGTGAACTTGTCGGGTGCGTTCTTTCTCTGCCAGGCCGCGCTGGCCCACATGGTCGAGCGGGGCAGTGGGCGCATCGTCAACGTGTCGTCCGTCGTCGGAGAAACGGGCAACATCGGCCAAGCCAACTATGCCGCCTCGAAATCCGGTCTATTCGGCCTGACCAAGACGCTGGCCAAGGAGGGCGCCTACCAGTTGACGAAATCCGGCAAGAACGCCGACAACGGGATCGGCATCACCGTCAACACGGTCACCCCCGGGCTGATCACCACCGAGATGACCGCGGACATCCCTGAGAAGGTCATGGCGAAGCTGACCAGCCAGATCCCGGTCGGCCGCGCGGGCAGGCCGGAAGAGGTCGCGCGGGTGGTTCACTTTCTCGCCGCCGACGCGTCGTCGTACATCACCGGACAGGTGTGGAGCGTCAACGGTGGAATGGACATGTAAACCTCGATGGTGACGCTCGAGGGTTGCCGACGTCGATCCGTATGCGACGCAGAGGGTCTCGTCCTGAGGCGGCACCGTTGTTCACCGGCACCACGAAAAGTCACCGGCGTTGTCGACGTCGACGTCGACAGGGGATGGGGCTTCCAGAAGGCTCGACTTGGCCGAGTCGAGCAAGTGGGAGTGGGGCAACTTATGAGCAGCTATACCGTTGGCTACATCGTCGGTAGCCTTTCAGCCGACTCGATCAATCGCAGGCTCGCAAAGGCGCTCATTCGATTGTCGTGCAAGCATCTGAGGTTCGTGGAGATCCCGATCCGAGACCTTCCGTTGTACAACCGCGACTTCGACACTGATTACCCGCAGGCGGGCCGCGCACTCAAGGAAGCGATCGCCGCAGTCGATGCGGTGCTCTTCGTGACCCCCGAGTACAACAGGGGTATTCCCGGCTGCCTGAAGAACGCCATCGACTGGGCCAGCCGCCCGCATGGAACGAACTCGTTCGCGCGCAAGCCGTCGGCGATGATCGGTGCCTCTCCTGGCAAGATCGGAACCGCTGTCGGGCAGCAGAGTCTGCGCAGCGCGCTGAGCTTCTGCGATTCACCACTGATGGGGGCGCCGGAGGCCTACCTTCAGCTCACTCCTGGCCTGATCACCGACGTGGGGGAGGTCACCGACGAAGGGACCGAACGGTTCTTGCGCGATTTCATGGAAGCGTTCGACGTGTTCGTGACCCGTGTTCTCACGGTGGTGCCGAACGAACGGATCAACGCCACTGGATGACGTTGCGGAGCCGCCAAGGCGATCCGCCGGCGCGTCCGCTTCACGTCGATGTGACGCCACTCCGACGGTAAGGTTGTCGCCACTTCCGGTGCAGACGGTGGCGGACTTCACGGTGCGGGGCGGCGCGATGGAGCTAGTTGACCGTCGCGCCGAGCGCGGGGTGCTCGACCGGTTGATCGAGGCTGTT
>NZ_JAVRPS010000525.1:0-4025 GCF_032162105.1 Mycobacterium sp. | reverse complement strand
CCGGCCGTGAATGCCCATCGACCGGCAGGCGAGCGCGAACCCCTGCGCGTGATTGCCCGCCGACGAGCACACCACGCCCGCGGCGATCTCTTCCGGCGTCAACTGCATCAGCAGGTTGTAGGCGCCGCGCAGCTTGTAGGAACGCACCGTCTGCAGGTCCTCGCGCTTGAGATACACCTGTGCGCCGGTGACCGCCGACAACCGATCGCTGCGCTGCAGCGGGCTGAGCGCGACCACGCCGGAAATTCGCTCAGCGGCCTCGTCGATGTCGGCCGCGGACAGCGGCGATGACGTGCGGGGACTCTGGCTCAACTCAGCGGACACCGGTCAATGGTGCCACCTCGTGGGCGACGGGCGGAAACCCGTTTAGCCGACCGGGCTCAGCACGATCACCGGGATCTGCCGGTCGGTCTTGGTCTGGTACTCCGCGTAGTCCGGAAACGCCGCGACTGCGCGCTCCCACCAGGCCGCCTTCTCGTCGCCGAAAACCTCGCGGGCCTCGTAGTCCTTGGCGACCGGGCCGTCCTGCAGTTCCACCTGCGGATGCGCCTTGACGTTGTAGTACCAGACGGGATTCTTCGGAGCCCCGCCCAGCGACGCCACGATCGCGTACTCGCCGTTGTTCTCCACCCGCATCAGCGGGGTCTTGCGGAGCTTGCCGGACTTGGCGCCGATTGTGGTCAGCAGGATGATGGGTTTGCCCTTCATATCGCTGCCCGCCGTGTCGCCGGACTCGATGATCTTGTCGGCGTGATCGCGGACCCAGTCCCACGGGCTCGGTTCATATTCTCCAGAAAGCGGCATCCGATCAGCTTATGCCGCGAGTGGAGAGATTGGCCTGAT
Source organism: Mycobacterium sp. (assembly GCF_032162105.1). Taxonomy (GTDB): domain Bacteria; phylum Actinomycetota; class Actinomycetes; order Mycobacteriales; family Mycobacteriaceae; genus Mycobacterium. The sequence continues at coordinate 3,182 of NZ_JAVRPS010000525.1, read as the reverse complement.
TCAGCGTTTCGGTTGCCCGAACTCTTGGATACGAGCTATCGTCAAAGGTATGACGGCACCCAGCGTCAAGCTAGTGACATCCTGCACCGAAGTGCGGATCGCCGGTGTTCCGTGGCCGGTGTACAAGCTGGTCGCGCTCGCCGTTGGTCTGCTGGTGCTACTCGTCGTGGGTGTCGCCACCATGAACCCGGGGCCTGCCGTCGTTGCTGCCGCGGCCGCGGCCACCGTGGTCTGGCTGGGACTTGGCCTGTTTCAGTCGTCCGACGACTGATCCTCGACTAGTCCCCGCAACGTCGCCAGGTCCGCAGCGACCGCCGCGGCGTCGGCCTCGAACTCCGCGTCCGTGACTCCGGGTCGGCGGCGCAGCGTGAACACCACCTCGCAGCGCGTCTCCCCCGGGCCCTCCGGAATCACCCGCATCGGGTTGTAGACCGCCTCGCCGGTGGGCAGCCGGACCACGTGGTCGAGCACGCCGAACGCGTTGGGCGGGGCGAATTCGACGTCGGCGTCGCGCAACGCCGGATCGGCCAGGCCCGCAGCCCAGCGCCGCAGCTCGGCGCGATCCGACGCGAAGGCGTACACCGCGTCGGGGGTGGCGTCGATCCACTCGCTGATGTGCCGGGATGAGGCGAGCGGAGCGACGGGAGATGGGGACGTGCCCAGGAAACTGTCAGCCGTGTCGTCATCCATGGTTCCATCGTCGCGCACACACTTACCTGATGGAGAACATGCCTGAACAACCCGCTGCCGAGGAGTTCCTCAAGCGAGCGGAGAGGCTGGCCAGGGAGGCTGAGCACCACGTGCCGTCCTGGCTGCGGCCCGGCACCCCGGAGAGCCGGCTGCCGGTGCTGGTCGCACTCGTCACCGCCATCGTCCTGCAACTGGGGATCGCGCGCAGCTTCGTACTCGTTCCGCGGTGGCCCCTGATCGCCATGGAATTGTTGTTGCTGGCCGTCCTGATCTGGCTGAACCCGGTCCGGCTCACCCGCTCGACCGTGTTCGGAAAGTACGCGAGTTGGGTGCTGCTGGGGGCGATCACCATCGACAACACACTCTCGGCCATCGTGCTGGACACGAGCATCCTGTCCGGCCGGGTCAGCAATGACGCCGGTCTGCTGCTCGGCAGCGGCGCGGCGATCTTCATCACCAACATCATCGCGTTCGGCATCTGGTACTGGGAACTGGACCGTGGCGGCCCGTTCGCGCGGCGTGCCGGCGCCACGCCCTACCCAGACTTCATGTTCCCTCAGATGGACCCCGATACCGCCAAGCTGGTAAAGCCTGGCTGGCGCCCGACATTCATCGACTATCTGTACGTCAGCCTGACGAACGCGATGGCGTTCTCGCCGACCGACACCATGCCGCTGGCGCGATGGGCCAAGATGATGATGGCGGTGCAGAGCCTGGTGGCGGTCACCACCATCGCGCTCGTAATCGCAAGGGCCGTGAACGTTTTGGGCTAACCATGCGACGATGACGCCATGCCCCGACTTCGTGCCGCCACGACGACGTGATTCCGGTCGTTCATCTGCTGACGCTGCTGGCCGTCAACGCCGTTCCTGCGGCCGGCTGGTTCGTCGAGGGATGGTCGGCAGGCACGACGCTCGTCGTCTACTGGTTCGAGAACGTCGCGGTGTGCCTGTTCGTCTCCGCGCGAATCGTCGCCCATCGGCGGTGGAGTCCAAGGCGCGGACACTTCGAGTACCAGGCACCGAAATCAGACCGGCGCGGCGCGCAGACCTCCTTCCTCAACGGGTTCCTCGTCACGAGTCTCGTCTTCTCCGCGGCACATGGTGTGTTTCTCGGAGTCGTCCTGTTCATGCTCAACCACAACGACCAGAGCGGTGTGGCAGCCGTCGACTGGCACCACGTGGGAAGTGGTTGCGTGGGTGTGCTCGTCATCCTTGCCATCGATTTCGTGGTCGACCTGCCCGGGCTGCGCCGGTGGTCGTTCTGGCAGATCGAGCAGACGGCGAATCGAAGCCTCGGTCGAATCGCCGTCGTCCACCTGACGCTCGTACTCGGAATGCTTGGCGCCGCCATGACCGACGCCTCCGCACTGTTCGGAGTCTTCGTCGTCCTCAAGACCCTGTACGCGCTGAGCATGGCTCTGCCGCAGTGGGAGCCGACCACGCCGCCCAAATGGCTTAGCCGCGTGATGAATCGCGTGCCCAACGTGCACCAGGGCGAAGGGTTCGAGGAGTCGTGGGCCGACGAACGCGCCGACGAAGCCGAACGGCGCGACGAAAACGAACGGCCATGGACGGGCGCCCGACGGTAGCCGGCTCGTAATCGCAAGGGCGGTGAACGTTTTGGGCGATCCGTTCAGTCCGAAATGTGGAGTACCTTCGCGGTCATGGGGATAGCAACCACCGCACTGACACCCGTCGAACAGACCGCGTTTCTCACCGAATACGCCAGAGCTCTGGACAGCCGATGGGCTCGGCCGATCCTCGGCGACACGCTGGCCGACGAGGTGGTGGGCGAGGTCGACTACGACTTCGCCGGCCTCGGCGTGCAGACCAGCGTGGTGTGTCAGACCGCGCTGCGGGCCAAGATGCTCGACGACCGGGTGCGCCGGTTCATCGCCGAGCATCCTGACGCCGTGGTGGTCGATCTGGGCGCCGGTCTCGACAGCGGTTTCTACCGCGTCGCGCCGCCGCCGACGGTGGACTGGTACAGCGTCGACCTGCCAGGAATCATCGCGCTGCGCGAAAAGGTCCTGCCTGCCAACCCGCGCTCGCGTTCGGTGCCGGTCTCGGTGGCCGACGCGAACTGGCCCGACACCATCCCTGCCGACCGCCCGACCATTCTCGTCGCCGACGGGCTGTTCGCGTTCCTGTCCGAGGACGTCATCATCGGACTGTTCCGCGGCATCACCGACCACTCCCACACCGGCGAACTGGCGTTCAACGACTACGGCGGCATCGGCTGGTTCAGTCGGGTGGCGATCAAGCTCTACCCACAGAAGATGTTCAAAGACGTCGCGAGTCAATGGGGCTACGCAGGATTCAAGGACGCGCACCATCCCGAGACGTGGAATCCCCGCCTGAGACTCGTCGAGGAGGCGAGCCTGGCGCACGCCCCGGAGGTGGACCTGTTCCCGACCTGGTTGCGTGTCAGCACCCGGCTGATGGGGAAGTCCAAGACGGGCGCCCGCAAGGGACGGATCCTGCGGTACG
>NZ_JAVRPS010000524.1:0-11299 GCF_032162105.1 Mycobacterium sp. | reverse complement strand
CGGCTCGAACTGCGAATTCTGGTCACCGCCCTGCTCCGTCATCCACACCTTCGCAGCGTGACAGGCCTGGAAGTACTCGTCCTCGGTCGATTCGGCGGGTGCGCCCACTGCGGTGGTCACGCCGTTGGGGGAGACGCCGACGGCTCCCGGCGCGGCCGTGTGGGTCTGATTCGTCGTCTCTGTGGTGGGTGCCGCCGACGCCGCGGACGTGGACGACGACGGCGACGGATTCCCGCCCTCCGACCCCGACGAGCAGTCGGCGAGGACGGCGAGGACGGCGAAACAGACTGCCGCCGCGGCAGTCACGGCCAGGATCGGGTAGCTGCGCATGCCGCCAATCTATGCAACACTCGCGATCGTGATGGACCGGACTACGTCTCAGGAGTGTTGTCGGGCTTGATGCCCACCCCCTGCCCGTCCTCTCTCCTGGAGTTCGTGTCGCCATGTCACTCGCATCCCCGTCCATCGTCGCGCCGACCCGCTTGCGGTTGCCCGACCTCTTGCACACCACCGACCGCGCCGCCGACGACGTGCTGTCCGGCCGCTACGACCACCTGCTGCCTGCCGGCGGCGCGCCCATCGACGAGCGGTGGTTCACCCGGCTCTTCGGCGACGACGAACTCGACGTGTGGCTGATCAGCTGGGTGCCCGACCGGTCCACCGAACTGCACGACCACGGCGGGTCGCTGGGGGCGCTGACCGTGGTGTCCGGCTCGCTGGCCGAGACACGGTGGGACGGCGACGGCCTCAAGCACCGGCGGTTGACCGCGGGCGATCAGGCGGGCTTTCCGCTCGGCTGGGTGCACGACGTGGTGTGGGCGCCGGAGCCGACGCACGTCGCCGGGCCCACCCTGAGCGTGCACGCCTACTCACCGCCGCTGACCGCGATGTCGTACTACGAAGTGACCGAGCGGAATACGCTGCGACGCGACCGCACCGAGCTGACCGACAAACCGGAGGACGACTGATGAGCCGCACGCCGAGCCGTATCGATGCCGTGCTGGAGTCCGCGCGGGCGAAGTTGACGCGGATCGAGGCGCGCGACGTGCCTGGCGCGCTGGAGCGTGGCGCGCTGCTCGTCGACATCCGGCCCGCCGCGCAACGGGCGCGGGAGGGTGACGTCCCGGCGGCGCTGGTCATCGAACGCAACGTGCTCGAGTGGCGCTGCGACCCCACCAGCGACGCCCGACTGCCCGAGGCGGTCGGCGACGACGTCGAGTGGATCGTGCTGTGCTCCGAGGGCTACACGTCGAGCCTTGCCGCGGCCTCGCTCGTCGACCTCGGTCTGCATTCCGCCACCGACGTGATCGGCGGCTACCACGCGCTGAAGGCGGTCGGCGTCCTGGCTGCGTTGAACTAGCTGTTCTCGTTGGAACGCAGCAGCAACCGCAGCTTGTCCGTCTTGGCGGGCGTCCACCCCGGCGGCTGCAGGATCGCCGCCCAGGCGTTGGCCACGTCGCGCACGTAGACGTGGCCGTGTCCGTCGGGTACGTCGACGGCCACCGCCATGTCGGCGGACACCTGCAGGAACGTCACGATGGGAATCCACTCCGTGCGCGGCGACACGTCGTAGCCGCGGGGTTCGCGCAGCCAGTCCGGCTTGCTGAACAGTAGGTCCGGACTCCACCACGCGATGGGGTCGGAGGCGTGCTGCAGGTAGACGACCCGCGGCTCACCCCAAGGATCGGCTGGCCTGCCGAGGTTCTCGGCCTTCGCCGCAAACCTGACGTTCGCGCCCTTGTCGTAGATGGGCAGCCACTCCGGTGACCCCTCGTCGCGGTTGCGGGTCAGGTCGGTCCAGATGGTGTTGTTGAACGTCGGGCCGGAGAACAGCGCGCCGTCGGTGCGTGCGACGAGGTTGTTCAGGGCCAGGAACGGAGCCTCGCCGCCGAACGAGCCGAGGCTCTCGCCGAACACCACCAGCTTGGGACGGGTGTTCTCGGGCATCTCGCGGATCAACGCGTCGACGGCCTCGAACAGCGCCTGGCCGGCCTGCCGGGCGTTCTCCTTGTCGACCAGGAACGACAGCCAGCTGGGCAGGAACGAGTACTGCATCGAGACGATCGCCGTGTTGCCGTTGTACATGTACTCCAGCGCGGACGCCTCGGCCTCGTTGATCCAGCCGGTGCCCGTCGTGGTGGCCACTGCGACGACCGCGCGGTTCAGCCCGCCGGTGCGCTGAAGCTCCCTGGCGGCCAGCGCGGCGGTGGCCTTGATCCCGTCGGCGGAGTTCAGGCCTGCATAGGCGCGGATCGGTTCGATTGCCCTCGCGCCGTTGAATTTCGACAGGTCGTCGACGGTCGGTCCGTTCGCCATGAAGACGCGGCCCTGGTGGCCCAGCGACGACCAGGTGACCAGCGACTCCGGCCCGCCCGACCGCAGCGAGGTCGTCGGCGCGGCGATGTCTGGATCCTTCTCGTTGTTCACCGACTCGAAGGTGCTGTTGAGCGTGCTCATCGCGAAACGAACCACTATGCCGTTCAGCAGCGCGATGGCCACGACGAGGAGCAGGGCGACGACCACGACCGCCGAAACCCTAGGTGGTGCAACGCGTTCCAGCTGGCGAACCAGATAGCGCACCAATTTGCCGACCAGCTGACCGAGTTCGACGAAGGCGAACAGGACGACGATCGACAGTACGCCGGTCAGCGGGTGATCCCAGAACGCCAACCGGGGTACGCCCATGAAGTCGCGGATCTCGTCCTGCCATACGTGAAACCAGACGATGGCGAGAACCTGGCCGATGATGCCGACTACGAGGAGGCCCAACCAGGCCCGCCGTGGTGCAGGCGGGCTGCTGTCCTTGGAACGCATGAAGCGGACCAGCCAGACTCCGAATACGCCGAGTCCGTAACCGATCGCGCCCGCAGCGCCGCTCACCAGCCCCTGAAACAGCGGGCCGCGCGGCAGCAGCGACGGCGTCATCGAGAACCAGATGAACACCAGCCCGACGGCGGTGCCGAAGAACGTGTAGTGGCGAAGCCACCAATCTTGCTTCGCCGGTGCGGGAGCCGATTCCGGTTCGGCCTGCGGTTCCGGTTCTGCCGCAGGCGGATCGTCGGCCTTGGCGTCCGTGTCTGTCACGAACGCACTTTAGCGGTGAGTGAACTTCGGCGGGCGCTTCTCGGTGAACGCGGCCATGCCCTCGGTCTGGTCGTCTGTCGCGAACGCGGAGTGGAAGAGTCGGCGCTCGTAGAGCAGGCCTTCGGCGAGGGTGGACTCGAAGGCGCGGTTGACGGCCTCCTTGGCCATCCGCGACGCAGACAACGACATGCCCGCGATGGTGGCGGCGACGGCGTTCGCCTCGTCGAGCAACGTATCGGCCGGGACGACGCGCGACACCAGGCCGCTGCGGTCGGCCTCGTCGGCGCCGATGGTGCGCCCGGTCAGGATCAGGTCCATCGCCTTCGCCTTGCCGATGGCGCGAGTCAGCCGCTGCGAGCCGCCCATTCCGGGCAGCACACCGAGTTTGATCTCGGGCTGGCCGAACTTGGCGGTATCCGCGGCGATCAGCAGGTCGCACATCATCGCGAGCTCACACCCGCCGCCGAGCGCATAGCCGGCGACCGCCGCGATGGTGGGGGTACGGGTGGCGGCGAACTTCGACCACGGCTCGAAGAAGTTCGCGGCGAACACGTCTCCGAACGACAGGTCGGCCATCTCCTTGATGTCCGCGCCCGCGGCGAAAGCCTTCTCGTTGCCGGTGACGATGATGGCGCCGATGCCCGCGTCGGCGTCGAATTCCGCCGCCGCCGTGGTGACTTCGGCCATCACCTGACTGTTGAGCGCGTTGAGTGCCTTGGGCCGGTTCAGGGTGATGGTGCCGACGCGGTCCTCGCGCGTCACCAGGATGGTCTCGTAGTTCATGGTTCTCCTAGAACGTCAGGTCGGGATCGGCCGGTTTGAAGTATTCCTCGACGTCGGCCGTAGAGACTTGGGCCAACGACGACGGTGACCATTTCGGATTGCGGTCCTTGTCGATGACCTGGGCGCGGATACCCTCGACGAGGTCGTGTGAGCGCAATGCTGCGGTCTGCGTCCGGAACTCCTGGCGCAGAACGTCTTCCAGCGTGTCGAGCGTGGCCGCGCGGCGGATTGCCACCAGTGCGACGGACGCCGCGATGGGGGAGCGGGAGGCGATCAGATTGGCCGCGTCGCTGGCAGGCCCGGCGTCGTGACCGCGCAGTGCCGCGACGATGTCGGCCAGCGTCTCGCCCGCATAGCAGTGATCGATCCAGTTCTGTTGGGCAAGCAGTGAACTCGGTGGTGGCTCGATGGCATGGGCGGCGAGGGCGGCGTCGATGCCACCATCGATGATCGCCTTCTTGAATTCACCGAGCACGTCGTGGGGCACGTAATGATCGGCGAAGCCCAACGCGATGGCATCGGCACCGTTGAATGGAGCCCCCGTCAGCGCGGCATGTAAGCCGAGACGACCGGGGGCCCGCGAGAGGATGAACGAGCCACCCACGTCGGGAATGAGACCGATGCCCACCTCCGGCATGGCCATCTTCGTGCTGTCGGTGACGACCCGGATGCTCGCGTGGGCGCTGACACCCACGCCACCGCCCATCACGATGCCGTCCATCACTGCCACGTAGGGCTTGGAGTACCTGGCGATGTGGGCATTGAGCACGTATTCGTCGTGCCAGAACGTCCGCGCCTCGACGCCATCGCCGCGGGCGCTGTTGTAGACGTCGACGATGTCGCCGCCTGCGCACAATCCACGCTCGCCTGCGCCCGTCAGCAGCACGGTGTGAACGGAACCGTCGTTCTCCCAGTCCTTCAGCGTGCTGGCAAGGACCGTCACCATGCCGTGGGTGAGCGAGTTGATCGCCTTGGGCCGGTTCAGCGTCAACAGGCCGACGCCGTTCTCGACGGTTACTAGGACATCCTCGTTTTCTGCGGCCACGAGTAAGCAATCTAGATCGTCGCCGTCGAGCACCGCCCGACGGGTAGCGTCTTGCTGAGAAGATTCACAGACTCAGTGTCGACGGCGGGAACCATGTCTGACACGCTGATCGTTGTTGGAGTATTCGCCAGCAGGCGAAGCACAGCACAGGAGAGGATCCGACGGTGCGCGAGAGCAGCAACCCGGTATTCCGGTCTCTGCCGAAGGGGCAGGGCGGATACGCACAGTTTGGTACCGGAGCCGCCGGCTACGGTGCACAGCAGGTACGTGATGCCGACCCATATGTGACGCAGTACCCAGATCAGCAGCAGACCGGGGTCTCCCGGCCGCTGACCATCGACGACGTCGTCACCAAGACCGGCATCACGCTGGCCGTGCTGACCGCGGTCGCCGCCGTCTCCTACTTCCTGGTGTCCTCGAACCTGGCGCTGGCGAGGCCGTTCGTGCTCGTCGGCGCGCTCGGTGGTCTGGCCCTGGTGCTGATCGCGACCTTCGGGCGCAAGCAGGACAACCCGGCGATCGTGCTGAGCTACGCCGCACTCGAGGGTCTGTTCCTGGGCGCGTTCTCGTTCGTCCTGGCCAATGTCTACGTGTCGGGTGCGAGCGCGGGCACGTTGATCTTCCAGGCGATCCTGGGCACCCTCGGCGTGTTCTTCGGCATGCTCGTCGTCTACAAGACCGGCGCCATCCGCGTCACGCCGAAGTTCACCCGGATGCTGGTCGCGGCCATGTTCGGAGTGCTGGTGCTGATGCTCGGCAACCTGGTGCTCGGCATGTTCGGCGTCGGTGGCGGTGAAGGCATGGGCCTGCGCAGCGGCGGCCCCATCGCGATCATCTTCTCGCTGGTCTGCATCGGCATCGCGGCGTTCAGCTTCCTGCTCGACTTCGACTCCGCCGATCAGATGATCCGCGCCGGTGCGCCGGAGAAGGCCGCATGGGGCGTCGCCCTCGGTCTGACCGTCACGCTGGTCTGGCTCTACATCGAGATCCTGCAGCTGCTGAGCTACTTCCAGAGGGATTAGCAGCTTTCCCCAGAGAAAGGGCGTCCGCGATTGCGGGCGCCCTTTTTCGTATGCGGGTTCCTTCCCCGCCCCTTCAGTCGCACGTCACCCCCTCCCACCGTCGACTCTGCGCGTAGGGCACTCTCCACTCGCACTTTCACGCCCAGGACGCAGAGTGGACGTGACTCCCGTGTGCACAGAGCCCCGTTCATCCACAGATTCGCGCCGTGGACGCAGCGTCGACGGTCTGCAGTCGGCGGGTGACTCCACTGTGGCGCCATGGACACCTGCGATGGCCCCTTCATCGGCTCAGAAGCGTTGGCATTGGGGCAGTTGAACCGGTACGAACTGCGCCGGTACTACCGGGCGATCATGCCGAACGTGTACCTGGGCAAGCGCGTTCAGCCGTCACTCGGCCAGCGCACCGTTGCGGCCTGGCTCTGGTCGCAACGCGACGCGGTGGTAGCCGGGATAGCTGCATCAGCACTCCACGGAGCCAAGTGGATTGGCGACGACGCACCCGTCGAATTGATCTGGGCCAACGCCAGGCCACCGCGAAACGTGATCACTCGGGCCGACTTGCTGTTCGAGGAGGAGATTCAAGGTCTCGGCGGGCTGAGAGTGACGACGCCTGAACGCACGGCATTCGACATCGGCCGGCGTGGACGGCTCGACGAATCAGTCGCGCGGTTGGATGCGCTCGGCAATGCCGTCGGCTTCAAGGCAAATGACGTTCTGAGGCTGGCGCAACGCCATTCGCGGGCCCGTGGCCTGCGTCAGCTCGAGACCGCACTCGACCTCTACGATCCGGGCGCCCAGTCGCCGCAGGAGACATGGCTTCGGCTTCTACTCATAGACGCGGGTTTTCCGAGGCCCCAGACGCAGATACCGGTGCTCGGCCCCGATGGCTATCCGCTGTACTACCTCGACATGGGTTGGGAGGCCACCATGTTGGCCGTCGAGTACGACGGTGTTCAGCATGCCGATCAGATCGGCTATGACATCGTGCGGAGCGAGTACATCGCCAGTGTCGGCTGGACAACGATCAGGGTGGCCGCCGGCCATCGGCGTGCCAACATCGTTGGTCGCGTTCAGCACGCCTGGGACAAGCCCACATCGCCGTTGGCTCTGCGGTGACGGCGCACCGCACTCGCAACTTTGCGCCGTACGCGCAGAGTCAACGGAGAGAAAGGCAGCTAACTCAGCCGCTCGATGATCAACGCCATGCCCTGGCCGCCGCCGACGCACATGGTCTCCAGGCCGAACGTCTTGTCGTAGGTGGTCAGGTTGTTCAGCAGCGTGGCCGTGATCCGCGCGCCGGTCATGCCGAACGGGTGGCCCAGCGCGATCGCACCGCCGGATACGTTGAGCTTGTCGACGTCCATGCCGAGCTCGCGGGCCGACCCGACGACCTGCACCGCGAACGCCTCGTTGATCTCGTAGAGGTCGATGTCGCCGATCGTCATCCCGGCGTTGGCCAGCGCATTGGTCGTCGCCCCGATGGGGCCAAGGCCCATGATCTCCGGCGACAGCCCCGACACGCCCGTCGACACGATGCGGGCCAACGGCGTCAGGCCCAGCTCCTTGGCCTTGGTGTCGCTCATGATCACCAGGGCCGCGGCGCCGTCGTTCAGCGGACAGGCGTTGCCCGCGGTGACCGTGCCGTTCGGCCGGAACACCGGCTTGAGCTGGCTGATCGCCTCGTAGGTGGTGCCTGCGCGTGGGCCGTCGTCCTTGGACACCGTCGTCCCGTCGGGCAGCGTGACCGGCACGATCTCGCGCTCGAAGAAGCCGCTCTTGATGGCCTCCTCGGCGCGGTTCTGGCTGCGCACGCCCCAGTGGTCCTGATCCTCGCGGCTGATCCCGGTCCTCAGCACGACGTTCTCGGCGGTCTGGCCCATCGCGAGGTAGACGTCGGGAATCAAGCCGTCGGCACGCGGATCGTGCCACTCGTCGGCGCCGGCCGACGCACTCTCCGATCGCTTGCCTGCCTCGTCGTACAGCGGATTCTTGGTGTCCGGCCACGAGTCGGCGTTGCCCTTGCCGAACCGCGATACCGTCTCGACGCCCGCGGAGATGAACGCGTTGCCCTCGCCGGCCTTGATTGCGTGGAACGCCATCCGGGTGGTCTGCAGCGACGACGAGCAGTACCGGTTGACCGTGGTGCCCGGCAGGAAGTCATAGCCGAGTTGCACCGCGACCGTGCGACCGATGTTGAAGCCCGACTCGCCTGCCGGCTGGCCGCAGCCCATGATCAGGTCGTCGATGTCGTGCGGGTCGAGGGCGGGCACCTTGTCCAGCGCCGCGCGCACCATCTGGGTGGCCAGGTCGTCGGGCCTGATCGACGCCAGCGAGCCCTTGAAGGCACGCCCGATCGGCGAGCGGGCAGTGGAGACGATGACGGCTTCGGGCATGACGGCTCCCTGGTGTGGATTGGCTGTGCGAAATCTAAGGAGAAACTAGCTCGTCGCGGGTACGACGATCGGCGCGGGTACGCCCGTCGTGCGACGCCACAACCGGGTGACCCCGCCGATCCTGGACACCAGGTTCGCCGCATCGGCCGACCGCGACTTCAGTGCAGGCTCCGTCGTGCTGTCGTTCGTCAACTGTCCCAACGCCTTACACAGCGCGGGCAGCAGCTGGGTGGCCGCCAGGGAGTATCCGGCCGCGGACGGATGGAACATGTCGGGCGAGAACAGCACCTCGGGCGCCTTGAGGAATTCGGGTGCCAGCAGGTCGGAGAACGGCACGGGGACGCCGCCAGCGGCACGGACGGCGCCGGCCTGCGAGCGCGCCAGGCGCAAACCGAGGGTGCGGGCCACCATGCGCAATGGCTGCGGAATCGCGGTGATGACGCCGAAATCCGGGCATGTCCCCACCACGACGACGGCGCCGCTGCCACGCAACCGTCGCACCGCGGCGCCCAGCCGTCGCGCCGACGGCCCGATGCCGTTGACCGCGGTGATGTCGTTGGCCCCGATCATCACGACCGCTGCATCCGGGGGTGGGCCCGTCACGAACATCGCGTCGATCTGACCCGACAGCCCCTTGGAGGTGGCGCCGACGATGGCCTTGGTGCTCAACCTGATCCGCTTTCCGGACTCCTCGGCGAGACCCCGGGCGATCAGCACGCCGGGTACCTCGTCGGCGATGTGACAGCCGTAGCCGGTGGCCGTGGAGTCGCCGAAGATCATCAGGTGCAGGTCGAACGGCACCCCGCGCTGCCACTTCTCGACGGGGCCGCCGCCGGCGGTGTAGACGCCGTCGGCGCGGGGCGGGACCTCCCAGGACTTGGGGATGACCTCACGGGCCTTGTTGGCCTGCTCGCTCAGCAGGTTGCGCGCCCCCACATATGCCGAGCCCGTCGACGCGAGCGCGGCCGCAGCCGCCAGGGCGACGGTCGACCGACGGGGTGCCCGAATGCCCACAGGGCAAGTTTAAGGGCAGTTCCGCGCATGTCCGCGTGGCGATGCCCATTGGCCGGTCACATTGCGGTATCAAGTCCGGTACGAAATCAGATTCTTCGATTGTTGAAAACTAAGTAGGGTGTCAAGCTAAGTTACCCGGGGCCGGCTGAGAGCAGTCATACAACGGGCACTACAAGGGCGTAGGAGTGGTGGCGATGACCGCACCGAGCAAGGTATCGAGCACGTCTCGCGTTGGTATAGGCGCAGCTAGAACGCATAACGCGCGCCGGTTCCCCGTCAGCGACGGGGCCCCGGTCGAGGTCATCGAAGACGGTGCGAGTGTCGCTGGGCGATTGTTTGCTCTGGCCGCGATGTTGACGATCAAGCCAACTATCACGATTGGCAGCTACGCACCCCGGCTGCCCTGGCCGTGGGGCCTGCTGGACTTCGCCGCACGCGTCATGCGGCCAGCTCCTGGGACCATTCGCGCCACGATCGGATTGCCCAACTGCACCGCCCAGCTGGTGCGCGCGGCAGGCGTTCTGCCGGCCGACGGCAAGCGCCGCGTCATCCTGTACATGCACGGCGGGGCGTTCCTCACGTGCGGAGTCAATACGCACGGCCGGCTGGTGACGGCGTTGTCGAAGTTCGCCGACAGCCCGGTGCTCGTCGTGAACTACCGGATGATCCCCAAGCATTCGATCGGGCAGGCCATGGAGGACTGCCAGGACGCCTACCAGTGGCTGCGGCTCAAGGGATACGAGCCCGAGCAGATCGTGCTGGCCGGCGACTCGGCGGGCGGGTACCTGTCGCTGGCGCTGGCCGAGAAGCTGCACCTCGAAGGCGAACTGCCCGCGGCGGTGGTGACCATGTCGCCGCTGTTCGAGATCGACAACGAGTACCGGGCTCAGCACCCCAACATCCATTCGGACGCAATGTTCCCGCCGAAGGCGTTCACCGCGCTGGTCGAGCTGGTCGAGGCGGCGGCCAGGCGCCGCATCGTCGACGGCGAACGGGAGCAGGTATACGAGCCGCTCGACCACATCGAGCAGGGGCTGCCCCGCACGCTCATCCACGTATCGGGCTCGGAGGTTCTGCTCAACGACGCACGAAAGGCCGCGCACATGCTGGCCGCCGCCGGGGTGCCGGTGGAGATCCGGGTCTGGCCCGGTCAGATGCACGTGTTTCAGCTGGCCGCGCCCGCGGTCAAGGAGGCGACGCGCTCGCTGCGGCAGATCGGCGAGTACATCCGAGAGGCCACCTGGTAGGACCTGGCTGGTACCTGGCCGCCGGGCCTGACACGATGGACCCATGCGGATCGCGGGCCATCTCAGTGAGCTCATCGGCAACACACCCCTAGTGCGGCTGAACTCCGTTGTGCCCGAAGGGGCCGGGGTCGTCGCAGCCAAGATCGAGTACCTCAATCCGGGCGGCAGCTCCAAGGACCGCATCGCGGTCAAGATGATCGAGGCCGCGGAGGCCTCGGGCGAGCTGCGACCCGGCGGCACCATCGTCGAGCCGACGTCGGGCAATACCGGTGTGGGGCTGGCCAACGTCGCGCAGCAGCGCGGGTACAAGTGCATCTTCGTCTGCCCCGACAAGGTCAGCGAGGACAAGCAGAACGTGTTGCGCGCGTACGGCGCCGACGTCGTGGTGTGCCCGACGGCAGTACCGCCCGATCACCCGGACAGCTATTACAGCGTCTCCAACCGGCTGGTCGGGGAGATCGACGGTGCCTGGAAGCCCGATCAGTACTCGAACCCAATGGGCCCGGAGAGCCACTACGAGACGACTGGGCCCGAGATCTGGGCCGACACCGACGGCAAGGTGACGCACTTCGTGGCAGGCGTGGGTACCGGCGGGACGATCACCGGTGCGGGGCGCTACCTCAAGGAGGTGTCCGGCGGCACGGTGAAGATCATCGGCGCGGACCCCGAGGGTTCGGTGTATTCGGGTGGCACGGGGCGGCCCTATCTCGT
>NZ_JAVRPS010000523.1:0-7473 GCF_032162105.1 Mycobacterium sp. | reverse complement strand
GCAATGATGTCCGCACCTTCTTGCGCCAATCGCACCGCATGCGCGCGGCCTTGACCGCGCGCCGCCCCGGTGATGAACGCGACCTTGCCTTCGACTCGCCCAGCCATAATTACCTCAATTCTCTCTTTTTACAGCCAGGTTCATGACACGAACGCCGGCATTGCCTCCCAGCCACGCACCGTCGAGGCCGATGACTGGTAAGCATCGTCGAGGTCGACCTCCCACTCGGGGGAACCGCTTCAGGACCTCCTCAAGGGCGGTCCGTCCCTCCTTGGCAGTCGACCTGATCGACGAACGGATCGAACAATGCGGGCGGCGTGGCCAGGTAATGCAGCGCTCGGCGCGACTCTTCAACCCGGCGGCATCAGGTTGGTACCGTCCCCGACGGCGCCACCGGCTGGCACACGGTGGACTTCACCGTGGCGGAGACATGAAGCACTATTTCGACGAGAGTTTCCACCAACTGAATACCGCAATCACGGTGCCGATCAGCACCGTGATCGGACCAGTGATGGACCAGGTCGTGGTGTTGCTCATCGGGCTACCACCAAGCACGCCGAATCCCTGGAGCGCCCAGATCAGACCGAACACTGCGACGATCAATCCGACCGCGAATGCAACGACGAAAGCCGTTCTCATATACCGATGCTACGCGATCATTCAACGAAGCCCTCGATAAAGAATTGGAAGGCGAGGCCCCCGGCTAACCCACCACAGAACACCGGGCCCCCTTTTAACGGCAGCCGGCCCAGAAATCGGGTGTCGGATCGCAGAGCGGTCAGATGAGCCCGGTGGCATCAAAAACCCAGCTGGTATCCGCTTTTGCCAGGTTCTCCAGCCAGTCCGGGGGAGCACTGTTCGCGAGGCCACCAAAGTCCCAATAGTCTTTCCACAGCGTCACCTTGCCGTCGTCGACGCGATGAACCGAAACGAATTGCAGCACAGCCGTTTCGCCGCTCTTCCACCGCCAGGTCTCGGAGTGCTCGTAAAGCGACGATGTGATTTCGGGCCGGCCGGAAAATGCCTCGTCAGCGGGCTGTCAGCTAACCCAGATACCAAGTGCGCCTCGTGTTTTGCTGTTTTCAGCACCGTTTACGGTACGGGGTCGGTACGGCCACGGTACGAGCGCGAAACGCCCCCGGTCGCCGGGGGCACGCCGGGGTCACGGGGCAGCCGGGGGCTACTTGCCCGTGGGTTTCTTCTCGGGGCTGGCCGTGCTCTTCGCGGCACGTCGGATTGTCGGCGGCGCTGAAGTTCCACTTGGCAGGACCCCAAGAATTGGTCCACTTTTTTGTGAGAGTCGATTTTATTTGTGCGTTGCAATGGCACCCTACCCAGCTCGTGGCTGGTCGGCGGGTTCAGTGTCCGGCGTCGAATTCGATAGGCAGAGTGGTGGGTCCGCTCAGTGCGGTCAGCGGTTTCCATGGGGCCGGACCGGTGCGGCGGGCGTTGGGCATGCGCCGTGTCATCACCGCCAGGGCTTCGGCCAACTCGAGGCGGGCGAGATGGGCACCGAGGCAGTAGTGCATGCCGGCGCCGAATGTCTGGATCGGTGGGGCGCCCACGCGGCTGATGTCGAGACGGTCGGGGTCGTCGCAGACCGCGGGATCCCGGTTGGCCGCCCCAGTGTTGACGACGACTATTGTGTCGGCCGCGATTTTGACGCCGGCGACTTCGACATCCTCCATCGTGGCGCGCAACGTGACGAAGGTGATCGGCGAATGGCGGATGAGCTCCTCGACGGCATTGACCGCAAGCTCCGGATGCCGGCCCAGGAGTGCCCACTGGTCGGGGTGATCGCACAGCACGTGTACCGCCGCACTCAACTGGAGGCGGGTGGTGTCGGTGCCTGCCAACAACAGCGCGGCCACGAGCATGCGGAGTTCGTCGGCGCTGAGGCGATCGCCATCGTCCTCGGCGCGGATCAGCTCGGAGATCAGGTCGTCGGTCAATGCGTGCCGCCGGTGCGCGAGCATGTCGTCGATGTAGGTGTCGAGAGCATCCCAGGCGGTCAGGATCGCCGATGTTTCCTTGGCGGCATTCCAGCTGAAAGCCTTCAAGATGTCATCTGTCCAGCTGGAGAACAGTTCCCAGTCTTCGGGCGGTGCGCCCAGTAGCGCGCAGATGACCGGGATCGGGTATTGGCGGGCAATGTCGGTGACCACGTCGCAGCGCCCGTGGGCGCTGTGGCGGTCAACCAGTCCCGTGATGATGTCGACGATCGTCGTGCGCAGCCGTGGCGTCGCTTTGGGTGTGAAGGCTTTGCACACCAGTCGGCGTAGCCGGTGGTGTTCCTCCCCGTTGAGGCTGAGAATGTTGGCGGCGACGCGGTCCCAAAGCGGGCCAGAGGTGATGCCTTGCGCTGCAAGGAACATCCCTTGAGGCACCCGGAATCGCGGGTCGCGGAGCGCGGTGCGCACGAGATCGTAGGTCAGCAGCTCGGGCCCGTATGGCCCGATCGCGATCGGCGCCTTCTCGCGGGCCTGGCTGATGATTGCGTGGGCTTCGTCGGGGTGTTGAGCGTATTCGTAGTTGATCGTCGGTAGTCCGGCATCGAAGACGCTTGGGCAGCTCGATCCGTCAACGGTTACGGTCATGGTGGTCCTCCTCGGTCGGGTCCTCGACTCGACTGTGGGGCTTCCGGAGCGCCAGATCATCGGGGAGAACTCGTAACTGAACGGGCCCGGTCTATAGGCGCGCACCGGCATGGTGTTTTGCCCTACGTGGTTCCCCCGGTGGCGCGATGTTTCACCGAACCGACCGCTCAGCGACGTCGGGATACGGGTTTTCACTGATGTTTGCGGCTCCCTGCCCCGAGATGCTGGCTAGCATGACCGAAACTGATCCACGTGCGGACATGCCGCCGGTGAACTGGAGTGAGTTGGGCGTGGGCGAGCTGCCAACCGGAACGGTGACGCTGCTGCTCGCCGACGTCGAGGGCTCGACGCGGTTGTGGGAGACCCAACCGGAGGAGATGACGGCCGCCGTCGCTCGCTTGGACCGCGTGCTAGGAGACCTGCTCGCCGCCCACGGCGGGGTGCGGCCGGTCGAGCAGGGTGAGGGCGACAGCTTTGTGGTCGCGTTCGCCCGCGCGAGCGAGGCGGCTGCGTGCGCATTGGAGTTGCAGCGGGCGCCGCTGGCCCCGATCCGGTTGCGCATCGGTGTGCATACCGGAGAGGTGCAGCTGCGCGATGAGGGTAATTACGTTGGCCCGACGATCAACCGGACGGCGCGGCTGCGCGATCTCGCGCACGGCGGCCAGACGGTGCTCTCGGGCACCGCCGAGGATTTGGTTGTCGATACGCTTCCGGCCGACGCGTGGCTGACCGATCTCGGCAGTCACGAACTGCGCGGTGTCGCCCGTCCCGAACGGGTGGTGCAGCTGTGCCACCCCGATATCCGCAACGACTTCCCGCCGCTTCGGACGTCGAAACCCGTTGCCGCGGAGCATTTACCGGTGCAGCTCACCAGTTTTGTCGGCCGCGGCGCGGAGATTCACGATGTGCGGCAGACCCTCGTTGCCAACCGGCTGGTCACCTTGACCGGCGCCGGCGGTGCCGGTAAGACCCGTCTGGCCATACAGGTCGCGGGTCAGATGGCTACCGATTTCGGTGACGGAGTGTGGTATGTCGAGCTGGCGCCGATCACCGACCCCGACCTGGTGCCAGTCGCGATGGTAGGTGCCCTCGGCCTGGCGGATCAGCCGAGCCGCCCCACAACAGAGACGCTCATCGGGTTCGTAAGAGATCGTCGGATGTTGGTGCTGCTGGACAACTGTGAACACCTTCTGGATGCGAGTGCTGCGCTGATCACCGCGCTGCTGAGCGCCTGTCCGCGGCTGACGCTGCTGGCAACGAGTCGTGAGCCGATCGGGGTCGCCGGCGAGGTGACTTGGCAAGTGCCGTCGCTCTCGTTGGACGACGAGGCCATCGAGCTGTTCGTCGACCGAGCGCGCCGGGTGCGATCCGGATTCACAGTCACCGACGACGACAACGACGCTGTGAAGGAGATCTGCCGTCGCCTCGACGGCATGCCGCTGGCCATCGAACTCGCCGCGGCCCGGGTGCGTGCGTTGACGCTCCACGAGATCGTCGACAGTTTGCACGACCGCTTCCGCTTGTTGACCGGTGGTTCCCGCACTTCGGTGCGTCGCCAACAGACACTGCATGCGTCGGTGGATTGGTCGCATGCGCTGCTGACCGAGCCCGAGCGAGTCTTGTTTCGCCGGCTTGCGCCGTTCATGGGTGGATTCGACCTCGCCGCCGCCCGTGCCGTCGCTGGCGGCACCGAGGTCGAGCGATACCAGGTCCTCGACCAACTCACTCTGCTCGTGGGCAAGTCGTTGGTGGTGGCCGACGACACGGGCGGCCGAATGCGGTACCGGCTACTTGAAACCGTGCGCCAGTACGCCCTGGAAAAGCTCGGCGAGTCCGGTGAAGCCGATACCGTGCGGGCGCGTCACCGCGATTACTTCACCTTGATGGCTAGCCAGCTCGATGCCCCGGCGGCCAGCGGCCACCAGCAGCGTGTCGAGCAAGCTGAGAGCGAGATCGACAACCTGCGCTCGGCCTTCGCCTGGAGCCAGGAGAACTCAGACGTCGAGCGTGCGCTTCAGCTCGTGTCGTCACTGCAGCCGCTCTGGCTAGGGCGGGGCCGTATCCAGGAAGGACTGGCCTGGTACGACGCCATCCTCAGCGACGACACCGCGCACGGCATCGAGGTGGCGGCCGGGGTACGGGCGCGGGCGCTCGCCGACAAGGCCGCGCTCGCCACCCAGGTCGTCGCCGTCGACAGCCTCGATCAGGCCGAAGAAGCCCTGGCGATCGCGCGTGAAATTGGCGACCCGGCCCTGGTGGCCCGGGCGCTCACCGCCTGCGGAGGTATCGCCGCCTACAACACCGAGGTGGCTTCGCGCTACCTCGCCGAGGCGAACGAACTGGCCCGGGGCCTCGGCGACCAAGGGATGTTGAGCGAGATCCTCGGCTTTCAGGCGTACGCCGCATTCATCGCGGGTGACCCGATCGCCGCGCGTGCGGCCGGTGAAGAAGGACGCGACCTCGCCGAGTCGATCGGTGACCGGCCTGCCGCGTTTCGCTGTCGCTGGAGCCTCGGTTTGGCACAGTGGATGCAGGGCGAGTTGGCCGGGGCCGTCGCACAGTTTCGCGGCGCGGCTGCCGACGCCGAGACCAATCACGACGTGGTCGGGACGGCGGCAATGCTGTTCTGCCAGGGCATGGTGTTGGCGTACCACGGTGACATCAGTGCGGCGCGAGCCGCGGCCGACGCGGCGATCGAGGCCGCAGCGGAGATCGGTGGGTTCATTGAGGGCTTTAGCTACGCGGCGTTGGCTACGGCGAGCCTGGCCGCAGGTGATGTAGCGGCCGCGGCCGATGCGAGCGAGGCGGCCTCGCAGCGGTTGAGTGCCCAGCTGGGGGTGGTGAATATCAACCCAGTAGCGCAGGTTGCCCTTGCGCGTGGTGATTTGGTCGCGGCCCGCCGCTGGGCGGACGATGCCGTCTCGGTGATGAGGGGCTGGCACCTAGCGGTGGCGCTGACGACGCGTGCGCGGGTTGCGATCGCACAAGGCGAGCCGGAGCAGGCCGATCGCGACGCCTACCGGGCGCTCGCGTGCGCCGCCGAAGTCGAGGCGCATCTGGCTCTCCCCGATACTGTCGAGTGCCTGGCAACGCTGGCCGGCGCCGCCGACAGTCACCGAGAAGCCGCGCGACTATTCGGCGCGGCGCAGGCCCTGCGGGAACGCATGGGTGCGGTCCGGTTCAAGATCTATGACGCCGGGCACGATGCCGCGGTCGCGACGCTTCGTAATGCATTGGGCGCAGCCGACTTCGAGTCTGCACGGGCCGAGGGCGCCGCGCTGTCCACCGGCAAAGCGATCGCCTACGCCCAACGCGGCCGCGGCGAGCGCAAACGCCCGGCCAGCGGCTGGGCATCGCTGACGCCAACCGAACTGGACGTCGTCCGGCTCGTCAGTGCCGGCTTGGGCAACAAGGACATCGCGACAAGGCTTTTCGTCTCACCACGCACCGTCGAAACCCACCTCACTCATGTCTACACCAAGCTGGGCCTGGCTTCGCGCGTCCAACTTGCCCAAGAGGCAGCACGTCACGCCTGACCGATGGGGCGGCCAAGCCTTTCGACGGGGTCGGATTATCGGGCCACTGACAACTACCGGTGTTGCATCGACTTCGCGTACCCGCGTCGCAGCCGACGGTGTTACCGGATCGCAAGGTGCGTCACTGTTCTCACTGCTTTGGGGGTTTATTGGTGGGTGCAGTTGGCGGCGTAGCGGGCTGGCGGCTGGTAGCCCAGGGCGGAGTGGGGGCGGTGGTGGTTGTATTGATACTTCCAATCGCCGATGACGACGCGGGCGTGCGCCAGTGACCAGAAGATGTTGATGTTGAGGCATTCGTCGCGGACCCTGCTGTTGAAAGATTCGATATAGCCATTGCGCCACGGCTGGCCTGGCGGGATGAACGCCAGTAATAGGCGATCACCGGCCCAGTCGGCCATCGCTGCGCAGGCCAGCTCGGGCCCGTTGTCACAACGCAGCACAGCGGGGTAACCGCGTTGGGTCGCCAGCCGGTCCAGCTCATCGATCAGGACATCGGCGGTGACGGAGCGTTCAACCAGCCCGCCCAAGCATTCGCGGGTGTGCTCATCAACGATCGACACGATCTTGACCGGGCGCCCGTCGGTGGTGGCGTCGAATTGAAAGTCCACTGCCCACACCCGATTCGGCGCATCGGCAACCACGATCCCGGCCGTGGTGCTGGCGCCGAGGCGTTTGCGGCGGCGGCGCTGCGGCACCCGCAGGCCCTCTTCGCGCCATAAGCGTTGCAGGCGTTTGTGGTTGACATACCAGCCGTTGGCGCGGGCGCAGTGGTAGGCGCGGCGAAACCCCCACCGGGGATGCTCTTTGGCCCACAAGCGCAGCCACGCCCTCAAAGCGGCATCCGGGTCTCCCGGCGTCTGGCTGGCTGGGCGGTGACGCTGGGTGGTGCGGTGTTGCCCGGTGACCCGGCAGGCGAACCGCTCACTGACCTGCATCACCCGCATCAGGTGGTACACGGCGGCTCGCCGGAGCTCCGGGCTCAGAAGTTTCCCTGGGCGATCTCCTTGAGCGCGGCCTTCTCTAGCTCCGCCTCGGCCAACAGCCGCTTGAGCGTGGCGTTCTCTCGCTCCAGATCCTTGAGCCGCTTGACGTCGTCGGCCTTGAGCCCGCCGAATTGATTGCGCCAGCGATAATAGGTCTGCTCGGAGACCTGCAGCTCGCGGCACACGTCGGCAATCTCCTTGCCCTCGGCCAGCATACGATCCGCCTGGGTTAGCTTGCGCACCACCTGCTCGGGCGTGTGTCGTTTCCTCGTTGCCATCGGGATCGTCCTTCCTGCCCACAAACATGGGCGGCAAGACTCTCACTCAACGTGGACCAACCAACCGGGGTCAGGGCAC
>NZ_JAVRPS010000522.1:0-6605 GCF_032162105.1 Mycobacterium sp. | reverse complement strand
GCGTTCTCGTCCTCGGCGAACACCGACGACACCATCACGGTGTCCGGCCGGTCGTAGAAGCCGATCTCGGCCAGGCCGCCGAAGAACTCGTCCCAGTCGAGGTCGCCGTCGCCGATCTTGAGGTGCTGGTGCACCCGTACCGGGTTGCCCGGCGGGTTGGTGATGTACCGCAACCCGTGGCTGCGATGGTGGTCCATGGTGTCGGCGACGTGGACCAGCCGGAGCTTGTCGCCCGCGGCGCGCATGATGTCAGTCATGCTGGCCCCCATATGAAATGTGTGGCACGCCACGTACACCATGCCGAGGTTGGGGGAGTTGACGCCCCGAATGATCCGCACCGCCTCCAGACCGTCCTCGACGAAGTCGTCGGGGTGCGGATCGATCCGGACGTCGATGCCCTCGCGCTCGAAGATCGGCACCAGCTCCTCCATCGAGCGGAAGAACGCCCGCTCGGATTCCTCGGCCTTCTCGGGGCGCCCGGAGAACTCGGTGTTGATCACGTTCACCCCGAGGTCGACGGTGATCTGGATGACGCGCTTCCAGTTCCGCACCGCGGCTTCCCGGGCATCCTCGTCCGGCCCGGACCAGCGCAGCACCGGCAGCACCGAGGCGATCCCGACGCCGGCGTCGGCGCACGACTTGCGGAACTTGGCGACCAGGTCGTCGTCCGCGCGGGGGTGGTTGAAGAACGGGATGAAGTCCCGGTGGGGCGTCAGCTGCAGATGCTCGTAGCCCAGTTCGGCGACCACGCGCGGAAAGTCGAGCAGGTCGTGGTCGTGATGGAACGGCGTGGGATCCAAGGCGATCTTCACGTCAGGCCCTCGGAATCGATCTGCGGTCGACCATCTTCACCTCGACGGGAAGTCCGCTCTGCAATGACTCGACACCGGCTTCGCACACCGCGGCGGCGGCGTAGCCGTCCCAGGCGTTCGGTCCGTCGGTGAAGTCCCCCGTCGAGCGGCCGCGGTGCACGGCGTCGACCCAGCGCTGGAACTCGGTGTCGTAGGCCTGGCCGAACCGTTCACGGAAGCCCGGGGTGATCTGGCCGCCCCGCGTGCCAGGGGCGCCCGTGCGCACCAGGCCGGCGTCGAGGCCGATCATCGCGCTGCCCCGCTCGGCGACCACCTCGGTGCGCACCTCGTACCCCACCCCGGTGGTGACGAACAGCTCCACATCAACGTGCTTGCCGGAGGTGGTCCGCATGATCGCGATCTGTGGATCGGCGAGGCCTTGCGGCGCAGCCGGATTCGCCGTGGGTTTGATGATCTGGATCGAGGCGATCTCCTCGTCGAACAGGAACCGGGTGACGTCGACCTCGTGCACTAGCGAGTCCCGTACCACCATCACGCTGTCGAATGTGGGCGGTACGACGGCATTTCGGTGCGCACAATGCAGCACCAGCGGGAGGCCCAGCTCGCCCCCGTCGAGGAGTGCCTTCAGCTGGGCGTACTCGTGGTCGAACCGGCGCATGAAGCCGACCTGGATCAACCTGGTGGCGAGTTCAGCCTCCCGCTTGACGACCTCCAGGGAGGTCTCGACGTCGGTGGTCAGCGGTTTCTCGCACATCACGGGCTTGGTGTGCTCGAGGCACGCCAGCAGCTGCTTCTCGTGGGTGGTGCCGGGTGTGGCGAGCACGACGGCGTCGACGCCCGGGTCCGCGATCGCGTCGAGTGGGTCGGAGATGGCGCGGCAGCCGGGGATGCCCGCGGCGATCTGCTCGGCCTTCTCGGTGACGTAGTCGTTGACCACCGCGACTCGGGCGCCGGAGATCCTGCTCTCGATGCGGGCGACGTGGTCGGCACCCATCACGCCGACGCCGAGAACGGCGATGCGTAGATCTGACATGACTTTTCAATCTCCTAAATGAAAGCGGCCGACTAGCTGAATCGAACGGACGGAATGCCGCAGGACCCGAGATAGTTCCTGGTGCGCTGGGCGATGGGGAGCGGAGCGTCGACCTCACACGGGTACATGTCCTGCTCGACGATCGCGAACACGTCGATGCCGAGCTTCTCGACGGCGGCCAGAAGCGGTGGCATGTCGGGGATTCCGCGTGGCGGCTCCGTCATGGCACCGAGCTTGACGGCCTCGCCGAACGGCAGGTCCTCGGCCTCGACCTTCGCGCGCACCGCTTGGTCGACCTGTTTGAGGTGCAGGTAACCGATGCGCTCGGGGGCGCGCTCGATGATCGCGATGTTGTCGCCGCCGCAGTAGCTGATGTGGCCGGTGTCCAGGCAGAGGTTGACGAACTGACCGTCGGTGCCGTCGAGGAAGCGGTACACGTTCTCTTGCGTGTCGACGTGGCTGTCGGCGTGCGGATGGTATTGCGCACGCACGCCGTACTTCTCGAACATCGCCTTGCCCAGCTCGTTCATGCCCTGGGTCTTCTTGCGCCACTGCTCAGCGGTGAGGTTGCGGTCCTCGAGCACGGCGCCGGTGGCGGGATCGCGCCACATCTCCGGGATGACGACGACGTGCTTGCCGCCGACCGCAGCCGTCAGCTTCGCGACGTCCGCGATCTGCTTCCAGACCGCGTCCCACGAATCGTCCTGATGCAGGTGTTCGAAAACCGTTCCCGCCGAGAGCTTCAGGTTGCGGGCGGCCAGTTCGTCGGACAGCTTCTTCGGGTCGGTGGGCAGATAGCCGTAGGGGCCGAGCTCGATCCACTCATAACCGGACGCGGCGACCTCGTCGAGGAAGCGGGTGTAGGGGGTCTGGCCCGGATCGTCGGGGAACCACACGCCCCAGGAGTCGGGGGCGGAGCCGACCAGGATGGTGCTCACGTCTTGATGTCCTTTCAGAGCTCGGAGGGACGGATGAGGGGGCGCTGGATCTTCTTCCAGTCCGCGTACGTCTGGTGGGCGGACTGGGTGGATTCCAGCGTGGACGTCTCGCTGACCGGCACGTCCCACCACGATTCGCTGTCAGGTGCGGCGATCAACGGATCCGTCTCCACGTGGATGACCGTGGTGCGGTCACTGGCCTTGGCCACCTTCACCGCATCGGTGAAGTCGGCGGCGGTGACCACGCGGATGACGTCGGCGCCGAGGCTGGCGGCGTTGGCGGCCAGGTCGACCGGCAAAGTCCCGCCGTCGAGCCTGCCGTCATCGCTGCGGTACCGATAGGCGGTGCCGAATCGCTGAGAGCCCAACGCCTCTGACAGCGAACCGATCGAGGCGAAGCCGTGGTTCTGCACCAGCACGACGATGACCTTGACGCCTTCCTGCACGGCGGTCACGAGTTCGGTGGCCATCATCAGGTAGGAGCCGTCGCCGACCATGATGAACACGTCGCGGTCCGGGCTGGCCATCCTGGCGCCGATGCCGCCGGCGATCTCGTAACCCATGCAGGAGAAGCCGTATTCGACGTGGTAGCCCTTCGGGTCGCGGGTGCGCCACAGCTTGTGCAGGTCGCCGGGCATCGACCCGGCCGCGCACACCACGACGTCACGGGGATCGGACAGGGTGTTCGCCAGCCCGATCACCTGGTTCTGGTTCAGCGCGGCACCGTCGTCGACCCGATAAACCGCCGACACGGTGTCCTCCCACTCCTGCCCGAGAGCCGCGGTGCGGGAGCGGTATTCGTCGCTGACCGAGTAGTCGCCGAGTGCAACGTCCAGGGCCTCGATGGCCTCGCGGGCGTCGGAGACGACGCTGACGCCGCCCTGCTTGACCGAGTCCAGCGACGCCACGTTGACGTTGACGAATCGCACGGCGGGGTTGTTGAACGCGGTGCGTGACGCCGAGGTGAAGTCGCTATAGCGGGTGCCGATGCCGATCACGACGTCCGCCTCGGTGGCCAGCGCGTTGGCGGCGGTGGTGCCGGTCGAGCCGATCGCGCCGACGGACTGCGGGTGGTCGTAGGGGAGTGACCCCTTGCCCGCCTGGCTCTGGCCCACCGGGATGCCCGTCTTCTCGCAGAACGCGGCCAGCGCGTCGGTGGCGCCGGAGTAGATGACGCCGCCGCCTGCGACGATCAGCGGCTTGGTCGCCGATCGGATCACCTCGGCGGCGCGTGCGATCACCGAGCGCTCTGGCAGCGGACGTGCGACGTGCCAGGTGCGTTGGGCGAACAGCGATTCCGGCCAGTCGTGCGCTTCGGCCTGCACGTCCTGAGGGATCGACACCGTCGCTGCTCCCGTCTCGACGGGGTCGGTCAGCACCCGCATCGCGCCAAGCAGTGCAGCGGGCAGCTGCTCGGGGCGCCACACCCGGTCGAAGTAGCGCGACAGCGGCTTGAACGCGTCGTTGACGGTGACGTCGCCCGACGAAGGCAGCTCGAGTTCCTGCAGCACCGGCGCGCTGACGCGGGTGGCGAACGTGTCGGCGGGCAATAACAGCACGGGCAGCCGGTTGATGGTGGCCAGTGCCGCCCCGGTCAACATGTTGGTCGAGCCCGGTCCGACGCTGGCGCTCACCGCCCAGGTCTGCAGGCGGTCCTTCTGGCGGGCGTAGGCGACCGCGCTGTGTACCATGGCCTGCTCGTTGCGGCCCAGCACGTAGCGCAGCCCCGGTTCGGTTCCCGATTCGGCGGCTGCCACCTCGTCCTCTAGCAGCGCCTGGCCCAGCCCGGCCACGTTGCCGTGCCCGAAGATGCCGAAGCAGCCTGCGAAGAACCTGGTGCGTTCACCGTCGCGCTCGACGTATTGACTGGCCAGGAAGCGAATAGTGGCCTGCGCCACCGTGAGCCGTACGGTCGGCTCGGTGTCGGCGGTCTTCTCGGCCCGCTTCGGTGCGGTGGAAACCACGGATCAGGCTCCTGTCTCGTGCAAGGGCAGACGGGGGTCGACGGCCTGGTCGTCCCAGGTGCCGCGAAGCCAGGCGTGCTCCGGGTCGTCGACGATCTTCCAGGCGCGCTCGGCGCCCGGTCCGGCCATCACGTTGAGGTAGTACATGTGATAGCCCGGCGCCGCGACCGACGGGCCGTGGTAGCCGTGCGGCACCAGCACGACGTCACCGGTGCGCACCTCCTCGAGCACCTCGATGGGGCGGTCGGGCGTGCCGTACACCCGGTGATAGCCGAACCCGCGCGAATCATCCGGCCCGGCAGCGATTTCGAAGTAGTAGATCTCCTCGAGTTCCGATTGGGTCGGCGTGTTCTCATCGTGCTTGTGCGCCGGGTAGCTCGACCAGTTGCCGCCCGGTGTGATCACCTCGCAGGCGATCAGCGAGTCGGCCTCGAAGACGCCTGCGGTGCCGAAGTTGTGCACCTGGCGGCTGCAATTGCCCGCACCGCGCAGTTCGACGGGCACGTCGGCGGCGGCCACGCGACGGTTCGGGAACGCCCGTTTGGCGCGGGCGCCGCAGATCGCGAATCGGCCTTCACCGCTGATCCGGTACTCCTGCCCGATGCCGAGGTAGACCATGTCGGCGGGCCCGTCGAAGACCGACGCGCGCGGGGTCAGTTCATAGGTGACTCCGTCGCACTCGACGGTGCCCCCGTCGACGAGTGGAAGGATCATCACCTCGGTGCCGCCGGTGTTGGATTCAAGGGACTGGCTGTCGTCGAGTTCGAGGACCTGCAAGGAGGATTCGGTCCAGCCGGCCGACTCGGGAGTGACGTCGACGGTGAATGGCAGCTCGGCGCTGCGGGCGGGAATGTAGAGCTTGCTGTGCATGCCTATTTCTCTCCCGTCGCCGCGCTTGCCCCGGCCCTCACCATCGAGACCGCGGTGCCGACCGCGGCACTGACATCGTCGTCGGCCGGGTAGAGCAGGGTGCGACCGACGATCAGCCCGCGCACCGACGGAAGGGCGAGCGCCTTCTCCCAACTGGCGAAGGCTTCGTCGGGATCGGCGGGATCGCCACCGAGAAGGAGGGTCGGCAACGTGGTGGACTCCATCACCCGGTCCATCTCCTCGACCACAGGAAGCTTCATCCAGGTGTATGCCGACGTGGAGCCCAAGCCCTGGCTGATGTGGACCGACTTGATCACCGCGTCGGGGCTGAGGTCGTTGCGGACCTTGCCGTCGACGCGGGTGGACAGAAACGGTTCCACCATCGCGATCAGCCCGTGTGCCGCCAGCTCGTCGACCGCCTGCGCGCAGGCGGTCATGGTGGCGACCGTGCCGGGATCGCCGAGATCGATGCGGCACAGCATCTTCCCGCCGTTCATGTTCGCCGCGGCGGTGGACGCCGCGGTGGCGCCGGTCATCCGGTCGTCGAGCTCGAAGGCCGATCCGGCCAGCCCGCCACGGTTGAACGACGAGAACACCACCTTGTCCTCGAGTGCGCCGAGCAGCAGCAGGTCGTCGAGGATTTCGGAAGTGGCGAGCACGCCGTCGACGCCTGGATCGGCGAGCGCGGCGCGCAACCGGTCCAACAGGTCGGTGCGGCTGTTCATCGCGGTCGGTCGGGATCCGACGGCCAGTGCACCGCGGGCGGGATGGTCGGCCGCGACGATCATCAACCTGCCGTCGCCCCGGATGGTGGGACGGGTGGTCCGGTCGTTCCATGCGCGGGCGACCGCGCCTGGATCGGTGGCCCGCAGGTCGGTGACCGCGGCGTAGTCGGCGCATACCGGGGCGAGCGCAGCGACGGGAGAACGGTCCGGGGCGAGCGGAGCGACGGGAGAAAGATCTGGGTCAGACATTCACGGCCTCCGTT
>NZ_JAVRPS010000521.1:0-5736 GCF_032162105.1 Mycobacterium sp. | reverse complement strand
ACATGCTCAGCCGCTCGAGTGTGATCGAGGACCCGAACGGCACGGTGATCGATCTCGACGGCGGCTTCCAGATGATGGGCATGGGCTACGGCAACATCACGCCGTGGGCGTGCCCGCGCGACGTGTCCGAGGAGGACCTCGGCCGCCGGATCGACGAGGTGATGGCCAAGGTCACCGACCCGGGCAAGACGATCATGAGCCTGCACGTCCCGCCGTACGCGTCGGGGCTGGACTACGCCCCCAAGCTCGACGAGGACCTGCGCGCGGTCGTCACGTCGGGTGGCCCGCAGATGGTGCCGGTCGGCAGCACGGCCACCCGCGACGCCATCGCCACGTACGAACCGATGCTCGGCCTGCACGGACACATCCACGAATCGCGGGGAGTCCGTGAGCTGGCCGGGGTGCCGATCGGCAACCCCGGCAGTGAGTACAGCGAGGGAATCCTGGGCGGCCTGCTCATCGAAGTCGATAAACGACACGGCCTTGTCAACACGAGCCTGGTAAGGGGCTGATCGCCATGACTGCTGCACCGACCCTCAAATCCGGGGTCCCGACCACAGCCGGGGTCTTCACCCGGGCGAGCTCTGGGCTGGTCCGCCAGGTCCGTACCGACGACGTGATGTTCTACGGGTGGCAGCAGATCGCCCTGGGCTACATCATCTTCATCGTCGCGGCCTGGCAGTTCTACCCAGGTGCATCGATGGAGCTGGCCACCCTGATCGCCACCGTCGCAGGGCTCTTCATCGCCGGCTGTTACGGGCTGCTGAGCATGGTCTACCCGCGTTCCGGTGGCGACTACGTGTTCATGTCGAGGATCCTGCATCCGGTCGCAGGCATCGCGTTGAGCATGTCCCTGGTCTTCTGGCAGCTCTTCTACACCGGGGTCAACGGGGCGTTCCTGTCCAAGTTCGGGATCGCGCCCATGCTCAGTTCACTGGGCGTCCAGGAACACAACGCGGCCCTGATCAGCGCGGGCAACTGGTTCGCAGGCAAGTGGGGCCTGTTCCTCGGCGGCATCCTCGTGGTCGGCATCTTCTCGATCGTGCAGTACCGCGGCGCCGGGGTGTACTTCAAGGTCCAGCGGTGGGCCAGCTACGTCACGGCGGCGAGCCTGCTGGTCACGTTCATCACCCTCGCGCTGGCGGCGACCGGCGTGCTCGACTTCCACCACAACTTCGACGCCGCCGCGGGGGCGGGCGCGTACGACAACGTGATCGCGGCGGCGGGCGACGCGCACCACCCGTTCAGCCTTTCGGAAACCGCGTTCTTCGCGGCGTGGCCGGCGTTCTCACTATGGTTCGCGGTTCTCTCGGTCAGCTTCGGCGGCGAGGTGAAGGACGGCCAGCGCAGTCAGCTGCGGGGCATGACGCTCGCCATCGTCACCATGGGCGGGGCGATGATGCTGCTGATGTTCCTGTACCGCATGGCGTTCGGCAGTTCGTTCATGCTCGCGTCGACCGAGGTGACGCCGGACAAGTTCCCGCTCGATGCGGCACCATACGTCAACCTGTACACCGGTATCGCCGGCGGCAATCCGGTGCTCACGGTGGTGAACAGTCTGTGGGTGCTCTCGCTGTTGTTCTTCGTCGGCGCGAGTTCGTTGATCGTCGCAACGCGCAGCATGCTCGCGTGGTCGCTCGACGGGTTGGCCCCGAAGTGGTTCTCGGCGGTGTCGGCCAAGTTCCACACGCCGACCTGGGCCCTGGCGTTGTCGGCAGCGATCGCGTTCGTCTGGGTATGCCTCTACGCATTCACCAGCTCGGTCCTGGTGCTCGGTGGCTTTCTCGGCCAATGCATCCCGTTCATGGGCGTCTGCCTGGCCGCGATCATCTTCCCGTTCCGGCGCAAGCGGGAGTTCGAGTCCTCGCCGATCGCCTATCGGGTGGGGAAGGTGCCGGTCATCTCGGTGATCGGCGTCGTCGCGCTCACCTGCGTGGCGTTCGTCTTCTACAGGTTGCTGATCGACGCCGCCTACGGGGCCAACAACCACCTCTCCGAGGTGATGACGGTCGCCGTAACGGTGTTCGCGCTGACCTGGTACGCGGCGTTCCGGATCTACCGGGCCAGGCAGGGGGCCGACCTCAAGGGACAGTTCAGCGAGATCCCGGTCGAGTGATGGACGGGATGGACGCCGCGACTCAGGCTCAATTCCCCGCTGCCGCAACGGTGTCACGGCACGAGCGGATTCCCGGCGAGGCCACCCGCCTCGTCGGGGCCGCCGCCGAGCAGTCGCTGCTGCTGCGGGTCACCGGCTCGGTGGCCGTGCATCTGCACTGCTCCCAACACAACGGGCTGATGCGCGAGCTCGGGCGACGTCCGTTCTACGACATCGACTTCTGGGGCCGCGACCGCGATCACCAGCGAATCGACGCGTTCTTCCAGGCCGAGGGCTACCTCGCCGACCCAGCAGCGCGCGGGCTGCGGGAGTGGGGGATCAAGCGCCAGATCTTCGCCCACCCCGAAACGGGCATCAAGATCGACGTCTTCATGGACGCCCTGGTGATGGCCCATTCGATCAAGTTCGCCGACCGACTCGAATTGGCCGACCCGTGCATCTCGCTGGCCGACCTGGTGCTGTCGAAGCTGCAGATCCACGAGATGACCGCCAACGACCTGATCGACCTCACGGTGCTGCTCGGCGAGCACCGGATCGGGGCGCATGCGGCCGGGCAGATCGACCTCGACCGCATCCGCGACGTGCTGTGCGACGACTGGGGTTTCTGGTACTCCGCCGAGCTGAACCTGTCCCTGCTGGACGAGTCGGTGCAGCGACCCGGACTTGACCCGGAGCTGGCAGCGCGGGTCCGGATGCAAATCGAGACGTTACGGGCTCATCTGGCCGCGGCGCCCAAGTCCCGGCGCTGGAAGATGCGGGCCAAGGTCGGTACCCGCAAGCGGTGGTACGAGAAGGTCGAGGAGGTCACCTGATGGGGATGCCGGTACGGCGCCTCGGTGCTACGGGCTGGGAGCTGACGACGGTCGGCCTCGGCACCTGGGCGCTCGGCGGCGGGGACTGGGCCTTCGGCTGGGGTCCGCAGGACGACGCCGAGTCGATCGCCACCATCCACCACGCCGTCGAGGCAGGCATCAACTGGCTCGACACCGCCGCGGAGTACGGCCTCGGCCACTCCGAGGAGATCGTCGGACGGGCCCTGGCCGAGATGTCGGAGACGGACCGGCCGCTCGTCTTCACCAAGTGCGCCATGGTGTGGGACCCCGACGACCGCCAGGCACCTGCGACCGCCGTCGGGGACGCCGCGTCGCTGCGGGCCGAGTGCGAGGCGTCGCTACGGCGACTGGGCGTGGACTGCATCGACCTGTACCAGGTGCACTGGCCGCCGACCGACGGCACGGCACTGGAGGACTACTGGGCGACGCTGGTCGACATGCGCGCCAGTGGCAAGGTGCGGGCGATCGGCCTGTCCAACCACTCCGTCGACCAGCTCACCCGGGCCGAGGCGGTCGGGCACGTCGACTCGCTGCAGCCGCCCCTGTCGGCGATCAACCGCGCCGCGGCGGCGGACGTCATCCCGTGGTGCGAGGCCAACGACACCGGTGTGATCGTCTACAGCCCCATCCACTCAGGCCTCCTGTCTGGCACGTTCGACCCGTCGCGATTGGCGCCTGGCGACTGGCGCCTCGACGAATCCGACTTCACCTCCGACCTGCCCGCCAACCTGGCGGTGGCCGCGGCCGTCGCCGACGTGGCGGCCTGCCACTCGACGAGCGCGGCGAGCGTCGCGATCGCCTGGACGCTGCTCTGGCCCGGGGTCACCGCGGCGATCGTGGGGGCGCGGCGACCGGCGCAGATCGATGGCTGGCTGGACGCGGTAGGCCTGCAGCTGACAGACGACGACCTCGACACCATCTCCGCCGCGATCGCGAGCAGCGGTGCAGGCAGTGGGCCGTCCCGTCCGGCGGTCATCGGCGTCGTGTGATGACAGATGCGATCAGCGCGGCACGTAGCCGACAGCCGTGTCGACGACGTTCTGCAACGGCTCATCACGCAGCCACCGGTCGAGGTTGTCGGTGAAGACGGTCATCATGTCGATCTCGAACCCGACGTAGTCACCGGACATGTGTGGCGACACCAGGATGTTCGGCATGGACCACATCGGTGAGTCGGCGGGCAGCGGCTCGACCTCGAATACGTCGAGCGCGGCAGCTGCGATGGTCCCGGCCCGCAGCGCGGCGATGAGATCGGATTCGACGACGGTGGGCCCCCGCCCGACGTTGACGACGAATCCGCGCGGCCCGAGCGCGCCGAGCACTTCGGCCCCGACCAGCGCGGTGGTCAGCGGTGTCAGCGGCACCGCGAGGACGAGCAGGTCGACGCCGGCGGCGACGGCGACCAGGTCGTCCGAGCTCCGGATCGTCCCGAACTGCGGGTCGTCGCCCGGGATGCGACCGACCAGGGTGACGTCGACGTCGAGGCGGGCGAGGCGGTCGGCGATGGCCCGGCCGATCGATCCCGTACCCACCACCGCGGCCCGGGTTCCGGCCAGCCGCCCGGTAGTGCGGTACTGCCAGGTGCCCTCTCGTTGCCGTGCCCAGGTGTCACCCAACCCCTTGACGTGCGCGAGCACCGCGGCGAGCACCCACTCGGCGATCGACGTGTCGAACACACCGCGCGAGTTGGTTAGCGTGACCGAGCCCAGCTCGGGACAGATCAGCCGATTGACCCCGACAGACGCGGCGTGCACCCACCGCAGCTCGTCGGTTCGGCGCAGGAGTGGGGCAAGATCGGCGAAGCGGTGGTCCCAGATGTACAGCACTGACGCCCCGGCCAGCTCCTCGTCGGTGGGGGTCGAATCGACCGTGACGACCTCGACGTCGCCAGGGATCAGGTGCAGCGGCGGGAGCGCCACGTCCGGGTCCGGCTCGGCGAGCACGAGGACGCGGGGAGGATTCGGCACTGGTGCTCCGTTCGATCGGGCGGCATTTGAATTCATTTTCGATATTATATCGAAAATGCGAAAACTGGACACCACGAGAGGCATTTATGGCACTCCCCGTTGAATTAGTCGGTGCGTGGCGCCGTGTCGGCCTCGTCATCGACGGCGTGCGCCGCGTGGACTACTGCGACGTGCTGTGGCTGCAGTCGGCCGACTGGTTCGCCGACATCCGTACCCGCATCCAGCCTGGCGTCGGGCCATCCGCCGACGACGCCCACGCCCCGTTCGCCACCGAATTCAGTTTCGCCGGGACCACCGAGTTCACCGACCCGATGCTGCACTGGATCCACACCCTCGACTCGCGCGGCGAGGCTCCACCCGACGAGAACCCCGTGGCATGGCAGGACGAACTGCTCGTCGAGAGCGGGTCGTTCGAGTGGCAGGGTCGCCTCGTCCCGTTCGTCGAGGAGTGGGGACACCTCGGCAGCGACGGGGTCTGCGGGGTCGGCCGCGACGGTTACGTTCGGGTCGAGGCGGCCGGCTTTGCGATCGAGGTCAGCGCCGCCGCGGGCGGCTTCCGCGCGGTGAAGTACCGCGAGCAGACCGGGTCCTGGATCGAAACGGGACGGGTGGACACCGATGGCTGATCCGGATCGGCCCTTCCTCGACCCGGCGGCTTACGAGCCGGACAACGCCGATCCCGTCGAACTTCGGGCACATCGCAAGCGCCGACTCGCGCTGGCGTACCGGGTGTTCGGCGCGATGGGCTGGGGTTCCCTCGGGGATGGACACATCTCGGCCCGCGACCCAGAGCGACCCGACTGCTTCTGGCTCGGGCGTT
>NZ_JAVRPS010000520.1:0-5035 GCF_032162105.1 Mycobacterium sp. | reverse complement strand
ACGTCGAACATCATCTTGGCGTAGTGGGACCCGAGGCAGCGGTGCATGCCGACCCCGAAGGCCATCTGCTTCTTGGCATTCGCGCGGGAGAGGTCGAGAGTGTCGGGATCGTCGAACATCGCCGGGTCACGGTTGGCCGCCGCCCACATGAGAATCGCCCGGTCGCCCTGGCATAGCGGCTGGCCGTGGAACTCGGCGTCCCGCGAGACGGTGCGCGCGAGGCCGAGTGTCGGTGTGTACAGCCGGAGTAGCTCGTCGGTGCCCTTCTTGATCAGGCTCGGATCGTCGATGAACTGCTGGCGCAGTTTGCGATCCTCACACAGCCGCCGCAGCACGTTGCCGGTGAAGCCGCTGGTGGTGTCCATGCCGCCGAGCATCATCAGCACCGTGTACATGGTGATCTGGCCGTCGTCGAGCGGTTGGTCGTTCAGCGTGCCGCGCAGGATGTCGCTGAACAGGTCGTCGCCAAGCCCCTCGGCGCGCCGCTGCTCCATGTGCTTGACGATCTCGCCGAACATCTCCATGCCGGCCATCCCGGCCTTCTCCGGATCGTGGGCGCGGTCGTGCACGGTGCTGTGCACCCAGTTCACCCAGTCCAGGTGTCGTGACTCGTCGAAGTTCAACAGCCGCAGGATCAGCCGAGCCGGAAGGGGGGTGGTGAGCTCGCCGACGAGATCGCATTCGCCGCGCTCGATGAAGGCATCGATCGCCTCGTTGGTCATCTCGATGGCGCCATCGCGGAACCGTTCCGCCGACCCTGGCGAGAACCGCTTGAGCGTGACCTCGCGCAGCTCCTGCGTCTCCGGCGGGTCCGACTCGATCGGCAAGATCGGAAGCGGCAACTCGCTGGCGGGCACGCCGACGGATGGGAACGAGTTGAACAGCGCGTCATCGCGCGCAGCTTCGAACACCGACGCGTAGTCGGTCAATGCCCAGAAGCCCTCGTAGTGGTCGGAATGTGCGACGGGACAACCCGATTCACGCATCTTGCGGAACGTGCCGTACGGGTCGTCGCGGAACTCGGGCGAATGGTGGTCGAGATCCACCTCGGCGCGGCGCTGAGCTTCGGCCTGAGTGTCGGTCATTGACACAATTCCCTTTCGTTGGGCTACCTGGAGAGAATGGCTACTGCGGCGGTCCCTGGCGACCCGTACAGCTGGGCCAGCCCGACCCGTGGATCGTTGGGCACTTGACGGTCACCGGCGGTGCCGCGCAACTGCTGCACCAGTTCGTAGACCTGACGCAGCCCCGACGCACCGACGGGTTCACCGTTGGCTAGCAGGCCCCCGTCGGTGTTGATGGGCAGCCGTCCGCCGATCTTGGTGGCCCCGTCGGCGAGCAGCGCCTCCTGCTCGCCGTCCTTGCACAGGCCGGTCTCTGCCATGTGGATGATCTCCGAGCCGGCGTCCGTGTCTTGTAGTTGGGCGACGTCGACGTCATCGGGGCCGATGCCGGCCAACTCGTAGGCGGCACGGGCGGCCTCGGCGGTGGTGCCGGGCACGATGGGCATTTCGATCGAGGTGCGCAACAGTTCGTATGCGCCCTCGCGGCGACTGCGCAGCGCCGTCGCGCGCAGGTAGATCGGAGTGTCGGTGTACTGCTTGGCCTTGTCGGCACGGCACACCACCACGGCGGCGGCGCCCTCGTTCGGATTGCAGTACATGTACTGGCGCAGTGGAGCGTTGACGACCGGCGAGTCCAGGATCGCGTCGACGCTCATCGGCTTGCGTCGCCACGCGTGTGGCGCCAGTGCGCCGTTGTCGAAGTTCTTGGCCGCGACGCGAGCCAACGTCTCCTCGGTGATGCCGTGATCGTGCATGTAGCGCATGATCTTGGTGCCGAAGTAGTGAGTGGTCAGGAACATGCCCTGATCGCCGTACCACTGGGGGAGCCCTGCCACCGAGGGGTCGGCTCCGAAGGCGCCGCGCGGGTGCTTGTCCAGCCCGACGCCAACCGCGATGTCGGCCTCGCCGAGTTGGACGTCGCGGGCGGCCAGGGTCAACAACGAGTTACCGGTCGCACAGCCGCTGAGCGTCGCTCGCGCGGGAACCCCCGTCATGCCGGCCAGTCCGGTCACCGCCTCGGGGTTGGACACCTCGAGGCTGCCCGCGTACAGGCTGCCCACCGCCGACCAGTCCACCCCGGCATCACGCAACGCCCTGCTGATCGCCACGGCGCCCATCTCCAGCGCCGATCGGTCCTCGTACCGCCCGAACGGGTGCAGTCCGACGCCGATGATGGCAATCTCGGGGGTGCTGCTCATTGCGTTCCTTCCGGCATGCGCCACTGTCGTGCCCGCCTGGGGCAGGAGTGCGCGTTGACTTAGATGCCACTAAGCCTATAACTATATAGCTGATTCTGGGATGCAGTCTAGAATCGCCCTACTTGGAGTGAAGGCTGAGACGTTGAGCATTTCGTTGTTGTTGGAGATGGCGGTTTCGGGGGATCCGGACCGGGTTGCGCTGGTGGACGGCGCCAATCGGTTGACCATCGGAGAGCTCAGCGCACTCGCCGACGGCGGGGCAGGCGTGATCGCCGCCAGCGACGTCGAACATGTCGCCTACGTCGGTTCGGGCGGCCTCATGCAGCCGTTGCTGATCTTCGCCTCGGCGCGCGCCGGAGTGCCATTCACTCCGATCAACTACCGGTTGAGCGCCGACGGTGTCCGAGAGTTGATCGCGCGACTGCCTGATCCACTGGTGATCGCCGACGATCGTTACCGCGACGTGGTCGGCGATGTCGGTAGGCGCGTCATCGACTCCGACGACTTCGTGGCGGCGGCGCGCACCGCCGCACCCGCCGCGGAGTTCGCCGATCCCGATGACGTGGCGATCGTGCTGTTCACGTCGGGCACCACCTCGAAGCCGAAGGCGGTCGAGTTGTCGCACGGCAACCTGACCAGTTACATCACGGGAACCGTCGAATTCGGTGCGGCCGCTGCCACGGACGCGGCTCTGATCTGCGTTCCGCCGTACCACATCGCCGGGGTCAACGCGGCGATGTCGAACCTCTATGCCGGCCGGAAGATGGTGTAC
Source organism: Mycobacterium sp. (assembly GCF_032162105.1). GTDB lineage: Bacteria > Actinomycetota > Actinomycetes > Mycobacteriales > Mycobacteriaceae > Mycobacterium. Next base: position 2,000 of record NZ_JAVRPS010000520.1, on the reverse strand, counting down.
CTGACCAACTTCGACGCCCGCGAGTGGGTGCGGCTCGTTGCCGAGGAGCAGGTGACGACCGCGACCGTCGTGCCAACCATGCTGGACCGCATCGTCACCACGCTCGAGCAGGAGCCGGTCCAACTTCCGACGCTGCGCAACCTGGCCTACGGTGGGTCGAAGGTCGCGCTTCCGTTGGTGCGCAAGGCACTCGACTTGTTGCCGAACGTCGGATTCGTCAACGCCTACGGCCTGACCGAGACCAGTTCGACCATCGCGGTGCTGACCCCCGACGACCACCGCGATGCGCACGGCAACCCCGACGAAGCGGTGGCCAAGCGGCTCGGCTCGGTCGGCCAGCCGGTGCCCGGCATCGATGTGCAGATCCGTGCCGAGGACGGCACGGTGCTTGGCGCCGACGAGACCGGTGAGCTCTTCGTACGGGGCGAGCAGGTGTCCGGCAAGTACACCGGCATCGGATCGGTGCTCGACGCCGAGGGCTGGTTTCCCACCAGGGACATCGCCACCCTCGACGGGGCCGGCTATCTGTTCATCACCGGGCGCTCTGACGACACCATCATCCGCGCTGGTGAGAACATCGCCCCCGCCGAGCTCGAAGACGTCCTCGTCGAACACCCGCACGTGCGAGAGGTCGCCGTCGTCGGTGTCCACGATGCCCAGTGGGGCCAGGCGATCGTCGCCGTGGTCGTTCCCGTAGCGGGTGTCGATCCGGATCCCGATGAACTGCGTGAGCACGTTCGGAAGGTCCTGCGCGGATCACGCACCCCAGACCGGGTCGTCTTTCGCGACCAGCTGCCTACCAATGCAACGGGAAAGCTCCTTCGTCGCGAGATCGTCGAGAGTCTCGAACGCGCAACCGTCGAAAAGTAAAGGGAAACAACATGATCAAGAACGGCACGCGGTTGCAGAGCCAGGTGTGTGACACCCAGGTGATCGTCGTCAAGGCCGCCGACAGCCTAGACGATCTGCGCTGTGGCGGTCAGCCGATGCTTCCCCTGGGTGCCGACCGCCCCGCCGGAGCAACTCCTGACCCGGCCTTCGCCGGCGGCAACGTGATGGGCAAGCGCTACGTCGACGACGGCGACGCCGAGGTGCTGGTCACCAAGGCCGGCGCCGGGTCGCTCAGTGTGGGTACGACTGCTCTGGCGCTCAAGGAGGCCAAGCCGCTGCCGGCCAGCGACTGACGCGGCCAGAGCTGGCCGAAACGATGAGAGTTTCGCGCCGCGGAGTCCGGCAATCTCCTCTACGAGGCGGTACGAACCGAGTTAACGGACTGGCTGCTAGGACTCGTGACCGATCTCGACGACCGTTGCCGCGATGTAGCGGTCGACGTCGGTCTCCGGTGGATAGGCAGGCCCGCTGCGTTGTTGAACACTGACCACCATGTCGACGAGGCCGTCGGCCATGCCGTCGAGTTGGTCGAGGGAGCCCTCGATGGCCAGGCTGTGCTGGACCGAGACGAGGCCGTGCAGGCCTGTCCACAGAGTGTGCGTTGCCTGGTAGAGCGGCAGTGACAACGGGTAACCCGCATCGGCGCAGGCGGCGAGCGCGCGGCGTAGCCTGGCCGACACTTGCCGCGCCGGATGCAGTCCCATCCGCTCGCGATCGACGACGGGCTGGCGAATTTCGTACATGAGCCGGTAATGGCCCGGGTAGTCCATCGCGAAGTGGCAGTAGGCGTGCACCTGGGCCCGCAACCGTTCGCGGGGCCCTTCCCGAGTGGCAGCGATGTCCGCGGTGCCCATCTGGTCGGCCAGTTGTCGGTACTTGTCTGCCAACGCCGCCCAAACCAATTCCGTCTTGTCGGAGAAGTGCAGGTAGATGCTTGCCGGTGTGACGCCGACTTCGTGGGCAACCGCCCGCATGGTCAGCTTTTCGTCGCTGCCCCACTCGTCGAGCAGCCGATTGACTGCGGTGAGCACATCTTTGCGCAGTTGGTCGCCCTGACCGCGGCGGTTTCGGCGCCGCGTCGGTTGCTGCTCTGCACGGTCGGCCACGCC
>NZ_JAVRPS010000519.1:0-7954 GCF_032162105.1 Mycobacterium sp. | reverse complement strand
GTGGTCCGCCACCAGGTGGGTGAGCCGATGCAGATGAGGTCGTAGCCGCCGCTTCGAACCTCATCCGGAATCCGGATCTCCCCAGTCGCGCGCCGTGTCTGGGCCGGCAGGACGCTGAGCATGTCGGGCCACACCCGTCGCATCGGGAAGCGGGAAAACCGGTCTGCATACCGCCGATCGGTGAATTCGATTTCGGCAGTGCGCACCTCGCACCCCCGCTCACGGAACACCTCTCCCGCAGCCTCGAGCACCCTGCGGGCCTGCCCCGTGTACGAGTAGTAGAGGAGCAAGACCCGCGGTCGCCGATCGCCGCCCTCGTCGTCAATCTCGTCCGTCATTACCGAACCTCCTCGTGGTCGGGGTCGAAACGTTGACGGGTCCGAACGCATAACGGTGGTACTGCAACGCCTTCCGCACCGGCGGGACCGCGCGAACAAGGCACCTCGCCAGCCGGAACGCGGTCGAGGCATGCAACATCGTGCTCGCGTCGAACAACGAGGTGGCGGTCAACAGTCGGACCCCGGGGACCGTGTCGAGGATGCCATCCGGGCTATTGACGGCCCAGTGCAGCGTCGAACCGGACCGCCGCACCAGCTTCTGCCTCTTCTGCGACCTGATCGCGAGCCAGTTGTAGAAGTCGATCTGCAGTTCGCCGTACGGAAAACGCTCGACGACCCGCCTGAGCAACGCGACGCCTTCGTGTTCCTTCAGATACATGCTGATGCCTTCGGCGAGCAGCAGCGTGGGGCGGTCCGCAGGAATCCGATCGAGCCAGGACGGATCCGTCGCGGACGTGGCGATGAGATGATAGTTGGGGCGTGTGGGATATATCTTCTCGCGCAACGCGATGACGGCGGGATAGTCGACGTCGTACCATTCCACGCCAGGACCGGGGTCCAGCCGGAAGACCCGGCTATCCAGACCGCACCCGAGATGCACCACCGCAGCGCCCGGGTGGACTGCCAGGCACTGTCGTGCCCAGATGTCGTATTGAGCGGTGCGCACGGTGATCAGCGGCGCCCACCTGCCGGTAATCCCGATCGCGTGCCAGTCGTAATCGAGTCGGCCGACCGCATCCTTCGCGTACCGATCGCCCAGCACCGGGCGCTCGAAGTCAGCGTCCAGCGCCTTGAGGTACAGAGTCGTCAGCATGGTCTGCGCGGCGCCGCTGAGGTCGACCGGAACCTTGTTGGTCATCGAAACTCCGTCGACGGGCCGATGCTAACTGACACCGGTTGCGGCGTGCTGCTCGGCAAGGGAGCAGAGCAGCGACCGTATGACTTCGGTCGACCGTTCCGGCGCCGGCGCGTGGGAATGGTGCTCGATGAACAGTCGCTCGGCGAAGATACCACCGGAGTACATGTCAATCCCAGCGTTGACGGCGAAGTACATGTCGCTGTGGCAACCGGTCATCTCAACCTCGGGAGGTGTACGGACCGGAGGAATCAGGCCGTTGTCGGTGAACATGACGACATCGGGCAAGCCGGGCGGATTCCCGACGTACTGAGGGCTGAAGTGAAGCAGAGACTGCTGGACGACGCCGTCGGACACGTCTGCTTGGAAGGTGTCGGCGATGTCGCGGGCTAGTTCCGCGATGTCGGTGTCGTGGTCGATCTGGGCGAGGTAGGTGGCCACTCCAAGAGGGTTGGTGCACGCGGTCGCCGACACCGGCGGCGAGAGGAAGTACCGCAGGTCGACGGGATAGATGTAGGGAACCGGAATGTTGGGCGTGTCGCGAAGTTGCCACTCCGCCAGCAGGATCGCTGCAGAGAACACCGCGTTCGAGCGAAGCCGATGAGTCCGGCAGAACGAGATCAGTTGGTGGGTCTCGCGTTCGGTCAGCCGGCATCGAGCCACGGGGACACGCATGGGCAGACCCGGTCTGACGTCCGCGGTAGCCCGCCGGGATGGAGGTAGCGCGTGGGCGAACATGGCGGGCATGAACCGCTCGAGTCCGGACCGCTTCTGTTGTGCTACCCCCCGTTCGGCGAGCGTTACCTCCAAGGACACCGGCGCGGGCTGGACGGTGACCGACGGGAGGCTTCCCGTCCGGACGAGGTCCGTGTAGGACGAGAACAGCTCCTCGATGAAGGTGAATTGGTGGTGTCCGTCGGCAACGCAGTGATGGATGTAGAGGGTCGGCTCCGCCTGTCCGTCACGAATGGTCAGGCGCAGATGTATCAGCGCTTCGCCCTGGTCGAGGTGCATCCGCGGCGATTCTGCCGCCGGATCGTCGAGCTCCACCACGTCCATTCCTGGGTGCAGTAGATCGTCGACGACGATCTGGTGCCGCCCGTCGGGAAGCCGCTCGAGGTGCCCGGCAAGAACCGGGTGCGCCTCGAGCAGCGCATCGAAGGCCGCCGACATCGCGTCGATGTCGACCGGACCCTTCATGTGCGCAGTGAGACCTACGAAATTGTGTGTCTCGGCGAACATTTCCTCGCTGCGCGCCAGGTTGCGAATGGCTGAGGTGGGAAACACTTCAAACCCCCTGGCGGCGATTGGTCGGGACGTAGGACATCATTCGCGCACACTCGCCCTTCGAAATCCGATCGCCATCGGTATGGCACACACGAAGGCGATGCCCGTCGACCAAAGCAGCAGCCCGACCAATGGTTCCAGCACCGGCCCGCCCAGCGACAGTCCGCGCATCGCCTCGACGGCGTAGCTCACCGGTTGGTGCTCGACGACCGGTCGAATCCAGTGTGGGTATTGATCGAGCGGCACGAAGCCGGTGCTGAAGAACATCAGCAATCCCCAGATGAGTTCCGTAGCCTCCACCGCAATCGTCTTCGCCGAGTACAGGGCGAGCGTTATGACGATCACCGTGAACGCCAACCCGAAGGCAGTCGGGACGAACAGCCACGCCACCGAAGCCAGGATTCCCTGCCGGAAACGGAAGCCCAGCACGAACGCGGCGCACATGACGACCACGGTGGTGCCCACGATGCGGACGGCATCGGCAGCCAGCCTCGACAACAGGTCGGACGCCCGGTGCACGGGCAGCACCCACAACCGGGACAACAAGCCGTCCGTGCGTTCACGCATGAGGCCAAGTCCGCCGACCATCGAACCGGACATGGCCCCGACCATTGCGATCAGCGGGACGCTGCCATACAGGGCACTGTCGCCGGTGACCTCCGAAATACCCTTCCCCAGGACGATGTTCAATGTCACGAGCAAGGCGACGGGCATGATCAGCGACTCGAGCACGGTGGCGGGATCGCGGCTCCACCGACGAAGTACTCGCGCGGTGAGCACCCAGGTGTTCGGTACGAGCCGCCGAGGCGAGTTCTCCCAGGGGCCCCGCCCAACCGTCATGACTTCGGATGCATGAGCCATCATCGCCGCCTCGTTGCAACGAGGCGGTGCAGCGGAATCACGATCACGATCAAGCCCACCAGCCAGGCCATTGCCGGCCCGACGATGGACCACGTCGCCTCGCCTGCCGCTGCCGTGCTGTCTCCTGCCAACGCGCGCAGTGCGGAGACGAACTGCGATATCGGTTGGTCCCGAACGAAGGGTTGAATCCACTCCGGGAAGCGTTTCACCGGTTGCAGTCCGACCGACAACTGACCGAAGATCATCACCGGCAGCAGCATCAGAGGCACGGTGGCCTCAGGATTCTCCGTCGCAACGCCGATCAGGTCCCCGAGCAACGACAATGCCGCCCCGATCAGCAGCGCCACTAGACAGAAACCCACGGTTTGCGCCACGCCACCGTAGAACCGGAACCCGATCACATGACCGCAAATCAGTGCGGCCGCCAGAGCCACGGCACAGCGGTACATGCTCGCCGACATCCGTGAAGCGACCGGTGTCAGCGGCGCAATCGGCATCGCCTTGAATCGCCGGTTTATGCCCTGCACCGAGTCGGTCGCCGAACGGAACGCCGCCGAAAGGGCGGCGAACGCGATCCCGTTCAGCACGATCAGCGGCATTAGATACTGTGCATAGCTGCTCATGCCCTGGATGTAGGCACCCATGATCTGTTTGAGGGGGATGTAGAAGCCGACCGTGAACATGATCGACGCGGCGGCCAGGGTGAGCACTTCGCCATTGCGCAGGGTAGGTGTGATCACGCGAACCGTCAGTACCCACCATTGCCGCGCGGTCGATGTCGGCGGCCGGACGGTCAGCCCGACGGCTGAGGTGTCGATCACGAGAGCAGTCCCGCCTCAACGCGTCTCGCGGAGATGTCTTCTGCGCTGTCGGATGTCAGTGTCAGAAAGACTTCGTCGAGCGAGGGTCGGCGCAGCGCGATGTCGCGCAACTCGATGTTCGCCGCACTCAACTGTGACAGGGCCTGCACTAGGGTGTTCGGGCCGTCGGGCGCCGGCATGGCGATGCGGTCTGATGCCGGTGTCAACGCCGTCCGGTGCTCCTCAGGCAACAGTGAGCCCAGTGCCTCGGCCACGGCGGCGAGATCCTCCAAGTGCAGCGGGACTATTTCGCAGTAGGTGGCTCCGGCTCGCTCCTTGAGTTCGTCGGCCGTTCCCTGCGCGATGACCGTGCCGTGATCGATCACGACGATACGGTCGCTCAGCGCGTCGGCCTCCTCGAGATATTGGGTGGTCAACACCGTTGCGATGCCCGCCACCTTGAAGGAGGACACCAGGTCCCAGATGCTTTGCCTGCTGCGTGGATCCAGTCCGGTCGTGGGTTCGTCGAGAAACACCACCTCGGGACGGACCACCAATCCGCAGGCGATGTCGATGCGCCTGCGCATCCCACCCGAATAGGTACCGACGCTTCGGTCCGCCGCGTCGACCAGGTCGAATTGGTCGAGCAGTTCCTTCGCCCGCGACCGCGCCTCCGACTTCTTGAGCCCCTGCAGCCGACCGAACATCACCAGGTTCTCGCGCGCAGTGAGCAGGTCGTCAAGGGCCACCTGCTGACCGGTGAGCATGATGGAGCGTCGCACGCCGGCCGGATCGGTGAGCACGTCGTACCCGGCGACTGCCGCGCGGCCGCCATCCGGCCGGGTGAGCGTCGACAGGATGTCCACCGTTGTCGTCTTGCCCGCACCATTGGGACCGAGTAAGCCGAGGACCTCTCCGTGGGCGACCTCGAAGCTGATGTCACGCAGTGCGACGACCGAACCGAACGACTTGCGGATCCCGTCGACGACTACGGCCTTACTGTGTCGAGACATTCGCTTCTCCTACACCTCGGCCGACGACAAGTCCACCAGTTCCATCTCCTCACCGGCGGCATGGTTTTCATCCTCCGCGACGGCCTTCCGGCTCAGTTGCGTCAGAGCGATCGAAAATGCCTCGGCCAGTGAACCCACCAAACCCGGCTCGATCCGGCGGCTGTCATACCACCAATCCATGTGCAGCACACCAGCCGAACGGTAAACCCGGAGCTCGACGGCATGACCGAGGCCTGGGATCGTGTCGCGCACTGGCATCGCCGTATCGGTATCGAACTGAACGGCATCATCACCTGACGCCAGGGCCGGTAGGTCGGGAATCGTCCCGACGTTCGATAGGTAGATGTCGGCTGGGCGGGCGGCGGCGAGCAGCCGCGCCGTTGGCGCGTACGTGTACCGCAGCAGGCCGTACCCGATTCCGTAGTGCGGCACGGCATTCAGTGTGTCGTTCACATCGTCCAACAGTTGTTTGGTGTTTTCGTCCTTGCCCTTCGCGCACGTGAGCACGACGGGATAGACGGTGGTGAACGAGCCAACCGTCCGGCGCAGGTCGACGTCCGGCCTCAGAACAGACCGGCCGGACCCGCCGAGGTCGACGGCGACGGTACCCTCGCCGACGGCTTCCGCGATCGCCCGGCTCAGTGCGGCCACCAGGATTCGGTCGAGCGACAACCGAAGCCTGCGCCGTGCGTCGTCGATCTCCATGGTTTCGGAAACGGTCAGCTTCGACGACAACAGCACCAGGTCGTCGACCTCGGGTCGCTGTCCATCTCCCGGGCTGGCCACCCGCAGAGTCGCTTTCGTCGCGTTCTCCAGCCAGAAACCACGACTCTCGACGACCGCGGGATGCGTGGCGAGCCCGGCGCAACGCTGAGACCACTCGCGCCACGATGTGGTGACGGGTTGCAGCTCGATGTCTTCGCCGGCCAGGTGCTGCCCGAACGCGGTAAGGATGTCGGTGAGCAGGATGTCTCGTGAGGCATGGTCGCCCACCATCGCATGCAGGCTGATCGCGAGGTAGCACGGGCCACCGGGCAGGCCACGGACGTACGCGGCGGCCAGCGGCGGGCTCGACGAGTCCGGTCCCTGAAGGTGTTCCTTGAGGATCTCGAGTACGGCTTCCCGCTCCTGCGGGCTTGCGGGCTCCGCGGCGTCGAGTGACCGGGTGGCGAGGTCGCTGAACTCGTGGGGTTCGTCGACGTGCTGCTCCCACGCTCCCGCGCGCTCAACGATCCGCAGTCGCAGCGCATCGTGATGATTCGTCACGGCCGTGAGTACCGACCTGACGTCGTCCACCGCGACATCGGCGCGCAGTTGCAGGATGACGGGAGTGCGCCAGGCGCCGGTATCCCGCAGCCCATGCTCGAGAAAGTACGCGATATTGGGCGGAACAGGTGGATTCGCGGAGTCACCCGGCGACTGGCGGCCCAGGCCGCCGGCCGTATATCGGGCGGTGAGTGCGCCGGCCAGGGCAGCCAAGCTCTCGTGCTCGTAGAGGTCCTGCGGCGTGAGGTCGAGTCCCTCGTTCGCAGCGGTCATCGCTACGCCGATCGCGATCAGCGAATCACCGCCGAGCTCGAAGAAATTGGCCTTCCGGTCGATGGAGTCGACACCCAGGCACTGCGCCCAAATGCGCTGCAGGGCGGTCTCAATCGGCGAGCTGCCACTGGTGGCCGCGCCGTTCCCGCCACCGGGCTCAGCCGAGGGTACCTTCGTCATCCCATTCACCGCAGTGGCACTCTCTGGCCGCTCGACGATGGCTTTGCGGTCCAACCAATGCCGCTGGCGTACAAAGGGATAACCCGGCAGCGACACGCGGTTCGGCCGACGGCCCCCTGATAGGGGCGACCAGTCGACGTCGACACCCGCCGACCAGAGTGCTCCGAGCGCAAGCAGGAACGTGTCGCGATCGTCCTTGTTCTGAACTTGGTGGCGCATGAGCCGTACCGCGCGGTGCGCATTCGACCACCTGGGGTGGCGCATTGCGGAGGCCGTCAGGCTCCCACCGGGACCCACCTCGACGACGAGGCGAGACGGCTCGGCGAGCAGTACGTCGAGTTCGTCGGAAAACCTGACGGTGGCCCGTATTTGGCGCGCCCACGTCGCTGGATCGGTCGCCTCGTTCGGCGACATCCATGTTCCCGTGATGTTGGACAGCAGGGGTATCTGCGGCTCCTGAAGCGTCAGGCGAGACAGAAAGCCCTTGAACTCCGGAATCACCGGATCCATCAACCGTGAATGGAAGGCATGCGCCGTGCGAACCCGACGAGCCGCGATCCCTCCCTCGGCAAGGCGATCCTGGAACTTGCGAATGCCTTCGTCGGAACCCGCAACGACACAGCTGCTGGGGTCGTTGACCGCGGCCAAGTCGACGTCCGAGGACAAGTACTCTGCCAGGGCATCGGGACTCAGGGGCACCGCGACCATGACACCGCGCGCTGACGCATGCATCAGACGTGCGCGCATCGATACCGCCTTGACCGCCGTGGGGAGATCGAAGACTCCTGCGACGGTGGCCGCGACGTACTCGCCGATACTGTGTCCGGCCAGCGCCGCCGCGCGAACACCATAGGACTCGATCAACTTCGCCAGCGCGTATTCCACGGCGAACAGTGCGGGTTGGGCCCGATCGGTGCGCTCCAAGTTCCGTCCGGCCCCGTCGAATACCTCCGCGCTCAGGTCGATACCCAATTCCTCGCTGAACCCCGCGGCGCACCGATCGAAGTGTTCGGCGAACACCGGCTCGGATTCATGGAGGCCGCGTGCCATCCCGACGTGCTGAGCACCTTGGCCGGGAAA
>NZ_JAVRPS010000518.1:0-11680 GCF_032162105.1 Mycobacterium sp. | reverse complement strand
CTCGGTCACGGCGGGGCGTACTTCTTCCGCCAACTCGATGATGCGGTCGACACAGAGTCACTGAAAGCCGCTCTCTGGGAACTGATCTGGGCCGGCTGGGTCACCGGCGACACGTTCTCCCCCGTGCGCGCACTACTGCACGGCACGGGCCGCCGCGGCGGCGCGCACCGCCAGCGGCAGCGTCCCCCCCGGATGAGCCGCTACAGCGTCGCGCACGCCCAGACCCGCACGTCCGAGCCGACGGTCGCCGGCCGGTGGTCCAAGCTGCCGCCCGCCGAACCCGAATCGACGGTGCGCGCCCACTTCCAGGCCGAGTTGCTGTTGAACCGCTACGGCGTGCTGACGAAGGGTTCCTCCGAAGGGCTGCCCGGTGGGTTCGCGATGCTCTACAAGGTGCTCAGCGCATTCGAGGATGCAGGCAAGTGCCAGCGCGGTTACTTCGTCGAATCGCTCGGTGGCGCCCAGTTCGCGGTGGCGTCCACCGTGGACCGGCTGCGCACCTACCTCGACGACGTCGACCAGGAGCGGCGTGCCTACCAGGCGGTCGTGCTCGCAGCGGCCGACCCGGCCAACCCGTACGGCGCCGCCCTGCCGTGGCCCGGCGACGGCGCGCACCGGCCGGGCCGCAAGGCCGGCGCACTCGTGGTTTTGGTCGACGGGGAGCTGGTGTGGTTCCTGGAGCGCGGTGGGCGCACCCTGCTGTCGTACTCCGACGACGTCGAGGCGAATCGGTCGGCGGCGGCCGCACTTGCGGAGATGGTCGGAGGCCGACGGCTGCAGTCCTTGCTGGTGGAGAAGGCCAACGGCGTCTCGGTGCTCGATCCCGGTGCGGACGACCGCCTGTCCACCGTGCGTGACGCCTTGACCGGCAGCGGCTTCGCCCGCACCCCGAGAGGCCTGCGGCTGCGGTCAACTACCTGGTCTTGAGGGACCGGGGTTTTGCAGCTGTAGTGCCTAGCTGGCTGTCAGGTGTTACGCCGCGCTGGGGACCGTTGACTGGGCCCAGGTGGTTGGTGCTCGGTGCGCGATGTTGTCGGCCCCGAGGATGTCTGCGTGTTCTGCGATGAATCCGCAGTCCCGGCATACGAACTCGGCCTGGCTGGTCCGGTTGCGTCTGTCGATATGGCCGCAGCGGGTGCAACGCTGGCTGGTGTAGGCCGGGTCCACATGGACCAGCGGCACACCAGCTCGGGCTGCTTTGTAAGCGAGGAACGCGCCGAGCTGGGCGAAGGCCCAGCTGGCGTGTGTGGCACGTTGGGGCTTGCGGAGCCGTACCCGTTCGCGGATACCAGTGAGTTCTTCGACTGCTATCCCGCGTCCGGTGCGTTCAGCCTCGGCCACGATCCTCTTGGCGATCTGGTGGTTGACATCGGCGGCGAACCGGGCTTCCCTGCGGGCGCGTACGCGCAGCAGCCGTTTCGCTGACGTGGTGTTCTTCTTCTGCAGTTTCTGGCGTAGTTCACGGTTGCGGGTGCGGCGATCCTTCACACTGCCGTGCCCGCTGGCCCCACCAGCAGCATCCGCGCCGTAGGTACTCATCAGTTCCCGGGCCAAAGACCGGTCACTGGTGACCGCGATGTTCTCGATGCCCAGGTCGACACCGATCCACCCGCCGGCGCCCTTGAGGTGCTCACCGGTGCGCACTGGCGTGTCGGGCACGTCGATCGTGGCGATCAAATAGGCCCTCAGTGTCCCGCCGCGGTGCCGGCGCACGACCAGATCGGTTTCACCGCTGCGATGGGTCCTCAGCAGCGCGACCTGCTCAGCGCTGCCGGCGAATCGCAGGTTCTTCAACCGCCCGTCCACCGTCCAGATCGACACCGTCCCACCCGTGCCGGCGTCGGTGTCATGAATCCAGGACAAGCAGCGGTCATCGAACGGCTGCGCCGCCAAGGCCCGAAACCGGATCGCCGAGGTTTCCACCTTGGTGCGGCGCGGACTTCCCGGCGTGCCATACCGGCCCGCCCGCAGATTCGCCGTCAACGACGTATAGGAATCGGCGACCTTGCGGATACAGCACTGCGCGACCTGCGCCCCGAGACCGGCGTGCTGGCGGGCCTGAGCGTAAGTGATGGCCCGCAGATCCCGGGGCCGGTACACCCGCTGAGCGTGCGCCACCGCTGATACCAAGTTCGCGGTCGCGTTACAGGCGATCAACGTGCGAGCAAGCACATCCACCTGGGCGGGGTCCACCTCCAGCCGAACCTGCACCACCTGTTTCACGACCGCACCCTAACCCTGGGGACCGACACACCACGTCCTGCTGCCAGAGCAGTATTGGTCTATGTCACCTCGATGGGAGCCAGATCCCCATGTTCGCAGGGGAAGATCCGTTGTCTCTGACCTGCACGCACATTTGGTCTTTACCCCAAAACATCGACGCGGACCATTGACTGCGCAGATCCTCGACCGCTGTGAACAGATCATGCGCGACGTCTGCGCCGACTTCGACGTCGAACTGCACGAGTTCAACGGTGACACCGACCATGTGCACCTGCTCGTGCACTACCCGCCCAAAATCGCGCTAACGCGACTGGTCAACAGCCTCAAGGGCGTCTCGGCACGACGCCTGCGCCAAGAGTTCCCCGGCCACTTTCACAAATACCAGTGGGGCGAGCACTTCTGGTCCCCGTCCTACTTCGCCGGCTCCTGCGGCGGCCCACCACTGTCGGTTGTCAACGACTACATCGAAAACCAGAAACGTGCCGACTAATTCGTACTGGCGCGACACGTCAACACACAGAACGCGATGCGACTCCTCCCGGCCGCAACGACCGGGGTTCCTCGTAAGAATCCGCTGAATTCGCTCAGCAGACCAGGTTTCGCCGATAGACTCCAATGCCATGACCGCCGATAGCGGGCACGGTGACGGCGAGCTCTCGGACGTCGAGTTGCGGGTGCGGGCGCTTGAATCGATCCTCACCGAGAAGGGTTACATCGATCCGGCCGCCGTCGATGCAGTGGTCGAGGCTTACGAGACGCGGATCGGGCCCCGCAACGGCGCTCAGATCGTCGCCAAGGCGTGGGCCGACGAAGGCTTCGCCCAGTGGCTGCGCGAGGACGCCACCGCGGCGATCGCCTCCTGCGGCTTCACCGGCCGCCAGGGCGACGACATGGTGGCGGTCGAGAACAGCCCGACCGAGCACCACATGGTCGTCTGCACCCTGTGCTCCTGCTATCCCTGGCCGGTGCTTGGCCTACCGCCGGTCTGGTACAAATCGGCGCCTTACCGTTCGCGCGCGGTGTTCGATCCGCGCAGCGTGCTGGCCGAATTCGGTGTGACACTCCCCGATTCGACCAGGATCCGCGTCTGGGATTCGACGGCAGAGGTGCGTTACCTCGTGATACCCATGCGTCCGGCCGGGACCGACGGTTGGAGCGAGCAACGGCTCGCCGACCTCGTCACCCGCGACTCGATGATCGGCACCGGCCTCGCGCTCTCCCCTGAGCAGGTGCCCGCGTGAACGGGGCGCAGGACATGGGCGGCGACATGGGGTTCGGCCCCATCGAAGTGGAGCCCGATGAGCCAACGTTTCATGCCGACTGGGAGCGGCGCGTCTTCGGTCTCACCCTGGCCGCGTCGGCCACCGGTGCGTGGAATCTCGACACCAGCCGCCACGCGCGCGAGTCGCTACCGCCCCCCGAGTATCTGTCATCGAGCTACTACCAGATCTGGCTGAGGGGGCTGGAGAAGCTTCTGTTGCAGACCGGTCTGGTCACCCAGGACGAGCTCGACACCGGCCGGTCACTCGCACCGGGGAAGCCCGGCACGGGAGTGCTCAAACCCGAGAACGTACTACGCGTCCTCACTGCCAGCGTGACCAACGAACGACCGGTCGCCACACCGGCGCGCTACGCGGTCGGCGACCCGGTCGTCACACGCAACATGAACCCGTTGGGCCACACGCGTCTGCCGCGGTATGCCCGCGCCAAGCGCGGCATCGTCGAACGGATTCATGGAGCCCACGTCTTCGCCGACGCGAATGCGTCCGGTCGGGGCGAGGCGCCGCAATGGCTGTACACCGTGCGGTTCACCGGCGTGGAGCTGTGGGGTGACGACGCGGACCCAACACTGACGACCTCGATCGACGCGTGGGAAAGCTACCTTGAAGCCGGCTGACGCCCTGCTCGCCGCGGCTGAACCCGTCGCGCCGATTCCGCGTGACGCCGATGGCGCTCCGGCCTTCGAAGCGCCCTGGCAGGCCCAGGCTTTCGCGATGACGCTGTTGCTTCACGAACGCGGCCTGTTCACCTGGAACGAGTGGGCATCGACATTGGCCACCGAGATCAGCCGGGCGCAGGCCGCGGGCGACCCCGACGACGGCTCCACGTACTACCGGCACTGGCTGGCCGCCATCGAGCGCCTCGTCGTCGACAAGGGCGTGGCCACCTCGGGCCACCTCGACACGCGTCGCGCCGCATGGGATCGCGCGGCGCATGCCACGCCGCACGGTCAGCCGATTCTGCTGGACAACGATCCGGGACCATCACCGCGCTGAGCATTTGTCAAAAATGACAAAACTTCGGGCCGCATCGCACCATACTGAGGCCATGGTCGCGCTCATCGTTCACGCCCTTCTTGGCGTCGCCGTCATCGCCTGGATCGTCCGGGCCAATCCGCAGATCTTCGCCAGGCCAGCCGGCGGCCCGCTCTTCACGCCGCTCGAGTTGACCTACTACGCGGCGGGTATCGCGGCGACCGTCATCGGCTACTACTTCAACCATCAGTTCGTCGCCGAGTTCGCGGTGCCCGGGGGCAATCCGATCTGGGGTCCTGGCAGCTGGCAGCAGTTCATCGTGTTGGGCTACGACAATCCGGCGGCCAGTTCGGCCAGCCAGGACTACACCATCATCAGCCTCGTGCTCATCCCGCTGTTCACTATCGTCGACGGATACCGGCGTGGCATCCGGCGGTCCTGGCTGTTCTGGACTTTGGTCCTATTCACCAGTTCGGCCTTCGCCCTGGCGTTCTATTTCGCGGTCGCCGAGCGTCAACACCGCCACGAGAAGGCCGCGAAGGCTCTCGACCCCCTTCCTAGCGGCGCCTGAGGCCGCCGCGCTTGCCTAGAGTGCAGGCATGGGGCTGCGAACACCGTTGACGACGATGCTCGGCATCGAGCATCCGATCGTGCTGGCCCCGATGGGCGGCGTCGCGGGCGGAGCATTGGCGGCCGCGGTCTCCGAAGGCGGAGGCCTGGGCATGGTCGGCAGCGGCGGGCCGGACTGGCTGGAGCGGGAGTGCGCCCTAGCCCGTGCGGGGACCGACAAGCCTTGGGGCATCGGTCTATTGGCGTGGGCCGTCGACGACGCTGTGCTCGAGCGGGCGGTGGCTCAGCAACCGGCCGCGATCATGCTGTCGTTCGGCGATCCGACGCCGTTCACCGACGCGGTCCGTGGCGCGGGAATCCCGCTGATGATCCAGGTGACCACACTGCCCGATGCGCGGCGCGCACTGGATCTCGGCGCAGACGTCGTGGTGACACAGGGCGCCGAAGCAGGCGGTCACGGGGAGGGCCGCGGCACGCTGCCGTTCGTCCCCGCCGTCGTCGACGTGGCCGGCGACACCCCGGTCCTTGCGGCGGGTGGCATCGCCGACGGTCGCGGTCTGGCGGCGGCCCTCGTCCTCGGCGCCGCCGGTGCCATGATCGGAACCCGCTTCGAGGCGACGCACGAGGCACTGATCAGCGCGGAGCAGGGCAAGGCGATTACGGCCGCCGCTGCCGCGGACACCACACGCGACCGTGTGTTGGACATCGCCAGGGAATCCCCGTGGCCGCGTCGCTTCACAGCACGCACGCTGCGCAACCGCTTCACCGACACCTGGCGCGACCGCGAGGACGCGCTGCGGTTCGACGTCAACGCCAAGGCCGAGTTCCGGCTCGGCGTCGACCGCGCCGACATGGACTACTTGCCGATCTGGGCGGGCGAGGCCGTCGACCTGATCACCGAGTTGGATACCGCAACGGCCCTAGTGCGTCGAATCAGCGACGAAGCCGGCCGCGCGATCGACGCCGTACAGCGGGAACACGACCCGCTTCGGCCGCGTTGCGATGAGTCGTGAGCCATGACCTGATCACCACGCCATTCGGATCCGACTCGACCGCGGCGGAGGTGATCGCAGGCGTCGACCTCTCGGGCAAGCGCGCGATCGTCACCGGCGGCGCCTCGGGCATCGGCGTCGAGACCGCGCGAGCACTGGCCGACGCCGGTGCACACGTCACGCTGGCAGTGCGCGACACCGCCGCGGGCACCCGGGTTGCCGGTGAGATCGGCGGCCGGGTCGACGTGGGCCCGCTCGACCTGAGCGACCCCGCAAGCATCGCCGCCTTCGTCGCGGCCTGGAGCGGGCCCCTGCACATCCTTGTCAACAACGCCGGGGTGATGGCCATCCAGGAGCTGTCGCTGTCGGCCACCGGACACGAAATGCAGTTCGCCACAAACCATCTCGGCCACTTCGCTCTCGCCATCGGCCTGCACGTTGCACTTGTCTCGGCAGGCGGCGCCCGCATCGTCTCGGTCAGCTCCAGTGGACACCTGCGGTCCCCGGTGATCTTCGACGACGTCGACTACGCGTTCCGTGAGTACGACCCGTTCGGTGCGTACGGCCAGTCCAAGACGGCCAACGTGCTATTCGCCGTCGAGGCCACCCGGCGTTGGACGAACGACGGCATTCTCGCCAATGCCTTGATGCCGGGCGGAATCCTCACCGCGCTGCAGCGACACCTCGCGCCGGACTACGGCAAGGACGCCGAAGAGCGCTTCCGCAGGGCGGGCAGCCGACTCAAGAGCCCCGAGCAGGGCGCTGCCACCTCGACGCTGCTCGCCGCCTCTCCCCTGCTCGACGGCGTTGGTGGCCGGTACTTCGAGGACTGCAACGAGGCACCGGTCGTGCACCGCCGCGACGAACTGACCATCGCAGGCGTCGCACCGTACGCGCTCGACCCCGAGAACGCGGCCCGTCTCTGGGACCTGTCCGCTCGGCTGATTGGCTAGCCGGGCATCGGGTGGGACCGGTAGAACTCGACGTGACGCCGCGCGGAATCCTCCCAGGTGAGTGACGACGCGAGCGCGCGGCCCGGTTGGGGGTTGGCATCGCACTGTAGTGCGTCGACGAGGGCTTCGGCGAACGCGGCAGGCGTGGAGGCGTAGCGGACCGTGTCACCGAACACCTCGTGCAGCACCGGCAGGTCCCGCGTCACGACGGGTCGGCCCGCGGCCAATGCCTCCATGGCGGCCAGCCCGAATCCCTCCTTCGTCGAGGGAAAGGCGAAGGCCGCCGATGCGGCGACCAGACTGGGTAGTTCGTCGTCCTCGAGCGTGCCCAGAATGACGGGATCGACGTCGAGATCGGCGCACTTCTGCTCGAAGGCGGCGCGGTAGTACCGGTAGTCGAACAGCGTCTCACCGCCGGCGATGACCAGTCCGACGTCGGGAAGTCGTTGGCGTAGAAGGTGATACGCCTCGACCAGGTCGATGGTGCCCTTGCGGGGCTCGATCCCCCCGACGGCGAGCACGTAGCTTCCCAGGCGTTGCCGCCAACCGTCTCGCCGGTTTCGTGCCGACGGCGTTTCGGCAGCCGCATCGATGAACCGTTGCGCGCGAACGCCGTTCGGGATGACGGTGGGATGCAGACCCCAGCCCGCGGCCACCTCGGCGGCCACGGCTGCCGACACGCAGATGCGGGCATACGGTTCGACGACGGCCTTCTCGTGGCACTCGGCCAACACCGGCGTGGTGAACTCGTCGAGGTGGTGAATGGTGCGGATGCAGGTACCCACGGCGTTGGCGCTGATGCAGTCCTGGGCGTGCACGACGTCGTACTCGCCCGGGGTGAACTCCGCGCGCAGGAGGGCTATCGACCGCACGATGCGGTCGGTCACCGACTCCTCGCCGCGGTCGGGGAAGTCGACCAGCCTCACCCGGACCGCCGGATCGACGTCGCGGAAGAAGCCACGGTCACCCTGGCGGGCCAACGACCACACGGTCACCTCCACACCCGACGCCGCCAGTGCCTCGGCCAGGTTCAGCGTGTGCACCACCCCACCCCGGGGCTTCGTCGAATAGGTCAGGAGTGCGACGCGCACGGTCAACTCCGCGTCGTGATGCCGTAGACGTCCACCCGACGTTCGGCCAAGTGGTTCAACACCCTTCTGGCCCTGGTGATTTCAGCTTCCACGTCGACGGTGACCTTCGCCATTCCGCCCTTGGATCCGGTGTTCACCAGCACGTCACCGCCGGGACCCACCACCTTGGCCTGGCCAAGGAATCGCAAGGCTCCCATCACGCCCGTCTGATTCGACGACACCAGCACCACTTGATTCTCGGCGGCGCGGGCACAGTCGTAGAGGTCGAACAGGCGGGCCTGCCGGTCGGCGGGCAGTCTCGACGCACGGTCGGTCACGCTGGCCGGCCACGCCGACAGCGCCGCGATGATCTGCGCGCCGTCCAGCGCCAGAGCGCGAGCGGATTCCGGGAACGTCTTGTCGTAGTCGATCAGCATGCCGAGGCGGCCGACCGGGGTGTCGAACGCCGCGAAGGCATCTCCGGCAAGGTAGGCCAGCCCTTCGCCCGCCGGCTGATGGACCTTGCGATGGTGACCGAGCACTCCGTCTCCCGAGACGCAGATCGCCGCGTTGTAGCGACCGTGGTGGGCCTCCTCGGCGTAACCGAGGCACACGGTCATCGGCCCGGCAGCGGCGATCACCGTCGCGATCTCGGGCCCGCCCGGGTCCAGTGCCGACGGCCTGTCGTCGGGATCTGGGGCGCGCAGGTCACCGATGTAGCCGCCGAGGCAGGCGTCGGGGAACACCAGGAGGTCGACGCCATCGCGTGCGGCTGATTCCACGATGCCGACCACCTTGGCGACACCGCGACCGACGTCGCGACCGAAGTTCGCCGCGACGGCGGCGATCGTCACCAAGGTCAACTCACGCCCTCCCCAGCCCGGTCACGTGGGGCGCCACGGCGGTCGTCGTGACACCGTCCGGCCATCGCAACCGGACACCCGGATCAGTCGTCAGACTGCCGCAGTCCGCTGCGGACACCCCGTCGGGTACTGGTGTCGCACGGGCGTCGGCGTGGTCGGCGGTGAGCATGGCGTAGCCAGGAAAGCACGTCAGCCACTGCCCCATGTCGGCTTTCGCCGGTCGCGGGATCCTTGCGACGTCGAGTTCGGCGCCGGTCCCGCTGGCTTCGGCGAGCATGCCCGCGGTCCCCACGATGCCCGCCATGCTGACGTCCTTGGCCGCGCGTGGCCGCATCCGTGCCACCAGAGTTGCCAAACGTGCCAAGTCGGCGCTGTCGCGGGTGCTGCTGGAATCCCATTGGCGGCCATGGTGTCCCGGCCGCCAGTCGCCGACCAGATCCGCAGTCAGGCGCAGCATGTCTCCCGCCGAGCCACCGCCTGCGCGGACCGGTTCGGCGGTGCGGCCGAACGCCGTCACCGCGAGCGATGCGGGGACGCCCAGCTGGGTGTGCCCACCGAGTACCGGGACCTGCCACGCAGCCGACGCCTTGGAGATCCCCCGCACGATGCGGGTGAGCAGGGATCTGGTCGGGGCGCCGACCGCATCCAGGAGACCCGTTGGCGTTGCGCCCATCGCCGTCAGGTCGTTGACGTTGACCAACACCGAGCACCACCCCGCCCATTCCGGATCGCGTTCGACCATCGACGGGATGATCGCATCGCACGCGGCGACGAAGTCGCTGCCGGGCAATGGCACGCCGTCGTCCCCGACGAAGCCCGCGGGGCCAAGGCCGCCCTGGACCTCCCGCAGCGGCGCCAGTACGTCGCCGAGGAACGACTTGGTGGCGTCGGTCAGGCGCTGCATCTGATGAAGCGGCCAGCGCATCACGGCGTGTGGCTGGCCCGCGACCAGGCAATCGCCGTGGTTCTCCCAGCCGAGCGAGCCGAACATCGCGGCGTAGCGCGCCTGCACCGTGGCGTCGAAGCGAAGCACACCCGCGGACTCCGCGTGGGCGCACGCCGCCCGGATGAGTGCGGGGCCAACCCCCGATGACCGTGCCGAGTCGACCGTGACCAGCCGGCTGCCCGTCCACCATCCGATGTCGGGTTCGCACCGTGGCGCGAGTCGCACGCCGCCGAGCACCGTCCCGTCGGCGGCAGCGGCGACGAGGACCACGGTGCGCGGGTCGTCATCGATGTCGTCTGCGTCGCTGTTTGCGAAGAGGTGCTGCTCGCGCACGAACGCGTCGTGACGCAGCCTGCGGAATGAGGCGACGTCCGCGTCACTCTCCGCACGATGGATGAGGAACGCCGGCGTCGAATGGGCGCGGCCGCCTGCCAGGATCGACAGCTCTTGCCTACGCCGGAGCTGCTGGGCCACTTCGGTTCTCGTCGTCTCCACCAGGCTCACCCACCCACACTCTGCAGAACGCCGCAAGCACCACACGCGGCGCAACCGGCCTTCTGATCGGCACCCGCCATGCCTGCCAGCCGAAGGGTGTTGGCGACTTCACGGGACACCTTCTCGACGATGGCCGAATCAGGCGCGCCAGCTCCGTCGATGTCGACGGCCAGCGTGCCGGGATGCGGGCGGAACGGCACCACGAAGGGGTAGACCCCCATCTCGATGAGCTCGGCGGCGCCCGCAACGAGCTCATCGGGATCCTCGCCGAGTCCGACGAGCAGATACGTCGAGACCTGGTTGCGTCCGAACACCCGGACCGCCTCGCGCCACGCATCGCGGTACTGCGACAGCGGAACGGTCGCCTTGCCCGGCATCCATCGGCGACGAACGTCATCGTCGAGGGATTCCACGTGAATGCCGACGGCGTCTGCACCCGCGTCGCGCAGTTCGGCGAGGACGGCCAGGTCGCCGGGTGGTTCGCACTGCACCTGGATGGGCAGTCCAGGCACCGCGGCCTTCACCGCCCGCACGCAACGCGCCAAGTGCCTGGCGCCGCGGTCACCGCCCGCAGAGGTGCCGGTGGTCATCACCATGTGCTCGACACCGTCGAGGCGCACCGCCGCCTCCGCCACCTCCGCCAGTTCGGCAGGGCGCTTGACGGCGGTGGTGGCGCCCGACCGCAGCGACTCCTCGATCGAACAGAATCGGCAGCGCTGGTCCTCCGCGTAGCGGATGCAGGTCTGAACGACTGTGGTGGCGAGCACGTTCCGGCCGTGCAGCCGGGCGATCTTCTCGTATGACACGCCTTCCGCGGTCTGCAGATCGTAGAACCTGGGCCGGTCGATGACGCGGACGTCGAGCCCGGAATCCTCACCATCCAGGAGCACCTTGGCGCCGTCGAAGACGAAGGGGCTTAGCGGGTTGAGTGGGATGGCGGCGGGGCGGCCGTCGATCACCAGGTGGCCGTCGTCGCTGGGACCCGCACCAGCGGTACGACTCACCGGCGGCCGGCCGCGAATGCCAAGCAGGGCGAGGTCAACTCGAGTGGAGACTGACATGGATTCTCCTCTCAGCGGGCCACGGCGAGCCGGGGCGCGGACTGGTGATGAAGATCGTCGATGATCGTCGTCGCAATGTGTTTGGCGTCGCGGTCGATGCCGAGGAAGCGGCCCGAACCCCAGGTGTACATCCACGGCAGCCCGATGAACGTCAGGCCCTCGACTCCCGTGACGCCGCGGTTCTGCATCGGCCGGCCTGCGCCGTCGAACGCACTCGCTTCGATCCACCGGTAATCGGGCCGGTACCCGATC
>NZ_JAVRPS010000517.1:0-5775 GCF_032162105.1 Mycobacterium sp. | reverse complement strand
TCACCGTCGTGCTGGCCGCACTCAACTACCAGAGTCTGCCCTTCGTGAACCAGGCCAAGGACTATTCGGCCTACTTCGCCGACGCAGGAGGGCTGCGCTCAGGTGCTTCCGTCGACGTTTCCGGCTTTCCCGCAGGCAAGGTTTCAAGCATCGAACTCGACGGGCCCGGTGTGCTGGTCAAGTTCAGTATCGACAAGACCATCTTTCTGGGGGACCGCACCGAGGCCGCGATCAAAACCAAGAGCTTGCTGGGCAGCAAGGCACTCGACGTCATACCCCGTGGGGACGCCGAGCTGGCGGCCACCATCCCGATGGACCGGACGACGTCGCCCTACCAGCTGCCGGATGCGCTGGGCGACTTGGCCACCACCATCAGCGGGCTGAACACCAACCAGTTGTCGGACTCGCTGGCCGTCCTGTCGCAGACCTTTGCCGACACCGCCCCGGATCTGCGAAATGCCGTATCCGGCGTGGCGCGATTCTCGCAGACACTCAACGAACGCGATGCCCAGCTGCGCAACTTGCTCGACAACGCGGCCAAGGCGACGGGCGTGCTCGCCAAGCGCACCGATGAGGTGGTCAGTTTGGTGCGCAGCACCAACGCTCTGCTGGCACAGCTACAGACGCAAAGCGCCGCGCTGGATCAGATCTGGGCCAACATCTCGGCCGTGTCGCACCAGTTGAAGGGATTCATTGCCGAGAACCGAGAGCAACTGCGCCCTGCGCTGGACAAGCTCAACGGGGTGCTGGCGATCGTCGACAACCGCAAGGATCGCGTGCAACAGGCCATCAAGCTGCTCAACACCTACGCCATGTCGCTTGGTGAATCCGTGTCCTCTGGCCCGTTCTTCAAGGCATATGTGGTCAACCTGTTTCCTGGTCAGTTCGTCCAGCCGTTCGTCGACGCGGCATTCTCCGACTTGGGATTGGACCCGGCCACCTTGCTGCCGTC
The DNA here is from genome assembly GCF_032162105.1 of Mycobacterium sp. GTDB lineage: Bacteria > Actinomycetota > Actinomycetes > Mycobacteriales > Mycobacteriaceae > Mycobacterium. The sequence continues at coordinate 4,823 of NZ_JAVRPS010000517.1, read as the reverse complement.
GCAGCGAACGGATCCGCAGACCGGCCAGCCCGGAACCCCGGCTTTGCCCGTGCCATACCCGCGGACAGGGCAGGGCGGCGAGCCGCATCTGACGCTGCCGGATGCGATCACCGGCAACGCCGGCGATCAGGGGTGTGGTCCGCCCGGCTTGCCGCTGCCCGGCCCTACTGGCTGCTACCCCTACCGCGAACCGCTGCCTGCCCCGCCGCCCGGCGGCCCACCACCGGGGCCGCCCGCCCCGTCGCCGCCGCAGCTGCAGTCCACACCCGAGCCGACACCCGCGCCGGTCTACGTGCCCGCACCCGGTGAGGTGCCGCCGCCGAATCAACAAGGGGGCCAACCATGATGACGTGGCTGCGACGTCCACGCGTCCTGCTGGCGACTTTGCTCATCGTCGTGCTCGCTGCCGGCGTGCTCGTCGTGCTGCGGGTCACCGATCAGATCGCCAGAATCACGGTGGTCGCCTATTTCGAGAACAGCACCGGGGTGTTCCCCGGCGACGACGTGCTCATCCGGGGCGTGCCGGTGGGCAAGATCGAAACGATTGAACCGCAGGCCGAACGGGCAAAGATCACTTTCTCGTTCGATCGCGACCACAAAGTGCCCGCCGACGTCAAAGCTGCGATCCTGTCGCCCCAGCTGGTAACAGGTAGGGCGATCCAGCTGACGCCGCCCTACACGAATGGTCCGACGATGCAGGACGGCGCGGTCATCCCACAGGACCGCACCGCGGTGCCGGTCGAGTGGGACGACATCCGGGTTCAACTCGAGCGGGTGAGCCAACTGTTGCAGCCCACCAAGCCCGGGGGGGTCAGCACACTCGGCGAGTTCATCAACACCGCGGCGACCAACCTGCGCGGGCAAGGCGCCAACATCCGCGACACCGTCATCAAGTTGTCGCAGGCGGTGTCCGCGCTCGGCGACCACAGCCAGGACATCTTCTCCACCTTCAAGAACCTGTCGACGCTGGTGACCGCGCTGCATGACAGCACCGATCTGCTCGAGCAGCTCAACCAGAACCTGGCCTCGGTGTCCTCGGTGTTGGCCGACGACCCGAACAAGGTCGGTCAGGCGGCCCAGGATCTCAACTCGGTGGTCGACGATGTGCGCACCTTTACGGCAGACAACCGCGAAGCGATCGGCACCACGTCGGACAAGTTGACGTCAATCACGAAGGTGCTTGTTGACAGCCTCGACGACATCAAGCAGACACTGCACATCGCCCCGACGACGATTCAGAACTTCAACAACATCTACGAGCCTGCCAACGGCTCGCTGACTGGTGCGCTGGCAGTGAACAACTTCGCCAACCCGATCTCGTTCCTCTGCGGTGCGATTCAGTCGGCCTCTCGCATGGGCGGTGAGCAAGCGGCGAAGCTCTGCGCGCAATATCTCGCGCCGATCGTGAAGAACCGTCAGTACAACTTTCCCCCGATCGGGGAGGACCTCTTCGTCGGAGCGCAGGCGAGACCCAACGAGGTCACCTATAGCGAGGATTGGATGCGGCCGGACTTCGTGCCACCGGCCGCCGATGCCGCGCCGCCCGCTGCGGCCGCCGGCGCGGGACCACAGCCCGCGGAGGCGCCGCCGGGTCCGCCGCTACCCGCGGAAGCACCGAGCACCGATACGCCGGGGGCGCCGACGCTCGCCACCGACCCCACCGCCGGCCTGCCTGGCCTGATGGTTCCTCCCGGAGGTGGCTCATGAGACCGCACGCACCGTGCCGGGGGGCGCTACATCTGGTGATGACGATCGTGGTCCTGGCAGCGATTACTGGCTGCGCCAGCTGGCGCGGGCTCAACACGCTCTCACTGCCAGGCACGCAGGGTGGCAGCCCCGGCTCTTTCGAGATCCAGGCACAGATGCCGGACATCAGTAACCTGCAGCCGAACGCACGAGTTCGGGTCTCGGACGTAACGGTGGGCACCGTGACCAAGATCGAGCGCCAGGACTGGCATGCGCTTCTGACGATGAAGCTCAAGGGCGACGTCGCCGTACCCGCCACCGCGACCATCAAGCTCGGCCAGACCAGCTTGCTAGGGTCACTGCACGTCGAGCTGGCACCACCGAAAGACGCCCCACCGCAAGGCAAGCTGCACAACGGCTCACTCATCCCGTTGTCGCATGGCGGAGCCTTTCCTACGGTTGAGCAGACGTTGGCGGCGCTCTCGATGGTGCTCAACGGTGGCGGCCTAGGCCAGGTGCAGGACATCACCGAGGCGTTCAGCACTGCTTTCCGGGGCCGGGAGCAAGACCTGCACAGCCTGATCGAGCAACTGGACAAGTTCACCGCATACGTCAACGACCAGACCGGCGACATCATTGCGGCCACCGACAGCCTGAACCACCTGACCGGAAAGCTCGCCGCGCGCCAACCCGTTCTGGACAAGGCGCTCAACACCATTCCCGATGCCCTCGCGGTGCTCAACGGCGAGCGGGAGAACCTCGTCGAGGCCGCCGACAAGCTCGGCAAATTCAGCGCCTTGACCGTCGACACGGTCAACCAAACCAAGGAAAACCTGGTCAAGGAGCTACGGGAGATCGGTCCTGTGTTGGAGTCACTGGCCAACGCGGGCCCCAGCCTGACGCGATCACTCGGCCTGATTCCCACTTACCCGTTCCCGAACGAGACGATCAAAAAATGGCAGCGAGGGGACTACGCGAACCTCACGGCGATCGTCGACCTGACGCTCAGCCGCATCGACTCGGGATTCTTCACCGGCACCCGGTGGGAATGCGATCTGACCGAGCTGGAGCTCCAGTGGGGCCGCACGATCGGCCAGTTCCCCAGCCCGTGCACCGCCGGGGGCCCGAACAACCCGGGCAACCCGCTGACCATCCCGTACCGCTGGGACCAGGGGCCGTAAATGCACCTACGCCGACAGATCAAGATCCAACTGGCCATCTTTACCGTGATCGCGCTCGTCGCGATGGCGCTGATGGCGTTTCACTTCATGAAGTTGCCTGCCATGGCATTCGGTGTCGGCCGCTATACGGTGAGCCTGGAACTGCCGGAAACCGGCGGGCTCTACAGCACCGGCAACGTCACCTATCGCGGTACCGAGGTCGGTCGGGTGCAATCGGTCCAGCTGACCGACAGCGGTGTGGAAGCGCTGCTGTCGCTGAAATCCGGGATAGACATCCCGTCGGATCTCAAGGCCGAGGTGCACAGCCAGACGGCGATCGGCGAACAGTTCGTCGAGTTGCTACCCCGTAACGGCACCTCACCGCCGCTGAAGAACGGCGACGTGATTCCGGTGGCCAACACCACCGTGCCGCCCGACATCAACTCGTTGCTCGACACCCTCAACACCGGTCTGAAGGCGGTGCCTCGCGAGAACCTGAAGACCGTCATCGACGAGTCCTACACCGCTGTGGGCGGCCTCGGCCCCGAACTGTCCCGCCTGATCAAGGGCTCATCCGAGCTGGCCATCGAAGCGCGCAAGAATCTCGACCCGCTGATCGCACTGATCGACCAATCCAAGCCGGTCCTCGATTCGCAGACCAACACGTCCGATGCGATTCAGGCGTGGGCTTCAAACCTGGCCACCGTGACCAGCGAGTTGCAGACCCATGACGCCGACGTCGCCGGCGTCATCGACAAGGGCGGCCCCGCTGCCGGAGAGTTACGCCAGCTGGTCGAGCGGCTACGACCGACGTTGCCGATTCTGCTGGCGAATCTCGTCAGCATCGGCCAGGTCGGGCTGACCTACCAAAACGACATCGAGCAGCTCCTGGTACTGCTGCCCCAGTCCGTCGCTTACGGCCAGGCGGGCATCGTGGCCAACGTCAACACCAAGCAGGATTACAAGGGCCAATACCTCAGCTTCAATCTCAACCTCAACCTGCCGCCGCCATGCACCACCGGTTTTCTGCCCGTCCAGCAGCAGCGGATACCCACCTTCGAGGACTACCCCGACCGCGCACCCGGCGACCTGTATTGCAGGGTCCCGCAGGACTCGCCGTGGAACGTGCGCGGCGCCCGCAACCTCCCGTGTGAAACCGTGCCAGGCAAGCGCGCACCGACGGTGAAGATGTGCGAAAGCGACGAGCAGTATGTGCCGCTCAACGACGGCTACAACTGGAAGGGCGATCCCAACGCCACGCTGTCTGGCCAGGACATCCCACAGTTGCCGCCAGGAACGCCGCCCGCGGCCGCGCCCAATCCTGCCCCGCCGCCATCGGCTGGGCCCGGTCCGCCGCCGATCGCGACCGCCCCGTACGACCCGGCCACCGGCGAATATGTCGGCCCCGACGGCAAGGTCCACACGCAGTCCGATCTGGCCCAGCCCGCGCCTGAGGAGAAGACATGGCAGAACCTGCTGCTTCCGCCGCCGCCAGCGGGCTGAGGGCGCAGCCGGCGGCAGTTCGGCGGCCAACGGCCGAAGTCATCGTGCAGCATCCGCGCGTCGGCAATGCCGCACCGGCGCAACGATATTGGCGAAGCGACCGACGGGCGTTCTGCGACAGCATCGCCCGCGACCAGGAACGGACGACGATATGCCGCTAGCGACTGAATGTGCAGATACGGACGACGTCCTCGACATCGAGGACTTCCCTGCAGAGCCCGCCGCAGACGACGCAGATGGTGCGCCCGCTGCGCCGTCGAAACAACCCGTCTCAGTGGTGAGGCGAGCGATCTTGTTCGGTATTGCCACCGTTGTCACGTTGGCGGCCCTGGCGGGATGGTTGGGCCTTCACGCCTACCAGGCCCACCAATGGCAGGCCGAGCGAAGCCAGTTCCTTCAGGCAGCCAGGCAGGGCGCGGTCAACTTGACCACGATCGACTGGCAGCAGGGCGATCGCGATGTGCAGCGAATTCT
>NZ_JAVRPS010000516.1:0-5355 GCF_032162105.1 Mycobacterium sp. | reverse complement strand
GAACCATCTGCGGCCCCTCGTCGAGGAGCAACTGGCTAAGCCCAAGCGCGGCACAGGTTCTCAGTGCGGGATGCAGGACGCGGACCGCTTCGTCGTGGTCGCCGGCAGCACCGAGACAGTGCGCGAGGTGCAGCGTCGCACGAAGGTGGGCACGGGGGCGGTCGTGCTGATCGACCCGATCACGGCAAGCGCGGGCCCGCGCGCATGCTTCATCCAGGGCCGAAGGTGTCCCATCGATCACGAGCATTCGGATCTGTGCATCCTCCATGAGTTCGGCTGTCACGCCACCGAGTTCGTCGAGGTGTTCGGAATGCGAATGGGCGATTCGCCGAGCCAGGGAGTCGTCGATCGGCTCCCCCGACAGGGCGGCAATCCGGACACTGTCGTTGAGTAGCCGGGCCTGCAGCCGCGGGAGTTGCAGTGTCTTGGCGATGTCGAGGCCCTCGGCCAGTCGGCAGTGTGCGGCCGCCGTGTCACCGCGGGAAGACTTCAGCAGCGCTCCGGTCCCGAAACTGGCGAGCATGAAGTCGACGATTCCGCCCTCGGCGCCCAATGCGTATGCGTCGTCGAGCAATACTTCGGCTTCGTCGAGTTGGCCGTGTTCGTAGAAGAGCTCCCCCAACAGTGCTCCGGCGAGCTTTGCGATATAGGTGGGGCGACCGGACGGCAGCAGCGCGATGCGCACGGCGTGGCGCAGGTGCGCTTCGGCGCCGGCGATGTCGAGCTGCTCGTTGGCGGCAATCGCGGCAAAACAGTATCCGTAACTCACGCTCAGCGTCCCTGAGATGCGAGCGTGGAATTGGCGTCCCCACCGTTGCCAGCGAAGTGCGTCATCGAAGTCCGACATCCGGAGCGCTCGAAATGATGCGAGGTCGGCTGCGCGGCACAGAATGAAGGGCCGCAGTGTGTCGGCCCTGTCGACACACGCCTCAACGGCGGTTTCGGCGAAGCTGTCGACACGGTCCTGGAAAGCGGCGATCACGGCGCGAATCAGGTCCATCTCGGCGCGTAGGTTGCCCTCCTCGTTCTTCGTAGCCGAGTCCATGCCCACCTCGGCCAGCCGAAGCGCCTCTTCGACGGCCGCCAGACGGTGAAGGACGACATTCGCCCACGCGAGGTCGACTTGAAGCCTCGGGCGCGCATCGGCATGTTGGGCCGGCAGTTTGGCCGCGAGCCCGATCAACGTGCTCATCTGTGACTGCTCCATCAGATCGGTGGCCGCCTGCTCGACGGCGTCGACCGCTTGCCGAGCCTGGCCACCGAGGATCAAATGATCGACGGCCTGGTTGAGCATGTGGTGTTCGGTAAACCACTGCGCTGCTCTGCGATGCAGCTGTGGTATCCGATCCTCTGCGTCACGCTCGAGGCGCTGCAGAAGGTACTCGGCGAACAGGTGGTGGTATTCAAACCATGTTCCGTCGGCATCGGTCCTGCGGAGAAACAGATCGCGTTTTTCGATCTCTTCGAGGAGGCTTCGGCTGCGCGGGTTGCCGGTCAGCGCGGTGGCCAATCCGCTGCAGATCTGTTTGGTGATGCACGTCGCAAGCAGAAAATCGAGCAGGTCCGGTTCGAGGCTGTCCAGGACGTTCGATGCCAGGTACTCACCCAATGCTTCGTTATGTCCGCACAGGTGCTCGATGAGCGCGGCCGGATCGGCCTGCTCACGCAGCGTCAAGGACGCCAGCTGCAATGCAGCTGCCCATCCGTCCGTGCACTCCTCCAGTTCGGCGACGTTGGCTGCGGTCAGGTGCAGGCCACACTGGTCGACCAGCATCGCCTGGGTTTCGGCGGTATCAAAGCGTAGATGCGTCGCGTCGATCTCGACGAGCTCACCCTGGACTCGAAGCGTGCTCAGGGGAAGGCCGGTGCGGGTTCGGCTTGCGACAATCAAATGTAGGTGGTGGCAGCTGTTTTCGAGCAGATAGGCGAGCGCCTTCGCGGTTTCGGTCTCATCAACACGATGCCAGTCGTCCAACACCAGCACTAGTGTTTCCTTGTCGCGGTGCAGCAGATCGATCAAGGCATTGAGCACGTACGGCTGCGCATTGTCGACATGCCCTTCGAACTCCTGCTGTAGCGCGTCGGCAAGGTCGGGCATCGTGCGCCGAATCGCCTCGATCAGATGCGCGAGAAACCAGACCACATTGTTGTCGTCGCTGTCGATGGCCAACCATGCGCCCTTCAGGCCGTCCCGGGTAAGGGCTTCGCCCCACTGCGCGGCCAGGGTGCTCTTGCCGTAGCCGGCGGGGGCGTGAATGAGGACCAGCTTGGGCCGTCGTCCCGAGCCGAGGCGCTCGAGGATTCGATGCCGCCAAACGGTCGGGCGAGTGAACGTGGGCGGGCGAAACCGCGTCGGCGCACTCGGCGGGTAATGCGCCCGCAGGATCGAGCCCGACCCGTCCGAGCGCGATCCGCGCGGACCCGATTGCCCACGTGCGGCGGATACGGCGGCGCCGACGTCGGCAGCCGCTTCATCTGCGTCGGCCGGCGAGGGCGCCAACTCGAGCGGAACAGCGACGATGGTGAGCCCGACGTGGGCGCCGGCCTCACGCAGGATCTCCCCGAATGCCGCGGCAGAACGGGGGCGCCGCGCGGGGTCGGTATCCAGCGCGACCTCCAATGCCGAGCCGACCGGATCGGGCACACCTTTGGCACGCAGATCCGGAATCGGACCCGCCAGCACGCGACGAACGAATGCGATGGGGTTCTCTCCTGGTCGAAACACGAACGGCGGTTCGCCATTGAGCAGTGTGAAGACCGTGGCCGCCAACCCATACACGTCGGCGGCGACCGATGCGGTGCGTCCCTCGAACAGCTCGGGCGCGGTGTACGACGGGGATCCCATCAAGATGTTCGCCGCCGTCTCGCGGCCGCCCGCGATGCGCGCAATGCCGAAGTCACACAGTTGCGGTTCCCCGTAATTCGTGAGCAGGACGTTGGGCGGCTTGACGTCCCGATGAAGAACGCCGGCTCGGTGAGCGGTTTCCAGCGCACCGGCCAGTCGCACCCCGATTGTCAACGCGTCGACGACTTCGAGCGGTCCATGGCCCTTGATCCAGGAGCCCAGCGTGTCGCGACTGTGATAGGGCATCACGATGTACGGACGGCCCGCGAAGGTCAGGCCGCTGTGCAGGACCGGCACGATGTTCGGATGCCCCGACACCCGCCCCATCGCACGCTGCTCGCGGGCGAAATGCTCGAGGTCGAGGTCGTCCCGATCGGAACTAAGCACCTTGATCGCCACGACGCGATCCAATGCCGGCTGCCCGCAGCGGTACACGACACCGAAGCCGCCGCGGCCCACTGGCTGCGCATCTTCGTAACCCTCTGCCTCGAGCTCGGCGACGATTCCGGTAGCGAGCCTGCGCTGCGTGTCGTCGGGACTACTCATGGCCACCACCTTTGCTGCGGCTGTTTAACCGTACTCCGGCCGCCCCGGCTCGCAACGACGTTTCGGCACCGCCGTCGACGATTGAACTACCCCCTTCGGGAGACGAGAACCGCCCGATGAGGAGACGCGCACCGGGGGCAACGTGACCACACTGGGAGAACAACCAGCATTACGCACGCGGGGGCGCGAAGCGCCGTCGGATTCAGGACCCAAACCAACCGAGCGGAAACGAGACCCAAAACCATGTCGCAGTATTTCACCTTATTCGCCTTCCTCCTCATGGTCATGTCCCCTCCTCTCATCCCGGCGCTTGTCTCCGTAGTCCACAGGAGCATCCGCGCAGTTCGCGCCTTCGCCGACTGGCGCAGGGCGCAGCCAGCCGCGTCGCTGCCCTAGCGCACGCGATCCGCTGCACCATGGAACATGTTGCGGCAGAATGTGTTCCCTCGGTAAGGTGCGCCCCTTCGGGGTGCACCTTTGCCTATTGGCGCTATTGCGGTTGTCCATACACGGCGACGACGACGGTGCGATCAACGCTGTTCAGTGACCACACGCCGATCTTGGTGTAGGCGCAGTTCTGCATGATCGCGAGATATGCCGGGTTGTAATACCACTGATTGATCAGTTCGACGCCGCTGATTGCCAACGCCGGATTGATCGCCACGGTCTCGGCCACCGTCCCGTGAAATCCCGCCGCCGCGGCCCGATCTTGCGGCGTCGAAGCGTCAGAACCGAGGTCGCCGTCGAGGTTTCGGTTGTTGAGGACGTCGTCGGTGTGCCATTGCGCGGCCAACCGTAGCTGCGGGTCGATCCTCACGTCGTTCGTGCAGCCCGCCTGGTGCTGGACGGTGTAAACATTGGCAACCACCCCGTCATTGAGGCGCTTGTTGTCGGCATGTGCGGCTGGGGTGCACGGTAGTAGCACCACACCGACGGTCACCAAGGCAGCCAATGTCAGGCGTCGATCCTGCATGTCCATCTTCCTTCCCCTCACCCGAGCGTCGGTGGCCGGTCGGTGGGCGGTGGAACACAGCTCCTTCCGGCAGCATCGACATCACACGGGGTCGAATTGCGAGATCAGCCAACGGCCGTCGATCTTGTCGACCGTGATGCGAACGCTGGACGCAGTGTTGGTCGGCGCGGTCGTGCCAACGATGACGGTCTGATCGACGAACAGCAGCACCGCGGCGTGGGTGGCGGTCGCCGACGTCAGCGACGCGGCCGACACGGTGGCCGTCGCAGATATCTGCTTCTGTTTTGCGCCTGGAATCACCACATCACGGGTCAACGAGGTGTAAGCGTCCAGGAAGTTTCCCGTCAGACGGCTCTTGGCCGCTTCGAGGTCCTTGTCGACGGTCTCGGAGCGGTAGGACAGCAGAGCGATGGCGCCGTCGACCGCAGCCTGCACGGATTGCGGCTGGACTGCCTGGTCCTCGCGCAGGGTGGCGTCCTGCCACTTCAGATAGCCCGCGGCTGTTGCCATGAGCAACGCCAATGCCGGCAGGAGCCCGTAGGCGACCATCCGCGACCAGCCAATGCGGCGTGGGCTTGGGGGCCGTTCATGGTTGTGCGGTTCGCAAGTCCGCCTAGATGCACCGGATGAACCGATGTCGTCGCTTGGTGTCGGGTCTGCGCCGCGGCGGGACATAGGCCACCTCATTGCACGAACTCCACGTTTGAGACCTTCGCTTGGTCGCCGACGTGGGTAACCGCGATACGCAGTCGCCATCCGCGCGGATCCGACTGCGGCGAACCGGCATTCGACGTCGCCACCGTCACGGCTACCAGTACCTGAGCACTGTCTGCCGACTGCGACTCCAGCCCCGCCTCGGTGACCGTGCCGACCGTGGTCGACTTCGTCTTCTTGACCACGTCGACGAACGGTTGTGAACGCTTGGCGAAGTCGTCGTAGAACTGTCCGGTGGCCCCGTCGAGAATTCGCTGCACATCGCGATCGCCCTGCT
>NZ_JAVRPS010000515.1:0-4471 GCF_032162105.1 Mycobacterium sp. | reverse complement strand
TGTAGTGCTGCATCGCGACCGAGGCGAGCTGGCGGTAGTTGTTCACCCTCGCCGGGTGCGTGAAGTCATTCCCGCCTGCCCGGCTGGAGACGATGGCGTACCCGGCCTCGATCAGGTCCGACGTGAGGCCGTCGAAGTGCGGGTCGTTGGTGACGGTGAACTCGTCCTGATCGACACCGTGAAAGAACACCACGATGCCGTGCACCAAGACATCTCGCTTGCTCACCGCGAGTACCGACTGACCGTCGACCTGGATTCTCAGATAATCGAACTCGGCCGTCTTGGTGCTGCACGACGTGACGAGGTTGACGAGCAGGACCAGCAGCGCCGCAAGAGCGACCGCCCTGGCGGCCGACCTCGACAGGGTGCCACGGCTCATGTCGGTCCACCAGATCGGGACGGCAGCGGTGACTCCGACACCAGCCCGATGGGGTCGGCTATCGCTGCGTCCACGGCGCGCTGGACGAGGTCGGCGTCAATCGCGTTGTCGTTGAACGCCACGTTGATCGAGATCATCCGTCGGTTGTCGCCGAAGAGCACCGTGAGGCCGAAGGGCCCGTCCGGTGGCACGCTGCCGCCATACACCGGAGGAAGATCGGTGAGGAAGGGCAAACCATCGATCTCGGGTGTCCTGCCCATGTTGGTGAACGTCACCCTGGCGAGTCCGTTCGGGTCGAAACTGGTGACCGGGATCGGCGTCGCGAATCGGCTACGTGCCGACGTCAGTAGCTGATTGGCCAGCGGCCGTGCCGAACTCATGGTGGTTCGCATACTCGCCGAAAGTTCCTCCGGCGCCATCTCGGCGTCGATGCGCATCGGGACGCCTGCGACGAAGTTGCCATCGATGTAGCGCCAGCCGAGGTAGCGCCGGAGGTCGACCAAGACCCGTCGATCGTCGGAGGTCTCCAGACCGACGCGGAGCATGGCGCGCAGCATCAACGCGATCAGCAAGGCGAAGCGGCTCGCCTTCGGCGCGGATTGCGCACCCCACTCGAACAACTCATCGGCACGCGACCTGGCGAGCGACCCGTAGATGGTGCGGCGCGCCGGAGTCCATGGTCTCTGTTCGCCAGGGCCGACCGGTGCGTCCGGAGTCAGGGCAACACGGTCGCGGACGGCGTCGCGCAGCAGCCGTGGCCTGCCACCGAACGTCTTTGCCGCCGCGCCAAGCAGTGGGGACGACCTGGCCCTCTGCACTGGCCACTCCACGACCTCCCCCGTCAACGCGCTCTGCAGCACCGTCGAGATGGTCGTCAGGAACAGCCGGCCGTCCCCAACACTGTGCAACATCCGCAGGCCGATGTGGTTGGGGTACCGGATCAGGCACAGCGGCGACGTCAGTGCGGCGTCTCCTGCCATCGCGTCCAGTGTCGAACCGACGTCGTCTCCTGGCCAGTCCCGTTCGACGACAACCGATTCGAGCGCGCGGTCGCCGTGCCACTGCCATGACTCACTGTCGAGTCTCCAGGTGAGCCGGCTATGGGGGTAGTCCCGGGAAATGGCACCTACCGCGGCACGCAGGGCATCGGTCGTCGGCATCGCGATCGGCCCGCAGAGCACGCTCACGCACGAGTCGGCCCACGGCCTGTCGCGGTGTTGGACTTTGGTGATCATGGTCACTTGCCGAGCTTGTCCGTATCGACCTTGTGCACGAACACGGTGATGCCCTCACCGTCGAAGAAGGGCTGCCAGCGTTCGGTGTCGCGCTTGAGCCATTCTTTGAGATTTGGCAGCGCGTCCCACGGGAGGATGCCGAAATACCAAGAGTAGACCCGCATCTGGTCGGTGATGATGAGATAGGTGGACGCATCGGGGCGACTGTTCAGCGCGTAGACGAACTCCTCGTAGTCGGTCTGCGAGATGAAGTGTCGTCCGGCGAGGTTCGCGGCGTTGATCATCAGACCGTCGAAATGCGCGTCGAACCGTGCGTAGTCGACGTAACGCCACGAACTGCGTTCCGGCCACACCGGCGCAACCGCGGTCAGGTAGGCAGGCAGCTCGGCTTGACCGAGAACCACCCGCGCCGTGTCGACCTGCGACTTGGGCATCACGTTGGCGTACCAGGACCCGGTGTAGCCCTGCGCGGACAGCGCGGTCGCGACGCCGAGGGCGGCGAGACCCGCGGCGTAACGCCTGATCCCGCCCTGCAACGCCGCGACCAGCACCGGTGCCAGGACCAGACAGCAGCCGATCAACGAGTACAGGAAGACCCTGAATACCGCCTCCCCGCCGTAATTCTGGCCGCCGAGGATCAGCATCGGGCTGAGCGCCAGAATTCCTGCCGCCAAGAACGCCTGCTTGCGACGCCACCGAACGAGCAGCACGATCGCAGTGACGACCCACATGGCCGCCGACAACCCGCGCACACCCGCGCTCGTCACCCTCTGGCCGAGAACACCGACGGTCGGGATGTTGGTCTTGGCGTTGTCGAGGACGTCCGACGAAAACAGCGTGTATTGCGACGCCTGGTCCCAGTTGTAGAGCAGATAGGCACCGAGCATCGCGGCCAAGGGAATCACGATCCACCAGGGCTTCATTCGCCGCGTGATGACCAGAAGCCCGATGACCATGAGCGTCCAGTACGGGGTGAGCTGGTGGGTGACCGTCGCGGCGCCGAACAGCAAGATGATCAGCAGCGTGCCGACGGGTCGGTCACGCGAAAGCCCCACCAGCATAAGGACACCCGCGACCAGCAACATGACGGTCGCTTGCGGCGAGAAGTAGTCCTGTTCGACCCAATTCAGGGTCGACACCAGGAATGTCGCGGTCAACGCGACCATCGAGCGCAGACCCCAGCATCGAGCCACCCCGTAGACGAGCAGGGCGAAGACGACGTGGAACACGGGCGTGAACCAGTGCGCGATCTCGGTGACGGGCACCCCGGTCAGGTCGGCGAACCAGGCGGTGAGCGCGAACAGGCCAGGCCACCCGTTGTAGATGTCGACGTCGCGGGCCAAGGTGTGGGCGTGCTGGATGTAGTCCACAACGCCGAGGTGTTTGTACGTCCACGCATACATCGGCATGTCGGTCGCGACGGCCCTCGGCAGCCGTTGCACGATGATCGTCACCAGGATCGCCACCACCATCGCTGGCGCGTTCGCCCGTCGAACTGCCACGGCAAATCCCAAGGCGGCCAGGAGGATCGAGGCACCGTAGGCCGGTGAGGCGACCGCGAGCAAGCCCCACTGGGAGGGGACGGCAGTCGGAATGGTGCGCTCGCCGATGACGAACAGGACCAGCGCCAGCGCCAGTATCGCCCACGGCAGCCAGCCTCGACCGCGGTCGCGTGGTCCGGCCGTGTGGCTGGCGGGTACGGCCGAGGTGTGTTCGATGGCGGACGTTGCGGTCATGGCACGCCGACCGCTCGCCGTTGGGCCAGATACGCGCACCGTGCCAGACCACCTGCCGTGGTGGCCACCGTCAGGCCGAGCAGCACCCCGACCGGGTGATAGACGTTGACCATCAGCAGCCCGGTGACGGTGACCACGCACGCGGCAAGGCCGACCACCGGGATGAGCGGCAGCACCGCGTACGTAGGGAGATGGGGGTACCAGGAAAGCAGCAGACTCCCGGGGCCAGCCATCATGAACGCGGCGACGACGAGGACCAGTACCGCAGTGGGTAGCGTGCGGATCGCACCGAGTGACCCGACCGCACCGAGAATTGCTGCCAACAGTGCCAGTCGGCCGGCAATGATCACGTTGCCAGGGTCGCCCCACATCTGGCTGCGGCGAAAGTCCAGCGCCCGGAAGAACTTCCACGGGCGGAGCGGATTCGCGTTGCGTCCAGCCACACGCGCTTGCACCAACGCCAACGGTCCCCGCAGAACTCCCGCCAGCTCACGCCGGTCCAGTCCGTCGAGGCTCGGTTCGGTGTCGAGGACGTCGGACTGGTCGACCGCGGTGATGCCCCGCAGGTGCTGGATGCCTGGGCCGACCCGGCGCAGCACCATCCCAACGGTTTGGCGATGCGTCAGCAGCTTGGCAATCCAGCCGCCCAGCCCCAACCCGTAGTTGTGAATCTGCGTCTCGAGTTCTTCGGCGGTGCGCCGATGCCGGTGCCACACCACCGCCGACGGTTCCCGAACCAGCTTGTGACCCGCCAGCAGCACCCGGACGAACAGGTCGATGTCTTCGCCTCCGCCGGTCGGCGACCCGATGCCAAGGCCCTCGTCGAAGCCGCCGAGTTCGGTGACCGCGTCACGGCGGACCGCGAAGTTGGCGCCGGTGCCGAACTGCGCGACGCGCAAGGGGAACAGGCAGTCGTCCTCCGGAGGATCAGCCAGGTCATACACCGCGGCGTCGCACCGGCGGGCCCATCCGACCCTGCGGTCGAAGTAGGACTGTGCCGGAGTCAATAGCTCTGCGCTGGGCACCATCCCGCACACGCAGGCCACCCGGTCGTCTTCGACGAACCTGGCGGCCAGGTTGGTCAACCAGGATCGGTCGACCAGAACGTCGTCATCGGTGAA
>NZ_JAVRPS010000514.1:0-5350 GCF_032162105.1 Mycobacterium sp. | reverse complement strand
TGCCACAACGATTCCGGGCCAGCTATGTCACCCGGGAAGCGGCATCCCAGACCGATGACGGCGATCGGCTCGTCCATCGATCCGCGATCGCGGCCCGCTGCCTCGGCCCCAGGCTCGGGTTTAGACCCAGTGAGAAACCCCACCAGGGCATTGACCGTCGGGTACTGCCAGAACTCCACCGGTGAGACCGGCCGGCCGAGCAGCTCGGACAGCTCACCGGAGAGCACAACCATGTTGCGCGACCCCACTCCCAGATCGTGCATCGACGCGTCGAAGTCGATCTCGTCGGGACTGCGGCCGACGTTCGTCACCAGATAGTCGACCAACCAGCGTCGAAGAGCGGCCTCGTCAAAAGCCGCCGTCACGCCGGGACCTCCAAACGACTGAATTCGTCGAGTCGGTAGCGCTCCGCGCACGCGAACCGGCGGACCTTGCCGCTGGTCGTGATCGGAATCGAACCGGGCGGCACCAGGACCAGATCGGCCACCAGCAAGCTGTGCGACTTCGAAATAGCCGAGGTGACTTGGCGTTTCACGGTGCGAAGCCGGTCCAGCGCCTCCTCGTCGTAGCCATCCCGCGTCTTGAGTTCCACGATCGCCACGAGCTGCTCGCCGTGATCATCCGGAATCGATATCGCCGCGACCCGGCCCCCGGTGATTTCCTGAATCGTCGCCTCGATGTCATCGGGATAGATGTTGCGCCCGTCCACGATCAGCAGATCCTTGATGCGGCCGATGATGAACAGCTCCCGATCGAACATCACCCCCAGATCCCCGGTGCGCAACCACGGTCCCTGCGGCGTGTCCGGCGACGGATCGACCAGCCTTCCACCGAAGGTTCGCTCGGTCTGCTGGGGATTGCGCCAATAGCCCATGGCGACGTGGTCGCCGTGAAGCCAGATCTCCCCCGCCTTGCCTGCCGGATTCTCGATCCCCGTCTCGGGATCGACGATCCGCACCGTGGTCGACCGGGGTGGGCCGCAACTGACCAGCTCCGAACCGCCTTCGTTCTCGCACCGCTTCGCGAGCCCGGCCGCCAACTTCTCGTAATCGAAACGCACCGTCACCGGTGGACGCCCCCCCACCGACGACACTACGTACACCGTTGCCTCCGCCATCCCGAACGACGGGCGCATTGCGGTGTCCGGAAGATTGAACTGTGCGAACCGCTCATTGAAGCGCCGGACCGTCGCGCCATGAATCCGTTCGGCTCCGTTGATCATGGTCACCACGCCACCCAGGTCGAGCCCGGCCATGTCCTCATCCGACGTTCGTCGCACCGCCAACTCGAACGCGAAGTTCGGCGCAGCCGTGAACGTGCTCGTATTGGCCCCCAGTAATTGCATCCACCGGGCCGGCTTCTGCATGAACGACACTGGACTCATCAGCACTGCCGGGCGTCCGGCCACCATCGGAATGAACACCCCAACTATCAGTCCCATGTCGTGGTAGAAGGGCAGCCACGACACGATCGTGGTGTCCTGCGGTGGGACTTTCCCGTAGTCCTCGAAATAGTCGGCCATGAGTTGTTCGAGATTCGCGATGACGTTCATGTGGGTCACCACGACACCGGCCGGCTGACGAGTCGAGCCGGACGTGTACTGAAGATATGCCGACTTCGGAAGGGGACCGACATTCGCGTCGAGCGTCCGTGGCGAATCGAAGTCCAGCGCATCGATCTCGATCACTCGTGGTGCCCGTTGGCTGGGCTGAGCCTGAGCAAATTTCCTGATGTCGTCGACGACCGCAGACGTCGTCAGTACCGCGACCGGCGAGCAGTCACGCTGCGCCGCCGACACGCGCTCGTCATACGTGCCGAATTGCGGCACCGAAAGCGGGACGGCGATGAAACCCGCTTGTATCGCGCCGAGGAAAGCGACGATGTAATCGAGGCTCTGCGGAGCCAGTATCACTGCCCGATCGCCGGCCGACCCGCAACGCAGAAGCTCTTCTGCGACGACCCGCGCTCTCTGATGAACCTGATACCACGTCAAGCTCTCGGTGAAGCCTTCCGGGTCTACCTCGTAGTCGATGAACGTGTACGCGATGTCATCCGGCTGCTGCCGCGCACGCTCCGCGAGCACAGCGGGGATGGAAGGCTCAATTACCGGCGTCACGACTACCTCTCCGTTCGGGCTGTCATCAGATGCCGCTCTCGCTGCCGGCGGGAGCAGATTCCACACTGTCGAACAACGCATCCAGCACACTGCTCGCCGCGTCGGGCGTCGCATCGACGCCGCCTTCCGAGTCTTGCTGCGGTAAGAGCCGTTTGGCGAGGTACTCCGCCAATGACGCGATCGTCGGGTGGTTCCACAGCATCGTCACCGACAGCTCGGTGCCGACGAGCTGCTCGGCCTCTCGTCGAATCGACATCGCCATCACCGAGTCGAGGCCCAGCTCCACGAACGGCCGGTCCAGTTCGAGTTCTCGCTCCGGCATCCGAAGTTCGTTGGCGAGGATGGCTCGCAACCCGTTCTCGAGTTCGGCGTGCAGACCATCGGGCGACATCTGCGACCATGCGCGCATCGGTGCGGTTCGGTGCGCATCGGATATGACCGACGTGCCTTCCTCAGCGGACAGCATCGGCGCCATGACCGCTTGCGCGACGTCGTAACGGTTCACGTGCTCCCAGGCGGTGAAGGCTTCTTCCGGGGTGACCGGTCGCGACCCCAGCCGTTGAAGCTCTTGAACGACGACTTGCGCGTCAGAGGCGAACCCGAGTCCCTGCCAGGGCACCCAGTCCAGGCTGACGGTGTGGCAGCCTTGGTGGTGACGCGCTCGGGCCAGGCAGTCGAGGTACGCATTTGCCGCCGCGTAGGCGCCCTGTCCCGGGATACCGAAGACCGTCCCGGCCGAGGCAGTCAGGTAGAAGAAGTCGAGGGCGCCCGGCGGGAAGGCCTCGTGCAACGCCTGTGCGCCAGCGATTTTCGGCCACATGGTGCGCTGAAGCGGGCTATCCGCAATCTCGGTCAGGAGCTGGCTTTCCGTGACTCCGGCAGCGTGTATGACACCGCGTATCAGCGGAGCCCGGTCGCCGTCCCGCCTACCGAGCAGAGCCTGCACCGCGTCGCGCGATCCGACGTCGAGGGCCACGGCATCGACGGAGACGCCTCGCACCTCCAGCGCCCGGATCGCAGCGATCTTGTGGCGCACGTCGGTGTCGTTGGTGTCGCTGTCCCAGTCACTCCTGGGAGGCAACGGAGTGCGGCCGGCCAATACCAGACGACGTGCACCTCGGTCCGCGAGCCAGGCGGCCATCAGCAGACCGAGTGCGCCCATGCCGCCGGTGATGAGGTACGCCGCGTCGGGACGACACCGCAGCGGCTCTCGCACTGGTTCGCCGGAAACCCGCACCAACGCGGGCGCGAGGAATTCGCCGTCGCGCAGCGCCAGGATGCACTTGGCTGGCGTCCGAAGCATCGTGGACAGGGCCGATGCGCAAACCCCCATGTCGTCGCCGGCCCCGATGTCCACGACGCCGCCCCACAGCTGGGGCTGCTCGGCGCCGATGACCCCGGCGAGTCCCCACAGAGGGCTCTGGCGCAAAGCCGCGTCGGAGACGGCCTCGCGAACGCCGCGGGTGATGATCCACAGCGTGGCCGGGTCGCGGTCATCCCGCTCGGCCAGCCGGCGGACGAGATCGGTCACTTCCGCCGACAGGCGTACCGCGCAGTCGATGTCGGTCTCAGTGGCCTCCACCGGCCGGGGCTCGGCTATGTAGAGGACGCACCGTGCATCGGCGACGTCGGCGGCTATGTAGCCGGCATCGGCTAGCCGATCGCGGAGAGTGCGGGCGGCATCATCCTCCCCGAGAACCGCGAGCGTGCAGTGGACACCGGGCGCCTGTTCCGGGTCGGCATATTCACTCCATGGTTGCCACTCGATCGCGTGCGCCAATGTGTGCGGGTCGGCGCCGCGCGCAGCCGCCTGCGCAGGCCCAGACTCGACGTTCGCGAATCTCAGTGAGCGGATGTCGACACATGTACTGCCGTCGGGTGCCTTCACGGCGATGTCGACGATGAGCTCATCGCCGTCGCCGCCACGCCGACGTACCTCGACGGAACCGCGCACGTCCGCGAACCCGGGTTCGAGGCGGACACTTTCGACGCCGGCCGGAAGCAAGAGCCGCGGGTTGGAGCTGTCCACGAGGCGGGCGAGGTGAACGGCGGCGTCGAGCAGTGCGACCGTCGAGCCCTCCGGCAAGCCGACATCGGCGTGCAGTCCACCCGGCGCCGACTCGCAGGAGTCGATCGACCACGGGAACGGCTGCCCCTCGATGCCCCACGTCCGCTGTAGCTCGGCGACCGACGAGGGATCGTAGGCGGCCATTTCGTGATCGCCGCTCTTGTCCATGCCTTCGGGCTCGTCGTCCAGCAGCCAGTGAGAGATTCGGGCGCTGACGTGCCTGACCCAACGGTGCGCGGAGGTGCCGGCCGCGAGACTGGATGACACGGTGACGGATTCATCGTCGGCGACCACCTGTATCACCCGCGGCTGATCGACCACGATCGGATACTCGAATCGGACTTCACCCAACGTCGATGCACCAGATTCAGCCGCAGCTGCCGAAAGCGTCTGCAGCAGAACCGATACCGGAACCACCTCCAAGCCGTCGATTCGGTGGTAACCCGGATACGGCTTGGCCTCCGGCACCAGCCGCGCCTGCCACAGATGTGCCGGCGGCGTGGTGGCCATCGCGATGTGTTCACCCAGCAGGGTGCCAGACGTGGGCGCAGATCTGGCGCCGCCCACTCGCTCTTGGGTGGTGGTCCAGTGGTGGGTGTGGTGCCAGGGGGTGGTGGGCAGGGTTGGGTGGGGTTCGGGTGGGTGCTCGGTTCGTGGTGGGCGGGTGGTGCGGGTGGTGTTGAGGTTGGTGTGGAAGGTCAGCGTGTCGTGGGTATCGCGGTGCAGGGTTCCGATGCTGTGGTGATGCGCGGGTCCCAGGGTGTCGCTGATGGCGTGGGTGAGCAGCGGATGGGGGCTGACTTCGATGAAGGTCGCATGGTCGGCGCCGGCGGCGGCGACGGCCTGGCTGAACCGCACTGCGTTGCGCAGGTTGGCCGCCCAGTTGTCGGCGTCGAAAACGATTGCGCCGGCGGTGGTGTGGTCGTCGATGGTAGTGATGACCGGGATGGTCGGCGGCTGCGGCGCCAGGTCCGCAAGCGCCGTCCGCAACTCGGGCAGTATCGGATCAACGATGCGGTGATGGGAGGCCACGTCGACCTCGATGCGCCGCGCCAACCGGTCCCGGGCGTCCACCACCGCGATCACCGCATCGACCTGCTCGGGCGGTCCGGCGATCACCGTTTGGTTCGGCGAGGCATACACCGCCAAGGTGACGTCGGGGTAGT
>NZ_JAVRPS010000513.1:0-53789 GCF_032162105.1 Mycobacterium sp. | reverse complement strand
ATCCCGGTCACCTGCTGGACGCTGGGAACGACGTTGGACTGCAAGTCGCCAAGTGAGTCGGCGCCGATGCGAACGACGACGTCGTAGGGCCCGGTGACGTACTCGGATGACAGCACGCCCGGCAGCGTGGCCAGCTGCTTGGCGATGACCTCGGCGCGGCCGACCTCGGTCTGAATCAGCATGAAAGCCTCGACCACCCGCTGTCTCCTCCGTCCCGCTGAATAGACTCCGGGGGACCAAACGTACCGCAGGTCGCGCCGGTGTTCAGGGGACGAAGATCTTGCTGGAGGTGGCATGGCGAGCGACGAGGGCGACGGGGTGAAGGTGACCCTGGCCGGGCTCGGCGAGTTCGCCGTGATCGACCGACTGGTGCGCGACCGGGAGCAGCCGCCGGTGGTGGCGCTTGGCCCCGGCGACGACGCCGCGGTGGTGTTCGCACCCGACGGCCGCACCGTGGTGTCCACCGACATGCTCGTCGAGGGCAGGCACTTCCGGCTGGACTGGTCGACCCCGCGTGACGTCGGCCGCAAGGCGATCGCGCAGAACGCGGCCGACGTCGAGGCCATGGGTGCGACGGCCACCGCGTTCGTCGTCGCCTTCGGCGCGCCCGGCGACACGTCCGGCGACGACGTGCTCGCACTCTCCGACGGTATGTGGGAAGAGGCCCGCAAGTTCGGGGCGGGGATAGTCGGCGGCGATCTCGTCGCGGCCCCGCAGTGGGTGATCTCGGTGACGGCTCTGGGCGACCTGGCGGGACGCGACCCCGTCCGCCTGGACGGTGCCCGCCCCGGTGACACAGTGGCGGTGGTGGGCGATCTCGGGCGGTCCGCGGCGGGATATTGGTTGCTGCACAACGCCGTTCGCGATCACGACGAGCTTCGCCGGTCGCACCTGACGCCGGAGGTCCGCTACGGGCAGGGTCCCATCGCCGCGGACGCGGGTGCGACCGCGATGACGGACGTGTCCGACGGTCTGCTGGCCGATCTCGGGCACGTCGCGGACGCGTCGGGTGTCGGCATCGACGTGTCGTCTGAGGCGCTGGCGGCCGATCACGACGCGCTCGCCGAGGCGGCCGCCGCGACGGCGCAGGACGCGTGGGCGTGGGTGTTGGGTGGGGGAGAAGACCACGCGCTGGTCGCGACGTTCCCCGGGGTGCTACCGGATGGCTGGCGCCGCATCGGCGTCGTGGTCGACGGTCCTGCGCGGGTGCTGGTGGACGGGACACCGTGGCGCGGAAACCCGGGCTGGCAGTCGTTCTGACCAACGCCGCACGCTAGGTTGACCCATCATGGCCGCACGTCCGTTGAGCGAAATCGTCGAGCGGGGCTGGGCCCGTGCACTGCACCCGGTTGCCGATCAGGTGACTGCGATGGGGGAGTTCCTCCGCCAGGAGATCGCGGCGGGCCACGGGTATCTGCCCGCCGGTGAGAACGTGTTGCGCGCCTTCACGTTTCCGTTCGACGACGTGCGGGTGCTCATCGTCGGCCAGGACCCCTATCCGACGCCAGGACACGCGGTGGGGCTGAGCTTCTCGGTCGCGCCAGACGTCCGGCCGTTGCCACGCAGCCTGGACAACATCTTCCGCGAGTACGCCGCCGACCTCGGGCATCCCGCGCCCACCTCCGGTGATCTGACCCCGTGGGCGCAGCGCGGCGTGATGATGCTCAACAGGGTGCTCACCGTGCGGCCCGGTACGCCGGCGTCGCACCGGGGCAAGGGGTGGGAGGCGGTGACAGAGTGCGCCATCCGCGCCCTGGTGGCGAGGTCAGGGCCGTTGGTCGCGGTGCTTTGGGGGCGCGACGCGGCGACGCTGAAGCCGATGCTGACCGGCGATCAGTGCATGACGATCGAGTCGGTCCATCCGTCGCCGTTGTCGGCGTCGCGCGGGTTCTTCGGCTCGCGGCCGTTCAGCCGGGCCAACCAGCTGCTCGCCGAGGTGGGTGCGGACCCGATCGACTGGCGGCTGGCCTAGTGCGTGGCTGCAACGACGTCGTTGAGATAGCGATGCGGGTGCAGAAGTGCGAGTAACCGCCGCCCTGGGCGCTATCTGAACGGGGATTAGCCCCGGGCGACCTTGCCGGCTTTGATGCAGGACGTGCAGACGTTCGTGCGCTTCTTGTTGCCGCCAGGGCGGTCCACGGCGCGCACCGTCTGGATGTTCGGATCCCACCGGCGGCTGGTCCGGCGATGGGAGTGCGACACCGACTTACCGAAGCCGGGGCCCTTCCCGCAGATCTCGCACACGGCAGCCATAGTAGAAACTCCTCGATCAGTACTTGGGGGTCTGGGTCCTGCGCCGCAACCGGCGCGTTTCGACCCGACAACCCGACCAGAATACCGGCCTTCCCTGGTATCGCCAAAACGCATCCACCGGGACGAACGCCGTGGAGTGGTGTCAGGCTCAGTGGCTAGGCTCAAGCGCACGCGGCGGCTCGTCGGTTGGAGGTGGGATGTCGGCTCGTCGGCTCGACGCGACCACCCTGCGGTACTGGGCCCACACCGCGGTCGGCGGCCTGATCGCCCACACTGACGAGATCAACCGGCTGAACGTCTTCCCCGTCGCCGATGCCGACACCGGCACGAACATGCTGTTCACCATGCGTGCGGCGTGCGCGCGGGCCGACTCGCGCCCCGACGGCGACGTGGTCGCGGTGGCCGCCGCGCTCGCCGAGGGCGCATTGCAGGGTGCCCG
Source organism: Mycobacterium sp. (assembly GCF_032162105.1). Lineage (GTDB taxonomy): Bacteria > Actinomycetota > Actinomycetes > Mycobacteriales > Mycobacteriaceae > Mycobacterium. The sequence continues at coordinate 51,097 of NZ_JAVRPS010000513.1, read as the reverse complement.
CGGCAACTCCGGCGTCATCCTGTCGCAGATCCTGCGCGGCCTCGCCGACGTCACCGCCGAGGCAGCCGCCGAACGCAACGGCGACTTCGCCGACGTCGACGGCGCGCTCTTCGGCGCGGCCCTGCGCCACGCGGTCGGCCTGACCGTCGCGTCGATGGGCGAGACCGTGCCTGGCACCATCGTCTCGGTGCTGCAGGCCGCCGCCGGGGCCGCCGAGGGTACTGCCGAGGACGGCGCGGACCTCGTCGCGGTGGTCGGATCGGCCTCCGAAGCGGCGGCGATCGCCCTGGACAAGACACCACAACAACTCGACGTCCTCGCCAAGGCCGGCGTGGTCGACGCGGGAGGCCGCGGGCTGCTGGTCCTTCTCGACGCGATGACCAGCGCACTGGCCGGGCAGTCGCCGCAACGCGCCGAGTACCAGCCCGCCCGGCCGCCCGGCGACGCGGTGACGGTGTCGGGGGGAGCGCCGCCGCAGTTCGAGGTGATGTACCTGCTCGGTGACTGCGACCACGCGGACGTCGAACTGTTGCGTGAGCGTCTCGAGCGGCTCGGCGAATCGGTGGCCATCGCGGCGTCCGGGCGCGGTGGCCGGTATTCGGTGCACGTCCACGCCGACGACGCGGGCGGCGCGGTGGAGGCGGCGCTGGACATCGGCACGCCGAGCCGCATCCAGGTCACCGCGCTGAACGGAGACGCAGGGGCACGGCCGCCGGGCGGCTGGAGCCGGGACCGCGCCGTGCTGGCGATCGTCGACGGTGACGGCGCAGAGGCGCTGTTCGCAGGCGAGGGCGCGCACGTGCTGCGACCGGATGCCGACGCGCCGATCAGCGCGCAGCGCCTGCTCCGCGCGCTCGTCGACGCCGGAGCTGCGCAGATCATGGTGCTGCCCAACGGTTACCTCGCCGCCGAAGAACTGGTCGCCGGGTGCACCGCCGCGATCGGCTGGGGCATCGACGTGGTGCCGGTGCCCGCGGCGTCGATGGTGCAGGGCCTGGCCGCGCTGGCGGTGCACGATGCCGGCCGTCAGGCGGTGGACGACGGCTACACCATGGCGCGTGCCGCCGCCGGCGCGCGGCACGGTTCGGTTCGTGTTGCCACCGAGGAGGCGCTGACCTGGGCGGGCATGTGCAGTCCCGGCCAAGGCCTTGGCATTTCGGGCGACGAGGTGTTGATCGTCGGCGATGACGTCGCCGCCGCGGGCGCGGGTCTGATCGACCTTCTGCTGACGTCCGGCGGCGAACTCGTCACCGTCCTGACCGGCGCCGGAGTCGACCCGAGCGTGGGGGAGGCCCTGCGCGCGCACGTTCACCACGAACACCTCGGTGCCGAGCTGGTGAGCTATCACACCGGCCACGGCGGTGACGTGCTGCTGATCGGGGTGGAATAGCGGTGGCCGCACTCACCGATCGGCTGGACTACGTCCTTGGCAAGAAGGCCGCAGGCCCACTCGAGGAGCACTTCGGGATCCGCACGGTCAACGACCTACTGCGGCACTACCCGCGCACCTACAGCGACGGCATGTCGGTGCGTGGCGAGGGCGACGAGCTCGACCTCGAGGAAGGCGAACACGTCACGTTCGTCGACGTGATCACCGACACCAAGGTCGGCACCATGAAGCCACAGCCAGGCAAGCGGCCGCGCAAGTGGCTGCGCGTCACCCTCGGACGTCGGCGGCCTAACGTCACGGCAACCTTCTTCAATGCGGACTGGATGATCGACAAACTGCCAGAGGGTACTCGCCTGATGCTCTCCGGCGAAGTTGGATACTTCAAGGGCGCAACGCAATTGACGCATCCCGCGTTCCTCGTCCTCTCCTCGCCCAGTGGCAAGGAGATCGGCACCAAGTCGCTGAAGACCATCGCCGATTCGTCGGGGGCAACCGGCGATGATCTGCTGGCGGTCTTCGAACGGGAACTCTTTCCGATCTATCCCGCCAGCGCCAAGGTGCAGAGCTGGAACATCTACGCGTGCGTGCGCCAGGTGCTGGACGTACTCGACCCCGTCGAGGATCCGTTGCCGGAATCGTTCCTGCGCCAACGGAATCTGATCTCCGAAGACGAGGCGCTGCGAGCGATCCACCTTGCCGAGAACGCCGCGCAACGCGATCGTGCCCGCGACCGACTGACCATCGACGAGGCGATCGGGCTGCAATGGGGTTTGGTGGCGCGCCGATATGGCGAGCTGAGCGAAACCGGGCCCGTCGTCGCGCCCAAGGACGACGGGCTCCTGGCAGCGATGCTGCAACAGCTGCCGTTCGAATTGACCAAGGGGCAGCACGAAGTGTTCGACGTGCTGTCGGCGGAATTGGCGGCGAGTCGCCCGATGAACCGGATGCTGCAGGGCGAGGTCGGGTCGGGCAAGACCATCGTGTCGGTCCTGGCGATGCTGCAGATGATCGACGGCGGCTACCAATGTGCGCTGTTGGCGCCGACGGAAGTCCTTGCTGCCCAACATGCGCGGTCGATCCGAGACGTACTGGGACCCTTCGCGATGGCGGGTGAGCTCGGCGGCGCCGAGGGGGCGACTCGGGTTGCGCTGTTGACCGGATCCATGTCGGCGCAACAGAAAAAGCAGGTGCGCGACGAGGTGGCCGCGGGTGGGGCCGGGATCGTGATCGGCACGCATGCGCTGTTGCAAGACGCCGTGGAGTTTCACAATCTTGGCATGGTCGTCGTCGACGAGCAGCACAGATTCGGAGTCGAGCAGCGAGACCGGTTGCGCGCCAAGGCTCCCGAAGGCCTGACGCCGCATCTCCTGGTGATGACGGCCACCCCGATTCCGCGCACGGTTGCCCTGACCGTGTACGGCGACCTCGAGACGTCAACACTGCGGGAGCTACCCCGGGGCCGCCAGCCCATCACCACCAACGCAATCTTCACCAAGGAGCATCCGACCTGGCTCGACCGAGCGTGGGCGCGCATCATCGAGGAGGTGCGTGCGGGTCGCCAGGCCTATGTCGTGGCCTCCCGCATCGACGCGAACGACAAGACGGCCAACGACAAGAACCTCGGTCCGCCTGCCACACCGGTCGTCGAGTTGTTCGAGCACCTCGGGCATGGCCCGCTGTCCGAACTGCAGTTGGGTCTGATGCACGGCCGGCTGTCCGGTGACGAGAAGGACGCCGTGATGGCCGCCTTCCGGGCCGGCGACGTCGACGTTCTGGTGTGCACCACCGTCATCGAAGTCGGTGTGGACGTGCGCAACGCGACGGTCATGCTCGTCATGGATGCGGATCGGTTCGGCATCAGCCAGCTGCACCAGTTACGCGGCCGGATTGGACGTGGCGAGCACGCCAGCCTGTGTCTGCTCGTCACCCGGCTCCCGGAAGGATCCAAGGTGGGAGCACGGCTCAAGGCCGTGGCCGGCACACTGGACGGGTTCGTGCTCGCCGACCTCGACCTGAAGGAGCGCCACGAGGGTGACGTGCTCGGGCTCAGTCAATCCGGCCGCGCCATCACGTTGAGGTTCTTGTCGCTGTCCGAGCACCTCGATGTCATTCTGACTGCTCGCGAGTTCTGTGAGTCGCTCTACGAACAGGACCCGGATAATCGGGGAATGGCACTACTGGCAGCGCAATTCACCGAGACCGAGCGCGTCGAGTACCTGGACAAGTCGTGAAGCGGTGGATGTGGCTGGCGGCTGGTGTGCTGCTCGCCGTGGTGGTGGCGATTCAGGTGGTGGTGTCGACCCAGAGTGCAGGCCGGTTCGTCGCGGCGGCCGACGTGCCCACCGTCGCCCCCGGCGTCGACGTGCTCGCAGGCATCGCGGAGATTCCCCAGCGGATACGTGGAAACGACTACCGCCGAGCGGCTTTCGGCGACAGCTGGACGGACGACAACGCCGCGCCCGGGGGACACAACGGTTGCGACACCCGCAACGACATTCTCGATCGCGACCTCGTGGACAAGACCTACGTGTCAATTAGCCGCTGCCCCAACGCAGTAGCGACGGGTACCTTGCACGATCCGTACACCGGCGAAACCATCAACCTCGTGCGCGGAAACCAGACGGGTGCGGCGGTCCAGATAGATCATCTCGTGCCATTGGCCTACGCCTGGGACCAAGGGGCTCGGAACTGGACCGACGAGATGCGCGTGCGGTTCGCAAACGATCCCGCCAATCTCCTTGCAGTGGACGGACCGATCAACGAGGACAAGAGCGACGGAGAGCCCGCGGTCTGGATGCCACCGAACCACGCGTTCTGGTGCCAGTACGCAGTGCAGTTCGTCGCGGTGATGCGCGGCTACGGGTTGCCTGTCGATGCGCCCTCGGTGCCGGTTCTGCGTGACGCGGCCGGGACCTGCCCGAAGAGTTGAGCTCTCCGTTCGCCCAAGTCTGCGTGTTGGGGAAGCTCGGCGATGAGGAGTCGATGTCGCGTCCGTTCTGCTGGTATCCCCACGGCTGAGTGGGTTTCGCAATGCGCGTGAAGTTGGGCAGAATGCTGCAAATCTCACGACTGTTGGCCGCGCTGTCGATTGCGGGGTCCGACGTCTGTCCGCGAACAGCGTTGTTGGTCAGTGTAATTCATGGGCTCCGTGTCGTTGGGCGATCGCGCGGATGTGCTCTGCCAGCATGCCTGCTGCACTGACCTGCGGGAAATGTTTGCAATTCAATAGACTGATCGGGCAGCCGGATTTGACCGCGAGCACAACGTTGTCAAAGAACATGCCAGCCGGATTCAGGCCCCCGATCGTCCATGTAATGGGCTTGCCCGCGAGATCTTCCGGCGAATGCGACGGTGGTGGTTCGGGGGCGACGTAGCGGCGGACCCACGTCACATAGTTGTCGGCGAGGCGGGTGTGGTACTCGTCGCCGAGTGCTTCCCATGCGGCGAGGTCGTCGTTCAACACGTGCCCGTAGGCAAATTTGCAGCTCTCAACTACCGCCGCATCGTCTAACGTCGCGAGGACGGCCAACGGGGCTCGGGACTCGGCCGTCGCGACTTCGTGCACAATGGCGTTCCGGACAAGTTCGGGGTGGCGGACCACGAGGTCGAGGACAGCGAGCCCGCCGGAGCTGCATCCATAGAAACTGGCGGGGTAGATCCCCAACGATTCGACCAGGCCCGCGATCTGCTCGGCAAGGTTCGATACCGAGACGTCATCAGCAGTTTGGACGTGGCTTCTTGAGAAACCGGGGGTATCGAAGGTCAGTACTGTGAATTCATCGGCCAGTTGAGCCGCCACCTGCTCGAACGACGCGCAATCCCCTTCGCCAGATGGCACCAACACAACAGGTGGGCCATCGCCTCGTTGTTCGCAGTGCCAGTCGACGCCAGCCGCCTGGTGCATAAACCGCTGCACGTCCACGTGTACACCCCCGCATTGTCACGATACGGCTGATCTTTGCTGATCGCATGAGTCATATCATGTGCGCCTTCCGATCGAGTGCGTGTTTGTCCGATTCAAGGACCTGGACGACGACAATGCTGGCCATCGCAGCCGAAACGTCGCGGCTTTGTGCGCGAGGGCAGCGTCGAACTGATGGCCCGGAACTTCATCGGTGGGCTCATCTTTCAGACCTCGCCAACCCCAGCCGCAGAGCGGTATCACGGGACGAGTTGCTTGTATTGGTCGTAGATCTCAGCACCTGGCTGTCCGCGGGGAACCCAGACTAATCGTTGCGATTCTCCTCATCGTCGTAAGGTCTTGGGGGCTGATATTGCCCGCTAGAGCAGACCGATATAATCGACCCGCGCGGGTGCAAAGTTGAGTGCTGCGCTACTCGTACGCCGCGAGTTTCCTTCGCAGCGCCAAGTTCTCACCTTGTGCTACTGCGAGTGCCTTCTGGAGTGCGGAGACTTGATCGTTGTGACCTCGTCGAAGTTCCTTCAGTTGCGCTGAAAGGGCACGGACAGGGGCCGATTCGGCCGGCGGCGTCCCGCCCTCTGAATCGACAGCGTTCACGGTCCGATTGATTGGGGTGCGCATCTGTTGGATGCGTTGACGTAGCTGAGGCTGGCGGTAGAGGAAGTCGGTGGAGACGTCGGCCTCGCGGGCGACGCTCGCGAAGCTGACCGCCGCCCCAGTGGCCGACAGTCGTGCCAGCGCAGTGGTCGCTCTTTCGGTGGCTTGATCGTGTTGGCGTTGAGCGGCTTTGCGAAGATGCTGCGGCACAATCGCGCTCCAATGCGGGTTGGTCGGTAACGCCCGCACCGCGCACGGCGCGGTCGGTGATCGAGAGCAAGGTGCGGTTCAGCGAGTCCATTTCGGTGCGGCGGCCCTGCAGCCAAACGTTGTCGTCACCCATGGGAGCGCCGTACTTGGCGCTGAAGGCCTCCTGGCGGTTTGTCACCAAGCGTTCCGTGTCCTCTAGTTGGCGGCGCAGTTCGGGGCCGTGGGTGACGTCGGTGACGAACTTGGCGCAGGTGAGGCAGGCTTCTCTGAACTTATCCAAGGGACGCGATACGCGAGCACCTGACGTCCTGCGTAAGGTGGCTCCGCCCAATGCGCCGGTTACATTCGGGTTGTGAAACTAGGCCGAGCCGTAGATCTTGGTCCGGTATGTGTCAAAGGTGCGTTGCCCGAGCAGTTTCCAGAGTATGCGTGCTGCCATCGGGATACCGGCGAGAAACTGCCGTTGCTCGTCGGGGGTGAGGTTTTGGAGCGTGAGGCCGAGCAATACGAGGGCCATCGTGTTCGTGGGCATGCCCTCCGCGCCGCGCTTGACGCAGCTCTTCCATTCGTCGGCGGTGATGTGCTGATTGATCAAAGGAAGAATGTTTTGTTCTTCGTCCTCGAGGTGCGTATCGACTCTGGCCGATAGATCCTCGGTCGCGGCGATCAGCTGCGCTGCCAGTTCGGGGCCGGCCGACGTGCGCCAGGGCATTCGAACGGTCTGTACCTTTTCGACCGCCTCGGCGATGGCGGCGTGGGCGTCTTCCATCTGCTTGATCGTGAGGTCAGAAGTGGCGGGCACACGGGTGTGCAGCGCGGGCCACAGCAGATCGTCCTCAGCCGTGTGGTGATGATGAAGCGCGGCCACGATGTAGCCGAGGTGATCGGCGATCAACGCGGAGCGCTTCGTGTCACCCGCCTCGACGCCACCGATCAGCTCGGGCGCGTTGCGTAGCTCATGGCGGAACAGACGGTGCGCGAACAGCATGTCGCTGGTGTCGATCATTGGATCCCCCCGGGCCAACCATTCGTGGTCGTGGCGGGAATCGTAGTTCAGTCTCGTGACCGGCAGCTCCGGAATGCCACCGTATGTGGCGTCGCACGGTGGCCGCTGCATGGCGAGCCTTTTCTGAAACGCCGCCGAAAGGTCCTGTGCAGCCGCGCCACAATCCGGGGACAAGTCAGCGGAACAGGCGTGAGGTAGGCCGAAATGCCTGGTCAAAGTGATGGTGCGTGTTTTCCAGGCGTAACGTCTATTCATGCCGTCCCCAGCCGTCGAGGTTGTCGTCAAGTACCGAACGTGCGAGTTCACCACTCTGTCCCGTGACGGCTCGCCGCAAACATGGCCCGTGAGTGCGCTATTGCTGGAGGACGGTCGTTTCCTGTTGTGTACGAGCATCGGGTTGCCGCAGAAGGCGTTCAATATCCGGCGCAATGCCAAGGTGAGTTTGTTGTTCTCCGAGCCGATTGGCTCCGGTGTCACTGAGCCGGGTGCGGTGCTGATTCAGGGCGATGCCACGGCCGAGGACCGCGTCGTGTCCGACATGATGGCCGACCCCCACCTCGCCGCGTTCATGCAGACGTGGTTCGGCCGCCAGCCCGCAGGCGCCTTCATGAGCTCGTGGCTTGGCCGACGGCTTCTGCCCTTCTATTACTGGCGCATCCTGATCTACGTCACGCCACGGCGGGCTGCTTTCTGGCCGACCCGCGACTTCACGAGCGTCCCTCAAGCGCTGGACCTTTCGGAGTTGCACCGTGTGGGCTGAGGCGGCCAAGTGGCTCGCCAAGTTTCCGGAGGCCGTCGTGACCGCGGTAGACGCCGAGGGCTACCCCGTCAGCGTCCGTGAAACCGCGCCGCGCTACGACGCTGAAACGGGCCAGATGTCCGTCACCTGGCCAGCCGGCGTCGCGGTCGCCGAGGGGCCGGCCAGCGTCTTGTGCCACTCCCACGATGAGAAGGTCTGGAACATCACGGCGATGCAGATCAAAGGCCGCCTCGAGCGCAGTGCGGGTGACTGGGTCTTCATCAGCACCGCATTTAGAGCCCCGTCGGGGATGCTCATCACCTTTTGGCGTCTCAACAGGAACGGCCGTGCAGCCGCGAGACGCTACCTCGAGAAGCGTGGCCTCACAACGCCGGCGGTCAACTGGGACGCCATAGACGAGCTTCAACGCCGCGCTCGGAATGGCCAAAGTTAGCCACGCTCGCCCCACGCACAGGACGAGCGTCAAAGCAGAGTCTCAGATCACTGTCAGCACTCAGCCCTGCTTCAGAGGGGTCCGAACTGAGAATGTGAATCTTATTTTGAGGCTGGTTTGGAGTCCTCCAACTTCGCCGGTCCAACCGTTGGCGCGGGCTTCGTCCATACGGTCGCGCAGGTTGGCGATGAACTCGACGAGTCGGGGCCGAGCTCGCGGATCGACCCGCAGGGCTCGGGCACCGGATACATGCTCACTGAACTTGTCAAGATCGATTGACCTGAAGCCAGGTGTCTCGTCCAGAGATTGAAGAATGTGCGGTTCTCTCACGCGCCAGAGGCGTTCGTCGGAGGCGACTTCGAGACCGCTCTGGCCGGCCCTTGACAGCCCTCCCACGTGAGGTGATGCTCAGCGCAGATCTTGTAGACGCCGGGATCACATGGTTCCGAACGTCGGGGTGGAGAAGGTCATATGAAGCGCGTGGTCGTCGTAGGTAGCGGCCTGGCCGGGTTGAGCGCCGGATACCGGCTCCGTGAGCAGGGCTGGCAGGTCACGGTATTTGAGTCCCTGGGCCGTGTCGGCGGGCGGGTGCTATCGGAGTCCGAGGACGGCTTCGTGTTCGACGTCGGACCGGTCATCGTCACGGACAAGTACACCGAGTACATGAAGCTTGTTCGCGATGTCGGCTTGTCTGACCAGGTGGTTGACTGCAAGCCGGAAATGGGCGTGGTCAAGGGCAATGAGCTTCACATTCTCGACACCCGTAAGCCGGTTAGATCGTTTCTCAGGACCAAGCTCTTGCCGGCGCGGGCGAAACTGCGGTTAGTGGCCAATGCGCTGCGGTTGATCAAACCCGTTTACGGTATGAGCCCGTATGACGTGAGCAACCGTGTGCAATACGACAACGAGTCCATCGAGTCCTACGTCGACCGGATTTTCGGGCGTCAGATCAACGACCTGTTGATCGAAGGATTAGCGCGGACGATGACGACCAGTCCACGCGACCGAGCGTCGGTGATCGAGTTCTTTGCCGGCGCCGTGCTCGCGTCGGGCAAGATGCAGACGATAAGGGGCGGGCTGCAGCTCTTGCCCGACCGGTTGGCCGATCTGCTCGATGTCCATCTCGACTCGCCGGTCACCGCCGTGCACCGCAATGAGCGCGGTGTCGAAGTCCAGTACCAGGACAAGTTTGGGGCATCGGCTCAGGTGCAGGCTGACGCGTGTGTGATCGCAACTGTTTTTCGGGATGCCGTCGAGATTTACCCGCCGCTGAAAGAACCTGGGGCCGAGCTTCTAGAAGCGACGAAGAACGCCGGTTGCATCACGGCGCGACTCACGTATGACAGAAACACCGACAAGGAGCCCTTTCTGATCATGGTGCCGACGGCGTCGTCCCCAGAGGTAGGAACCTTGTTCATCGAAAATGTCAAGGCGACGGACGGTGCTCCAGCAGACACCAGCCTTATCACCGCTTTCATCCCAACCCACTCCGACGACTTCGCCTCATGGAGCGATGACCGCCTGATCGGAGTCGTCCGCGACCTTGTAGAGCGCCTCTTCGCTGAACTTCGTGGCAACTTCCGCGCAGGCCGCCTCACTCGATGGTCGTACGCGTCGCACCAGGGCGAAGTCGGGTATTACACGGCCCTCCAGCGATTTCTCGATAGCTACCCAGCCGATGAACCAGTCCAAGTCGCCGGCGATTACTTGGCTACCTCTGGACAGGAATCCGCCGTGGTCGCCGGTATCAACGCCGCCCAGAGAATTCTCGCTGCGCACAACGGACGAGCCCCGCTCGGCTGAGCCCAGAAACGATGTCACCGACGCCGAAAGCGGCCGGACGCTCACGTTTTCATACTCGCAAGTGCGTTGGTCGCGGTCGGGGCATCGGCGGCTGAATTGCACTGCGGTAGCGAAGGTCGCCGTGCCATTCGCCGTCGTTGGGGGGAGGGCACGGCTTCGGCGTCGAGCAGATCTGTGATCAGACCCGGGGTGAGGATCGGGATCTCTCTACGTGGCAAACGCACCCGCACCGCAACTCTGCGCTGGGGGTTCCGGCCGCAGCGACTAAACGGTTGCATCGAACTCGTTGTGTCGGACGGCGGCGAGGAAGTTGCCGAAGTCGTGGATTCGCACTGCATCCCAGGATTTCGAGCTCGTCTCGAGGTAGGTCCACCATTGCGAGTCCGCGGGCGTATGCCTTGATGGTGTTGGGCGCGAAGCCGGTCTGGCGGCCGAACTCGAGGTACCTCTCCGCGGGCTCGACCACCGAGAGGGATTCCGACACGGCTGTCCATGTTGTCGTGCCGTCGAGTACCACCCGCTGCGTCGTCGCCACCCTGACCCTTTCGGTTAGGGCCAAAGTAACTCCCCGGTCTGACATCTCGGCGGAACGCTCGGGTGCGGCGCTGACGCCGGCTGCACTCCTAATCAGCTACGGATAACGGTGTCTTCGACGCCAACAATCCGGCAATTCAGAACCAGTCGATGACGTCGTCGGCACCGGGAAGCAGCTATGGATACCACCTCGTCCCGTTGGCCCTGGCGTGGGACCTGGGCGCCCGGTTCTGGACGGACGAGCTGCGCACCGGTTCGCCAACGATCCGGCCAACCTGCTCGCGGTCGAGGGAAAGGCCAACCGGCACAAGGGCGACGGGCAGCCCGCGGAGTGGATGCCGCCCAACCACGCGTTCTGGTGTCAGTACGCGGTGCAGTTCGCCGAGGTGTTGCGTGGCTACGGACTGCCGATCGATGAGCCGTCCGCGCCGGTGCTGCGTGAAGCGGCCGCCACCTGCCCGACGGGCTGACATCCGTGTCGGGGGAACACGACGACATCGGCCCCGCGCACGAGATCGACGCGAACTACTAGCCAGGTAACTTGGCGGACACCCTCGTTGCAAGGTATCGGACCGCAAGCTCGTAACCCAAGATCCCCGCACCGGCGACCACCATCTCGGCCACCGCGGACACGTACGAATGATGCCGAAAGGCTTCGCGCCGCTGGATATTGGTCAGGTGCACCTCGGCGACCGGCAGCGCCACCGCCGTCAACGCGTCGGCGAGGGCAATCGACGTGTGGCTGTAGCCGCCGGGGTTGATGACAACGCCGGAGCAATCGAGTCGCGCGTCGTGAACGGCGTCGATGAGGGCGCCTTCATGATTGCTCTGCACGGCCCGCACCGCCACGTCGAACTCAGCCGCAGTCGCGGCAACCGCCTCCTCGATCTCCTGCAGGGTCGTCGTCCCGTAGATCTCGGGCTGCCGTGTACCGAGAAGGTTCAGGTTGGGGCCATTGACCAGCAGCAGTCGCCGTCGATCGGTCACCTCCGCATGGTTCCTGCGAGGCCACTTCGTTGAGCGGCCAGACGCACCGGGGCATTGTCGGATCCGTATCCGTCGTAGTGCCCCCGCCGCTCAACGAACTCGAAGAAGACGCTGCCGACCGTGCGGGTGTAGAAATGCACGAATTCGCCGTCCGGATTCCGGTCGTACAGCAGGTCGAGTTCGCGGAGTTCGGCGACTGTCTCGGAGTCCACGCCGAAGCGGCCCGCCACGTAGTCGTAGTAGTTGTCCGGCACCGAGAGGAATGGCAGCCCCCGAGCGCGGGAAGCTCGAGCCAACTCGACAACGTCGTCGCATGCGAACGCAATATGTTGGGGCATCCCGGATTCGTCGAGCACGTGCGGGGCGACGTTCAGCGGCAACCGAACCGCGCCATCGGCGGTGCGCATCACCTGGCTGCGAACCAGCCCAGTGGGAGCCGCCACCTCGGTGGGCGCGTCCGCGGCTAGCCCGAAGACGCTGGTCAGGAACAGCACGGCTTCCTCGGCAGTCTGCCAGGGCTGCACGAAGTTGACGTGGTCAATGGCGCGTACGGGTGAGAGCTTGGCGCCGGGTACGCCGTTCTCGAATTCATCGATCCACGCCGGCGGCATGCCGGTGGGCGGTGCGGTAACCCAGAAGATCTCACTGCCATCGGGGGCGACTGCGCCGCCAAGAGGCTGTTCGGAAGCGTAGGTGCGGCGGTAGGCGGTGGGCGCCATCAGATCGGCGGCCCGGCGTGAGGTCGCTTCGGCATCGGGCACTTGCAGGCCGACGGCGGCGACGTGGGGTTCCAGGTCGCGAGCCTGCTGTTCGTTGAGCACGACACGGGCTGCGCCTGCGACCCATAGCGACACCGGCTTGGTTCGGTGACGTCCCTGGGCGGTGAAGCCCAGCTGTTCGAGCAGGACTTCCACTTCGGTAGTGTCCTCGGCCTTGAGCTCGACGAAGTCAAAGCCGGTGGGCGGCTTGGCTTCCGCCACCGCGGTCAGGCCGGTGACGTTCGTAATCGCATGCTGCGTGGCGATCTTGTCCTGCAGCCACAGCAGCGAGCGCAAGGCGTGCACGGCAGTGCGGTGCGGGTCGGTCTGTCGGAAGGTGTCGTTGAAGACCTCCAGCGACAGCGGACCGTCAAACCCGGTCGAGAGCACATGCGAGACGAAGGTTGCGAGATCGAAGGTGCCCTCACCGGGAAACAGCCGATGGTGACGGCTCCAGGACAGCACGTCCATGGTCAGTGCAGGAGCGTCGGCGAGTTGGAGATAGAAGATCTTGTCGCCTGGGATCTGCTCGATCGCCGCGGGGTCATGCCCGCGGGACAACACATGGAAACTATCCAGGCACAGTCCGACGGCGGGATGGTCGGCCAGCTCCACGATGCGCCACGAGCGGCGGTAGTCGTCGACGAAGCGCCCCCAGGCCAGCGCCTCGAAGGCCACCTTGATGCCGTGCTTCTGCGCCAAGCCGCCCAATTCGCGGAGCTGGCCGGCCGAGTGCTCGTCGGAGTCGACGGTCGCGGTCGCCACATTGCTGCACACCAGAACCGTGTCAATACCGAGTCGCTGTGCCGTCGCGAACGTGGCACCGGCGCGACGCAGATTCTCGGCGAACGTGGCGTCGTCGACACCCTCGATGTCGCGGAGCGGTTGATAGAGATCCAGGGACAGTCCCAGCCGTCGGGCGAGACTGCGGATCTCCTCGGGGCTGTGGTCGCTGGCGATGAGGTCAGGCTCGAAGATCTCGACGCCGTCGAATCCTGCCGCGGCGCACGCGTGCAACTTTTCGGTCAGGGCACCGCTGATTGAGACCGTGGCGATGGATGTCTTCATTGGGACCTCCTGTCGCGGCTCAATGTACCAAATAGTTAATTAGATCGGAAGGGTTACGAGGGAATCGGGCCACTGACCAGTAAGCTGCCGACGTGACCACCGAGTCCCGTCCAGAGCTGCAGCGTGACGCCGAGCGCACGCGCGCCGAGCTGCTCGCGGTGGCTACGGAAGTGTTCGCCGAGTCGGGCTACTCCGGCGCGCGGGTGGACGAGATCGCCGAGCGCACCCGCACCACGAAGCGGATGATCTACTACTACTTCGGCGGCAAAGAGCAGCTCTACATGGCGGTGCTGGAGAACGCCTACCGGGGCATCCGCGAGGCCGAACAGAAGTTGCAAGTCGACCACGTCGATCCGGTCATCGCGATGCGCCGACTCGCCGAGCTGACCTTCGACCATCACCTCGACCACCAGGCCTTTATCCGGCTGGTCTCGATCGAGAACATCCACCGCGGTGAGTTCATCGGGCGGCTGGGCTCGCTGCGCACCCTGTCGCAGCCGGCGACCTCGCTGCTCGACGAGCTCCTCGCGCGCGGCCGCGAGCAAGGCGTCTTCCGCAACGACGTCGACGCCCTGGATGTCCACATCGTGATCAGCTCGTACTGCGTGTTCCAGGTCGCGAACCGCTATACCTTCGGGTTTCTCTTCGACGTCGACTTCACCGAGACCACCCAGCGCGCTCACCTGCGCCGGATGATCGGCGACGTGGTCGTCGGCTGGCTCACCGCTCGCTGACGCGACCCCAATCACATCAAAGGCTTGACGAGACGCGCATCACAGTGCTCTACTTTGCGTACGTACTAGTTCGTACATTAGTGAGGACGGTGGAGAGTGGCATCCAGCCCGTATCTGGTGGGCCTCGTCGGCCAGGGTGTTGGGCCGTCGTTGACGCCCGATCTGCACATGGCTGAAGGCCGCGCGCACGGCCTGGACTACGTCTACCGCACGATCGATCTCGACGCGGTCGGCGTCACGCCCGAGCGCATCGGTGAGATCCTTACATGGGCACGCGCCCTCGGTTTCAACGCGCTCAACGTCACCCACCCCTGCAAGCGGTTGGTGATTCCGCACCTCGACGCTCTCGACCACGATGCCGCAGCGCTGGGCGCAGTCAACACCGTGGTGTTCGAGGGAAACGGCGTCATCGGCTACAACACCGATGCCCCCGGCTTCGCGACGGGATTCACCGAGGGATTGCCCGGCGCGGTCACCAGGAACGTGGTTCTGCTGGGCGCCGGCGGCGCGGGCGCGGCCGTCGGGCATGGGCTGCTGGAACTCGGCACCGAACACCTCACGGTTGTCGATCTCGACGTCGACCGCGCCACCACCCTGGCTCGCGATCTCGCCAGCCGCCATCCGGACGCACGGGTCGACGCGTCGGCCTTCGAGAAGCTGTCGGTCCTGCTGGCGGGCAGCGATGGCGTGGTGCACTGCACCCCCACCGGAATGGCCGAACACCCCGGCCTGCCATTCGACGCCGCGCTGCTGCACCGGGGCCTGTGGGTCGCCGACATCGTTTACCGCCCGCTGGACACCGCACTGCTGACGGCCGCGCGCCAGGCCGGTTGCCGCACTCTCGACGGCGGCCACATGGCCGTCCACCAGGCCACCACAGCATTCGAATTGATCACCGGGATCACCCCCGACGCCGCCCGAATGTCGCGGCACTTTCGCAGCCTTGTCGGGTGAATTCTCACCCGTCGTCCCGACATTGAATGGAAACTAGGAGGAATCCGATGAGCGTGATCAACACCAACCCGCCCGACGGCGCGCCGTCGAGTACCCCGGAGCGGACGCCCCGACGCGCCGCGCTGGCCAGTTTCATGGGCAGCGCGGTCGAGTACTACGACTTCTTCCTGTTCGGCTCCGCCGCGGCGCTGATCTTCCCGAAGGTGTTCTTCCCCTCGGACGACGAAGCGGCACTGGTGATGTCGTTCGCGACGTTCGGTGTCGCCTATGTCGCGCGGCCAGTGGGCGCGTTGATCCTCGGGCACTTCGGCGACCGGATCGGCCGGCAGAAGGTGCTGATGTTCACGCTCGTCCTGATGGGCCTTTCGACGTTCCTCATCGGCTGCCTGCCGACCTTTTCGACCATCGGCTGGGCCGCGCCGGCACTGCTGGTGCTGTGCCGACTGCTGCAGGGCCTGTCGGCCGCCGGTGAGCAGGCCGGAGCCAGCTCACTGACGCTGGAGCATGCTCCGGACCATCAGCGGGCCTTCTACACGTCGTGGACGCTGACCGGAACTCAAGGCGGCCTGGTGCTGGCGTCGCTGGTGATGATCCCATTCGTGTCGCTGCCCGACGACGCCGAGCTCAGTTGGGGCTGGCGGGTGCCGTTCTGGTTCAGCGCCGTCGTCGTGCTCGTTGCCTACTTCATTCGTCGCACCCTGCACGAGCCGCCGGAGTTCGCCGAGGCCAAGGCGTCGGGCGACATCGCCCGGATGCCGCTGGTGCCGCTGATGCGCGACCATTGGAAAGACGTGCTGCGCGTGGTGTTCTGCGCGTTCATCGCCGCGGTCTCAACGGTTTTCGCCAACCTGGCCATTGCCTACGGCAAGAAGGTGGGTCTGGAAGCGGATATCACACTGTGGTTGGTCGTCGTCGCCAATGTCGTCGCGATGGGAACCCAGCCGTTGTTCGGAATGCTCGCCGACCGCATTGGGCGCAAGCCGGTGTTCATCTACGGTGCGCTGGCGTCGGCGGCACTCATGCCCTTCTACATGCTCTCGATGAGCGGGGGTAACACGCCGCTGATATTTGCCCTCGCGATCGCCACGTTCGCCTTCGGCTACGCCGCCGCCAACGCCGTCTGGCCGTCGTTCTACGGCGAGATGTTCAGCACCAAGGTGCGGTTCTCGGGCGTCGCCGTCGGCACCCAACTTGGCTTCCTCGTCGCCGGCTTCACCCCGTCCATCGTCACCGCACTCGGCGGTGTGCGAGAGGGTGGCTGGGTGGTAATCAGCGTGTTCACCGCTGTCGTGGTGTTGATCGCCACGGCATCAGCGTTGACCGCTCGCGAAACCAAGGGCGTATCGACACCACTACTCGGTCACAAGGTCCCGGACTCCGCCAGGGATCTGGTCCACAACTGAGCGATCGCTGCCATGGTGTCCTGCGGGTCAAAGCAAGCGGCCGATGCCGCGCGCCGCGACCTGCAGGGCACCGAGCATTCGACGCCACCACAGCATTGTCAGACGACCGCACCACCCGCGACGCATCCAGGAGGCGACACCGTGCGCACCACGGCAGCAATGATCGAGGCCGACCCCGACAGCGCATCGGCCAGTCAGGCCGAAGTCAGCGTCGAGATCGCCGCGGTCGAGTCCGCGTACCAGCGCGCCGGCGTCGAGGAGACGCAGCCGCGGCTGAACTACGCGCCCTACCGGAGCAGCCTGCTGCGACATCCAACCAAGGACTTGCACCACGCCGACCCCGAGGGCATCGAGCTGTGGACGCCGTGCTTCGGGCAACGCGACGTGCATCCGCTCGAATCCGACCTGACCATCCAGCACCCCGGCCAGCCCATCGGCGAACGGATGGTGGTGACCGGACGGATCGTGGATGGCGATGGACGGCCTGTACGCCGTCAGCTCGTCGAGATCTGGCAGGCCAACGCCGGCGGGCGCTACGTCCACAAGCGCGATCAGCATCCGTGCCCGCTCGACCCGAACTTCACCGGAGTGGGCCGCTGCCTGACCGACGACGACGGGCGCTACCGATTCACCACGATCAAGCCCGGGCCTTACCCGTGGAAGAACCACCGCAACGCGTGGCGCCCCGCGCACATCCACTTCTCGCTGTTCGGGACGGAATTCACGCAGCGGATGATCACCCAGATGTACTTCCCCGGCGACCCGCTGTTCGCCCTGGACCCGATCTACCAGTCGATCGCCGATCAGAAGGCCCGCGACCGGCTGGTCGCCAGCTACGACCACGACGTCACGACCCACGAGTGGTCGACCGGCTACCGGTGGGACATCGTGCTCACCGGCGCGAGTCGTACACCACTGGAAAACCACGACGACGGAGCCGATCACCAATGACGACGCTGCTGACCGCAACCCCCGGGCAGACCGTCGGGCCATTCTTCGGCTATGCGCTCCCGTTCGACAACTGCAGCGAGCTCGTCCCACCCGGATCCCCCGGTGCGGTCCAATTGCACGGAGTGGTCGTCGATGGTGACGGGCAGCCCGTTCCCGATGCACTCTTGGAAATCTGGCAGGCCGACGCCGACGGCAGAATTCCGAAGGCAACCGGTTCGCTTCGTCGCGACGGGTGGACGTTCACCGGCTGGGGCCGCGCTAGCACCGACGACGAGGGGCACTACAGCTTCTCCACCGTGACTCCCGGTGCTACCCAACGGGGTTCGGCCCCATTCATCCTGTTCACCGTCTTCGCCCGCGGTCTGCTCAATCGCCTGTTCACCCGGGCCTACATCCCTGGGGGCCAGCTGGCGAGCGACCGGCTGCTGACGTCGCTGCCCGCCGAGCGCCGCCACTCCTTGATCGCCAACCGCGATGAGCACGGCCTGCGCTTCGACATCAGATTGCAGGGCAGCCCCGAGAACCAAGACGAGACCGTCTTCCTGCGCTACCCGGGACAGCCACGATGACCGACATCTTCTGGCCCGGCGACCAGCACGCCGGTGAGCTGATGAGTGATGCCGCGTTTCTGGCCGCGATGGTCGCCGTCGAACAAGCGTGGCTCGATGGACTCATCGATGCCGGGATCGCGCCAGCACGGGCGCGGGTCGATCTGGGGGAGCATCTGACCGATGGCGACGCCGAGACGATCGCCCGTGGCGCCGACGCCGACGGCAACCCCGTCACCGTGCTGGTCGCGTTGCTGCGGGAACGCACGCTGGAGCCGAGCGCCCTCTGGCTGCATCGCGGACTGACCAGCCAGGACGTGATCGACACCGCGCTGATGATGTGTGCGCGCGATGCGCTGGCCCGCATCGGCGATGAATTCGCCACACAGGTGCAGACTCTTTCCGCGCTCGCCGAAACTCACCGTGGCACACCGATGCTTGCGCGCACGCTGACCCAGCCCGCGCTGCCGAGCACGGTCGGTGTGAAGGTTGCACGATGGCTGTCCGGCGTGCTCGACGCCGCCGAGCCGTTGGCGGAAGTGCGGGCCTTGCTGCCCGTGCAGGTGGGTGGCGCGGCGGGAACGCTGGCGGCGGCCACCGAGCTGGCCGGCTCGGTCGACGGGGCCATCGCGCTCAGCGACGCGCTGGCCGAGGCGCTGCGGTTGGCGCCGGCGCCGCCCTGGCACACGACGAGATCGCCGATCACCCGTATCGGTGATGTGCTGGTGGGCTGCTGCGATGCGTGGGGGCACATCGCCGCCGACGTCGCCACCGGGAGCCGGCCGGAGATCGGCGAGCTGGCCGAGGGACGCGTCGGCAGCTCGTCGACCATGCCGCACAAGAACAATCCCGTCCGCTCGGTGCTGATCCGGCGCGCCGCACTGACCACGGGTCCGCTCGGCGCCACCCTGCACGCCGCCGCAGCGGCCAGCGTCGACGAACGCTCCGACGGGGCCTGGCACGCCGAGTGGGCCACCCTACGCACGTTGGCCCGCCACACCGTCGTTGGTGCCGCACACACCTCCGAACTGCTGACCGGGCTGCGGGTCAACCCGGCCCGCGCGGCCGCCAACATGGCCGCCGCCCACGGAGTGCTCTCCGAGCAACAAACCATGACCGAATTGACCGGGCGCCCAGCGATTCCGGGCTACACCGGCGCCGCAGAGCGGTTGATCGACTCGACACTGCAACGTGCGCGTCGCTACGTCAAGGACGCGCCATGAGCATTCCGGGCCTCATTGCCACCGACTTCGGCGGACCCGCCAATGGCCGCCTGCTCCTGCTCGGCCCGTCACTGGGTACCTCGGTCACCACTCTGTGGGGCAACGCGGCCGCACGACTGTGCGAGCACGTCCGCGTCGTCGGCTGGGACCTGCCTGGCCACGGCCGCAGCGACCGTGGCGAGTCGTTCACGATCGCCGAACTCGCCGCCGGCGTGCAGACCCTCGCCGATGAATTCGCCGCCCACACCTTCCACTACGCCGGCGATTCGGTGGGTGGCTGTGTGGGCCTGCAGCTTCTGCTCGATGCCCCGCAGCGCGTCACGTCGGCGACCGTGCTGTGTACCGGCGCGACCATCGGCACTCCGGACAGCTGGCGTGAGCGTGCTGTCGCGGTGCGGTCGGTGGGCATCGACGCCGTCCTGCCCGGCGCGCCGCAACGCTGGTTCTCCGCCGGGTTCACTCAGCGACGACCCGATGTCAGCGCGGCATTGCTGGGCGCCCTGCGTGACACCGATCCAGAGTCCTACGCGCAGACATGTGAAGCGCTAGCGGGCTTCGACGTCACTGATCGGCTGCATGAGATCCTCGCGCCTGTTCTTGCCATCGCCGGCAGCGACGACATCCCCACTCCGCCGGAGTGCTTGCGGCGGATCGCTTCTGGCGTCAAGGACGGCCGGGTCGTAGTACTCGACGGAGTCGGCCACCTCGCGCCCGCCGAGGAGCCCGTGCGGGTCGCCGAGCTGATCGTCGGGCATCTGAGTGCAGCGACGGACCGCCCAGCGATGACCACCGACGAGGTCTACGCCGCCGGAATGGCGGTGCGGCGCGAGGTGCTCGGCGATGCGCACGTCGACCGGGCGATCGCGGCGACCACCGACTTCACCGCCGACTTCCAGCGGTTGATCACCGAATACGCCTGGGGCAGCATTTGGACCCGCCAGGGTCTGGACCGCCGCAGCCGGTCGCTGGTCACACTCACGGCCCTTGTCGCGCGTGGTCATCACGACGAGCTGGCCATGCATCTGCGGGCCGCCCGTCGCAACGGCCTGACGAACGACGAGATCAAGGAGTTGTTGCTGCAAACCGCGATCTACTGCGGCGTGCCGGTCGCCAACACCGCGTTCCGGATCGCCGCCGAGGTACTGCCCGATCTCGACAACAACGGAGACCGATCGTGAGCCGCACCGTGATCTGCGATACCGCGCAGCAGGCGGTCGCCGGAATCGCCGACGGTGCAACGATTCTCGTCGGTGGATTCGGCATGGCAGGCATGCCCACCACACTCATCGACGCATTGATCGAACAAGGAGCCAGCGACCTCACCATCGTGAGCAACAACGCGGGCAACGGCGACACTGGCCTGGCCGCGCTGCTGGCTGCCGGGCGGGTCGCCAAGGTGATCTGTTCATTTCCCCGGCAGACCGATTCCCATGTGTTCGACGGACTCTACCGCGCAGGCAAGGTCGCCCTCGAAGTCGTGCCGCAGGGAAATCTCGCCGAACGCATCAGGGCGGCTGGCGCGGGAATCGGTGCGTTCTTCTGCCCGACCGGCGTCGGGACGCCGCTGGCCGAGGGCAAGGAGACCCGCACCATCGACGGCCGCGACTACATCCTGGAATACCCGATCCGCGGCGACGTCGCCCTGATCGGTGCCCACATTGGCGATAGGGCCGGAAACCTGTTGTACCGCAAGACCGCCCGCAACTTCGGGCCGGTGATGGCCACCGCCGCGGCACTGACCATCGCCGAGGTGTCCCGCGTCGTCGACGCCGGCAACATCGACCCCGAAACAGTGGTCACGCCGGGGATCTTCGTCGACCGCATCCTCGAACTGTCTGCGATTTCCGTCTCCCGGCATACCACGGAGGTGGCTTCATGACGCTGCACATCCCGACCCGGGCCACTGTTGAGCATCTAGACCGCGGCCCACTGGACCGCCGCGAACTCGCTGCCATCATCGCCCGCGACATCCCATCCGGCTCGTACGTGAACCTCGGCATCGGTCAACCAACGACCGTCGCCGAGTACCTGACACCCGAGGCCGATGTCGTGTTGCACACCGAGAACGGCATGCTCGGTATGGGTGGAGAAGCCGTCGGCGAAGCCGTCGACCCAGATCTCACGAACGCAGGCAAGATTCCGGTCACCGAGACCCCCGGAGCGTCCTATTTTCACCATGCCGACTCCTTCGCGATGATGCGCGGCGGCCACCTCGACATCTGCGTACTCGGCGCCTTCCAGGTTAGTCAGCGCGGAGATCTGGCGAATTGGCACACCGGCGCGCCGGACGCCATCCCAGCGGTCGGCGGGGCCATGGACCTTGCGATCGGTGCGAAGAACGTGTTCGTCATGATGAACCTCTTCGCAAAGGATGGCACCGCCAAACTCGTTCCGGCGTGCGACTATCCGCTGACCGGACTGCGCTGCGTCAGCCGGGTTTACACCGATCACGCCATCTTCGACATCGATAGCAGCGGTGAAGGCCACGTACGGGTGGTCGAAACCTTCGGCATGACGGTGCTGGCGCTGGCGGAGCGGACGCGTATCGAACTGGGATAGCCGCGGGCAGTGGGAGTCGGTTCCAAGCCGCTAGCAGTTCTCGGCGAGGAGCTCGGCCGTGCGGCGCTCGCGTAGGGCGGCGGGGTCGAGGCCCCAATCCCGCAGCGAATTGAGCGTCCAGGTCGTCGCCGTCCAGGGCTGCTCTGCCGCCTCAGGATCGTGAAAGCCGAAGTCTGCGTACCCGGTTCGCCGACGATCCGGCCAACCTGTTGGCGGTAGCTGGCCAGGGCAATCAGGACAAAGGCGACGGCCAGCCCTGAGTGTGGATGCCGCCCAACCACGCGTTCTGGTGCCAGTACTCGGTGCAGTTCGCCGAGGTACTGCGCGGCTACGGATTGCCGATCGACCAGCCGTCGGCGGTGGTGCTGCGCGATGCGGCGGCCACCTGCCCGACGGGCTGAACTCCGGTGCCCCTAGGGGTCAGAGGGCTCGTCGCGTTTCGCGGAGAACGTTCGGATCAGCGCGGCTCCGCCGCCTCCGAAGACGACCATGCCGATGCCGACGGCGTCGGGTAGCGCATCGGTGACCCAGCCGAAGATGCCGGCCGCCAGGATGAATGTGGGCAGCCAGTCGTAGAGGGCGGAGACCGGCTGTGCTACCTCCTCCGGTTCTCCTCGGTCGGCGGCATCCTTGGCCCCGGCGTAGTCGGGGTAGAACTCGGTGAACGCGACCGCGAAGAAGAGGGTGGCAATCTGAAGCACCCAGCCCGTCCAGAAGTTGTTGGAATCATGCAGGACGACATCCCCGACAAAACCGACGATTGCCGACAGGATGAACGCACCCGCCCATACTGCTGAGATCGCGTAGTTGATGTGCAGAAATAGTGCACTGCCCCAATACTCCTGCGGGGTCCGTTCTTTGGCATAGGCCACGGTGAACGGCTTGCGGGCGATCAGTGTCGCGCAGACGAAGAGAGCCAGGGCCACGTTCGTCAGTTCGCCCGCCCAAAGTTCGAGCCACTGGATGGTCCCCGCCGAGGCGGTCAAACCCACGACGGCGAGGATGGCGAAGAACGCCACGCCGAACACCTCGAGGGAGTGAATGCTGATACCCCGCCGACTTCCGATCCACAACATCAGCAGCGTCAATCCCAAAGCCGCACAAATCGCTTCCTCGAACCGGCCCGGCGTTGAGAACAGCGAGAACAGCACCCACGGTGCGATGCCGGAGAGTGGTGAGTCGAGGAATGCGTCGATGACGCTGCCGGCCTTGCCGGGCTTGTAGTTGTCGGGCTGCGGGGCCGTGCCGGTCATTCAGAACGTCCCACGGGTCAGGCCGTGAGCGAATCCTTGATTGCCGTGTCCTGTTTCTGGCCGTAGTCAACGACCAAGTCCAGCGGCACGGAATCGGTCTTCGGTCCTTCGAATTCGATTGACCCAGCGGCATTGCCCTCGGTGAACAGCAGCACGCTGACGGACTTGGTTCCATCGGGTGAGGTCCCCGTGACGACGGTTCCACCTGTCCCCACCGCCGCCGGCCGCGTCCTTCCATTGCTGACCCGGTCGCCCAGTCCGCTCTGTATTTCGCTGATCGCGTTCGTGGCCGCCTGGGGGTCGGGCAGAACCAGGATGGTGTTCGTGATCTGCCGGGTGTCGTCGCGATGGGTATAGACCGTCGTGACACCTGGCTGGCCGTTCGGATTGATCGTCGGTGCAGAGGCGGTATAGGCCGTTGAATCCGTGATGACGTTGGGGCTGACGGGAATGGCGCTGTAATCGCCGGGTTCCGCTGCGGCACTGCTGGATCCGCCGATGGTCATACCGGCCGCCAGGAGTGCGGCGGCCGTCAATCCACCGATCGCGATCAGAGGTCGATTCATGGGCGACGTGCTCCTATCCGATGTTTGTCAGGTGATGTTCGTCTGCAAGCCGTCGCCGAGTCAGGCCGGCTCAGCGTGCGTCAGCAGGGGTAGCACGCAAAACCGCGCCAGCCGTCGCGCCAGAACCACCCAGGACCACAGCCCATGCGGCCGGTTCCGCCTGCGCAATCGAGCCCCTGCACCGTCGGCCTCGGAGCCTGCGTGTACACGGTGATATTCGGATCGTGTGTCACCTGCGCGGCAGTCGCGGTCTGAGCGGTCGCCAACGAGCCGCTCAATATGGCTCCCGCGACGACGGCCATGGCAATCTTTCGCATCAAGTCCTCTTCCATTAGCGAGCTTGAACGCGCGTGACGTTACGCTGAAATTGACCTGGTCGTGGATTAACAAGCGGCATTCCGAAAATGGGGCTCGACGCGCTGAATCTCGGGCTTCGAACTCAGAAGCCGGTCGCACTACGCTGCTGTGTCGTGCAGGAGACGCGCCTCGACACTGCTCGGATCAGGGCGGCTCGCACGGTAATCGACCCGATCTTTCTCGACACTCCGCTGTACCGCTGCGAGGCGCTGGAACCCGTTCTCGGGTGCACGGTGAGCATCAAGCTCGAAACGGCGAACCCGGTCCGCAGCTTCAAGGCCCGCGGCACCGAGGTGGTCGCGAGCCGGCTCGCCGACAACGGCCCGCGAGCCGTGGTGTGCGCCAGCGCGGGCAACCTTGGCCAGGCCCTCGCTTGGTCCGGTCGCAGCCGGGGGCTCGACGTCACCGTCGTGGCATCCCGCCTTGCCTCTGCGGCCAAGCTCGATCGCATCCGCACATTGGACGCCAGGTTGGAGCTGGTCGATGGCGACATCGAAGTGGCGCGCGAGCGGGCGGCGGCCCTCGCGCGGGACGGCGGCATCCGGCTGGTCGAAGACAGCCTGGACATCGAGACCTGCGAGGGGGCGGCGACCATCGGCCTGGAACTGGTCGACACCGTGCCGTCGTTCGACGCCGTCCTGATCGCGCTCGGCGGCGGGGCACTGGCCACCGGTGTGGGTCACGTGGTGAAGGCCTTGGCACCCGACGTCGAGGTGATCTGCGTTCAGCCGCTGGGCGCTCCAGCGATGACGTACTCGTGGCACCAACGGCGCGTCGTCACCACCGACTCGATCGACACCATCGCCGACGGCGTCGCCGGACGGCGTCCCATCCCAGAAGTCCTGGACGATCTCCTCCTGGTCGCCGACGACGTCGTCCTGGTTCAGGAGGCGTCGATCATCGCCGGTATGGGAATGCTCCTTGACCACGCCGGCCTCGTCGCCGAACCGTCGGCCGCGCTCGGCATCGCGGCGATCCTCGAAGACCGTGATCGCTTCGCCGGCCGACACGTCGTCACCATCGTGTGCGGCAGCAACGTCGACCTAGACGCCTATCACCGTTGGGTCGGCTCATCGAAATCCCTTGAGCAGAGCTAGAAACCCGGACCCCGAACTCGATCGGCGTCCCACCAGGCGAGCACCCGTGTCCCGTACAGGGTTAGCCACTTCGATGGTCCGCCAGCCGGTACGTCGACCTCGAACCACACCCGCCCGGGATCTCGAGGACCCTGCAGCCAGGTGCCGTCGGGTTGCCTGGCGGCACGGATGAGCTCGATCGCGTCGGCCATCCGAGGGTCTGGTGGCACGTCGTCGAGCAGCGAGGCCTGGCGGAAGTAGTCGGCCGCGTTGAGCACGTTGCAGACCCAGCGGAAGGGGTAGGCGAATCCGTCCACCCAGGGTGCCACCGGCTCGCCCGTCGAGAGACGTCGGAAGAGCCCGCGCTGCAAGAGATATTCCTCGCCGGAGCGCCGGGCAGCGCGCGTTGCGTCCGTGCCTCCGGTCGCGGCGTCGTAGGCGAGCAGTCCCTTGAGCGAGTTGAGCGTGGAGTGGAACGACGACCGCGTGGAGCCCTCGACCCATTCGCAGTTCCAGCCGCCGTCGGGCAACCGATGCTCGAGGAACCAGTCGACGATGCCGGTGACGTCGGCGCCGAGCCACACGCCGTTCGCGACGGTCCAGGCGTTGATGCAGCAGTCGACCTCGCCGTGCCAGTACGGCAGGTTCTCGTACTCCCAGCGGCTGTTCTCGGCGAGCAGTTCGGCCGTGCGGCGCTCGCGTAGGACAGCCGGGTCCAGGCGCCACTCCCGCAGCGAGTTCAGCGTCCACGTCGTCGCCGTCCAGGGCTGCCCGGCACCCTCTGTCGCCTCAGGACCGTCGAAGTCGAAGTCTGCCGGGAAGAACGCGCCGCCGGCCCATTAGCCGTCCGAATCCTGCAGTGCGAGAAGGCGTGCGCCGAAGCCTTCGGTCGCAATCCGTTTCCGCGTCGCTTCCCAGACCTCGGGTGGCTGTTGCGCGACGTCGCGCTCGACCTGCCAGCGCAGCGCCGCGTCGCAGTCCAGGAGCCACTCGATCAGGGCCTCGGTCACCATGGCGTGACTCTAGCGAGACGGATCGTGGTCTGCTTCGAACACGGTCGTCACGTGAAGAGGCCCACGGATGGCGGGAGTGTCTCGCCATACGTGGCTGCCGAGGGTGGGTCGGCGGGCCAGGAGACGTTGGAGCGCTCTGGCGATCTCGAGGCGGGCCAACGCGGCACCGAGGCAGTAGTGCGCGCCGTAGCCGAAAGTCAGCGGAGCGGGTCCGGAGCGGTCGGTTTGGAGTTGGCCGGGTTCGTTGAAGATGGCTGGATCGCGGTTGGCTGCCGCGATGACCACCAGGGCCGGCTCTCCGGCGCGGATGGTGACGTCGTTGATGACGTGGTCGGCTGTGGCGGTCCGACCCACGGCTTGCACGGGGCCGTCGAGGCGGAGCAGTTCGGTGATCAGGCGATCGTCGACGGTGTCGACCGCATCGACCGGCCGAACTGCGCCGAGCCAAGGTGTTAGGAGGCGAATCATGGCTGCGCCGAGCAGGTTTGCGGTGGTTTCGTGCCCTGCGATGGCGATGACGACCGCGGTGGTGACGACATCGTCGAGTTCGAGAACTGGGTCCGCGGCAATGAAGCTGAGGAGGTCGTCGCCCGGATGGGTGCGGCGATCGGCGGCCAGCGGCAGAAGGTCGGTCAACAGCGTGGCGAAGGCGGCTGTTCCGGCTTCGACAGCGGCGGTGTCGCCGAAATCGCTGAGCATTCTGCTGATCGCCGGGGATTCCTCACGCAGCAGTCGCGCCGAGTCGGCGTCTAGCCCCAACCAGGCCGCCGCGACGGCGATCGGAAGTGGCAATGCGATTTCGGCCATGAAGTCGAACTCGACGCCGGCGCGGAAGTGGTCGATCGTCTCTGCGGCGATCTTGTCGATGCCGTCCTCCAGGCCGTTGACGAAAGAGCGGGTGAAGACGTCTCGAACGGCGCCGCGCAACCGCAGATGATCTGCCCCGTCGACGAATAACATATTGCGGCGCAAGATGTCTGGATTCATCGTGCGGAGTGCGGTCGGGGCATTGGAGTTCGCTTGCGGGCTGCTGGTCCATCCGGGTCCGCCGAGAATCTGCTGTGCGGGGTGATACCCGAGTACCAGCCACGCGCCGACCTCGTCATCCCAGACCACCGCGCCCTCGCGCCGCCGCAACTCGTAGTAGGCGTAGGGGTCGGCGGCATCCCAGGGAAGCCTGGCCGCCGCGGCGTCAGGGGTGGTCATGGTGATCGAACGCCGATGGCAAGCCACGTTCGCGGACCCACGCATGATGTGCTTTGCCGAGATCGGTGACGGGTTCGGCGGCATTGTCGATGTCGTCGAAGATCGCCCGCGCCGGCATGGTGGCACGCAGGCCCGCGCATACGCTGCCAACGGCGAGCTGGAGGCGGCTGGCGAACACGTAGTCGTCGGGCACGTTCATGCGCGCCATCGGATGGCCGGCGTCGCGAAGGTCGAACAGCCCACGGACGGTGCGCGCGGTGGTGTCGGGCGTATAGGTGACCGGCTGGGGTGCCGCGATGGCCTCGTATTGCATCTCCGACATCCACTCATACATCTCGTCGGCGGTGAGGTCGGACTCGGCGGTGAGGAAGCCGGCCTGCAACATGAGGTCGCGATAGTCGTGTTTGCGGCCCTCGACGACGGCACGAAACATCCCGACCCAAAGCAACCGTTTGGCTTCCGGCACGACCTTGACGCAGCCGAAGTCGACGAAGCCGACGGTGCCGTCGGAGTTGAAGCGATAGTTCCCGGGATGGGGATCGGCGTGCACCAGGTTGGCATGCCGAAAGTTCGCTTGGCTGAACCGCGTGATGACCTCCGCCCAAGTGTTCTTCAGGTCCTGGTCGGCCTCTTGTGCTGCCGCCCAGTCCATTCCGTCTAGGTAGGTCATCGTCAGCACGCGATCGCTGGACGTCTCGGGAACGACGTCTGGAATCCGGATGAACGGGTGGTCCCGATAGAGCTGCCCGAACCGGGCGACCATGGCCGCCTCGTGACTATAGTCAACCTCTTCTGAGATCCGCGCGGCCGCTTCACGCGCGACGGCCCGGACGTCAGCCTTGACCCCCGACGCTGAGGTCACGAACCGCAGAAACGTCGCCAGAAGCTCCGTGTTGGCCAGGTCATCGCGGATCGCCTGTGCCACACCGGGATACTGAATCTTGACCACAACCTGTCGACCATCTTCAAGGACGGCACGGTGAACCTGACCGATGGATGCTGCAGCCATCGGCTCGGCTGTGAACTCGGCGAATTGCTGGACGGTGGAACCGAGTTCGGCTTCGAAGACTTCTCGGACCAGGTCGGGATGCATCGGCGGAGCGTCAGCCTGTAGCCGGCTCATGGCCTTCTGGTACGGCCAGAACCCGCCGGTGCCCACTGCGCGGGTATCGAGCATCGACATGATCTGGCCGACCTTCATCAACACGCCGCGCGAGTGGCCGAGGAGTTCGGCATACCGCTCGGCGGTGCGCTCGTGGAACCGCTCGACGGCGCCGTCGTTGCCCGTCTTCTCCCGCAGCCCGGCCACCAGCCGGCCCCCGGCAGCACGCGCGGTGAAGCCTGCCAGCGGCATCGTGCGCCGGATCCGTCCGCGCGGAACGGGGCTGTTCTGAGGTGGCATCGCGTTCTCCTAGTCGACCCCGACGTAGTAAAGTGATGTCTTGTTAAAGGTAAGCGATCACTTTGGAGAGGTCAATGTCAGCACCGGCGCCGACACGCGAACGGCTGGTCACCGAGGCGATGCGGTTGTTCAGCACCAAGGGATATGAGGCGACGAGCGTCTCGCAGATCGAAGCCGCGGCCGGGCTGGCGGCGGGGTCGGGCGCCCTTTATCACCACTTCAAGTCCAAGGAAGCGCTTCTGGACGCCGGGGTCGACCGTCAACTGGACCGCCGGCACGCGATGCGGGACATCCGCACACTGTTCGCCGGGCTCGGCGACCTTCGGGCCGAACTCACCGCCCTCGGCCGCTACCTGCTCACCGTCGTCGACGAGGAGATCGAGCTCCTGCAGATCGCTGCCCGCACACCGGCAGGCCGATCAGCACGCCTCGACACCGCCTACGCCGCGCTGGTCGACGGACTCAACGCCGAACTCGCGGACTGGATCGCCGCCTGGGGACCGAAGCTCACTCAGCAGGAGTGCGAAGTCTTGGCAGCACTCGGAGTCAATGGCATCCTGGGGGCGCGCTTTGCCACCAGCCTCTTTCACCAGCCCGTGGCACGTGTACCCGACGACCGCTATCTGGCCGAATGGACCGCGCTCCTCGCCACCCGCATCGAAATGCTCGGCTGACGTTCAATCCGGCGCGCCGCGCAGGTTACGTGCCGGTGTAGGTCTCGGGGTCCGGCCGGAACCGGGTGCCATCGTCGAGCGCGTTCAGCTGATCCATGTGCTCGGCGGCCAGCTCGAAGTCGAACACGTCGAAGTTCTCGGCGATGCGCTCGGCGGACGACGAGCGCGGGATCACGACGTTGCCGAGCTGAATGCTCCACCGGATCAGCACCTGCGCCGGGGACTTGCCGTACTCACCAGCGATCGACTGGACGGTCGCGTTCTCCAGCAGCCTGCCCACGCCCAGCGGCCCGTACGCCTCGGTGACGATGCCGTGCTCGGCGTTGACCGCTCGCAACGCGGCCTGATTGAGCAGCGGATGCAATTCGATCTGGTTGATCGCAGGCACGAAGAACGACAGGTCGACGACGTTCGAGAGGTCGTCGGGGGTGAAGTTGCAGACGCCGATGGACTTGGCACGGCCGTCTTCCTTCTCCTTCATCATGCCGCCCCAGCTGTGGATGTACCTGCCCGCATCGCCGGCGGGCCAGTGGATCAGATAGAGGTCGACGTAGTCCATGCCCAAGCGTTCGAGGCTGGCCTTGACCGCGTCCTGAGCCTTCGTGAAGCCCTGATCCTCGGTGGCCAGCTTCGTGGTCACGAAGATCTCGGCGCGCGGAATCCCCGACGCGGCGATCGCCCGGCCCACCGCCGCCTCGTTGCCATACGCCGCCGCGGTGTCGATCAGACGGACGCCGATCTCGAGGGCGGCCGAGACCGCGTGTTCGGTCTGCGCCTCGGTCAGCTCACCGACGCCGATACCGAGGACCGGGATTGTGTTCTCGTCGTTGAGAGAGACATTGGGGATCGCTGCCGCCGAGGTCATGTCCGCCTAACCTGTGAAGTTGAAGGTTCGTGGATCGGGCCCCAGCCGGGTGCCGTCCTCCAGCGAGGCGATGGACGCCATGTCCTGCTCACTCAGCTCGAAGTCGAACACGTCGAAGTTACTCACAATCCGTTCGGGGTTCACCGATTTGGGGATGACGATATTACCGAGCTGGATGTGCCACCTAATCAGTACCTGCGCTGGCGTTTTGCCGTTGGCGTCGGCAACCTTGGTGACCGTTGGGTTCTGCAGCAGCGAGCCCTGGCCCAGTGGACTCCATGCCTCGGTAGCCACGCCGAGTCGAGCGTGCAGCTCCCGCAGTTCGTGCTGTGGCAGAAGGGGATGCAGCTCAATCTGATTGACCGTCGGGACGATTCCCGTCGCGTCGATCAGGATGTTCAGGTGCTCGGGGGCGAAGTTGCTGACGCCGATCGAGCGCACCCGGCCCTGGTCGCGAAGATGCGCGAACGCCTTGAAGGTGTCGACGTAGGCGTTCAGTTTGGGCATCGGCCAGTGGATCAGGTAGAGGTCGAGGTCGTCGACACCGAGCTTCGCGACGCTGGCGTCGAACGCCTTGAGCGTCTTGTCGTAGCCCTGCTCGGAGTTCCACAGCTTGGTCACCAGAAAGACGTCCTCACGCGGGATGCCGGAGGCGGCTGCGCTGGTCAGGGCCCTTCCGACCTCGGCCTCGTTGCCGTACGCTGCGGCGGTGTCGACGTGCCGGTAGCCCGCCGCCAGCGCCGCACCAACGGCCCGTTCGGTGTCGTCGGGAGGCGTCTGCCAAACACCTAGCCCGATGGTGGGTATCGAATTGCCGTCGTTCAGTGGAACCGAGGGATGTGAAGGACTAGCCATGACGAAGAGTCTGCCAGCCGAGACTGCGCACACCGGATCGCCGCTACCGATGCCGCAGCCGGGGAAGGGTCGACCCAGTCCGGTCCGCATGGCCGCGGTCAACGCCGCCAGCCGTGTCGTGCTGCGCACGCTGCCGAAGATCCCCAAGACGGTCAAGCGGCTCCTGACCGCCCGCAGACCCGTCACGATCGACGGCAACACCCTGGACGCCACGCTGCAGCTCCTGCTGGCCGCGCAACGGTCCGCCGGCCTCGACGGGTTGGTCGCCAGCTGGGACGTTTCGGAGGCGCGCACGCAGTTACGGAAGCTGGCCGCCATGGTCGACGCGGACGTCGCGGTCGGGGTGACCGACACCTCGCTACCCGGACCCGCAGGCGCGATCCGCGCGCGGCACTACGTCCCGGTCAACACGGTCGGCAGCGAGCCGCTGCTCGTCTTCTTCCACGGTGGCGGCTTCGTGATCGGCGACATCGACACCCACGACGGCCTGTGTCGACTGATCTGCCGCGACGCGGGCGTGCACGTGCTGTCCATCGACTACCGGCTCGCACCGGAGCACAAGGCGCCTGCCGCAGTGGAGGACTGCTACGCCGCGTACCGATGGGCGCTGGAGCACGCGGCCGAGCTCGGCGCCGACCCGGCGCGGGTGGCCGTGGGTGGCGACAGTGCCGGCGGCAACCTCGCCGCCGTGGTGGCGCAGCAGGCCCGCGCAGACGGTGTGCAACTGCCCGCGCTGCAGCTACTGATCTACCCCGTCACCGACTTGAGCGCCGACACCCGGTCGAAGACGTTGTTCGCCGACGGTTACTTCCTGACCAAGAAGGACATGGACTGGTTCCGCGCCCAATACCTAAAGGGCGCACCGATCGACGGGGCGGACCCGCGGGTCGCGCCACTGCTCGCCGACGACTTTTCGGGTCTCCCGCCCGCGTTGCTCCTGACCGGCGGTTTTGATCCGCTGCGTGACGAGGGCAATCAGTATGCCGCCGCCCTTGCCGCGGCAGGGGTACCGGTCGACCATCGGCACTACCCATCACTCATCCACGGTTTCGCGAACTTCTTCCCACTCGGCGGCGGCAGCGCCACCGCGACTGCCGACATGGTGTCGGCGCTGAAGGCTCACCTAAGCCGCGGCTGAGAAGCCTCGGACCGCGCCGGTACCCTTGTCCCCGTGGCCACGAAACCCAAGAAGAACGCCAGCTACGACCTGAAGGCCGCCGACCGCAGGCGCAGCCTCTTCATCCGGATCGGCCTCACGGCGGTCGTCGTGGTCGTCGCCGTGGCGCTGTTCGGCTACATCGTGACGTCGGGCAGCAAGAAGCCGTCAGGAGGCGAGGCGAAGTCGATCCGCGTGGCGTCGAGCAAACTGATCACCAAGGAGGGCACCACGGAGCCGAAGGCCGTGCTGTCCCTCTACGAGGACTTCCTCTGCCCGGTGTGCGGACGTTTCGAGCAGCAATTCGGCCCCACGATCAACCAGCTGATCGAGAGCGGCGCGATCGCCGCCGACTACTACATGGTCGCGATCCTGGATCGACCGGCCAACCAGAACTACTCGTCGCGGGCCGGCTCGGCGGCGTACTGCGTGGCCGACGAAGACACGACCCCGGACAAGCAGGCGTTCCGACGGTTCCACTCAGCGCTGTACGCCCAGCAGCCCAGCGAGACCGGTTCGGTGTTCCCCACCAACACGCAGTTGGTCGAGACCGCGCGTCAGGCAGGCGTCGCGGGCAAGGTGCCCGACTGCATCAACGGCAGCCGCTACGTCGAGATGGTCGACGGCCTCGCCAAGGCAACCAACGTCAACGCCACCCCGACCGTGCGGATCAACGGTGAGGACTACCAGTACTCCACGCCCGAGGCATTGGTCGCCAAGATCAAGGAGATCGTCGGTGACCTGCCGGGTCTGACGCCGGCGCCGGCCGCACCCGCCCCGACGCCACCCGGTGGCGCACCGGCCGCACCCGGCGCACCCGCCCCGGCCGCACCCGGCGCACCGCCCGCGGCCGCCCCGGCACAACCCTTGGTGCCGGCCGAACCTCCCGCGGCCGCCCCCGCCGCACCCGGCAAACCGACGCCATGACAGTCACCGCGGAGAGTTCGGAGCCGTCGACCGACCCGTCAGCCGGCCGGCCCGCGGGCGGCGTATCCACGGCGAGCGCGCTCTGGGTGCTCATCGCCGGTGTCGTTGGTCTCGCCGCGGCCGTCACCTTGACCATCGAGAAGATCAAGCTGCTCGAGAACCCGGCTTACGTGCCGTCCTGCAGCATCAACCCGGTGCTGTCCTGCGGATCGGTGATGGTCACACCGCAGGCCGCGGCGTTCGGCTTTCCCAACCCGCTGATCGGCATCGTGGCGTTCTCCGTGGTGATTGTCAGCGGTGTGCTGGCGGTCACGAAAGTGCCACTGCCGCGGTGGTATTGGGCTGGACTTGCGGTAGGCACGACGCTGGGCGTGGTCTTCATTCATTGGCTGATCTACCAGAGCCTGTACACCATCGGCGCGCTGTGCCCGTACTGCATGGTGGTGTGGGCCGTCACCATTCCGCTTCTGGTGGTGGTGGCGTCGATCGCCTTGGCGCCCACGGATGGCAGACAGGCGGGCAACGCGGTGGCGCGGTCGATTCATCAGTGGCGCTGGTCGCTCGTCACGCTGTGGTTCACCGCGCTGATTCTGCTGATTCTGGCCCGCTTCTGGGATTACTGGTCGACGCTCATTTAATAGCCGTCAGGGGGAGGTTAGAGTAGCGCGTGATCTCCAAACTCCTGGTGGCCAATCGCGGTGAGATCGCGATCCGTGCCTTCCGCGCCGCCTACGAGATGGGCATCGCGACGGTTGCGGTCTACCCGTACGAGGATCGCAATTCGCCGCATCGGCTGAAGGCCGACGAGTCCTACCAGATCGGTGAGATGGGCCATCCGGTCCGTGCCTACCTGTCGGTCGAAGAGATCATCCGCGTCGCCAAGCACGCAGGTGCCGACGCCGTGTATCCGGGTTACGGATTCCTTTCGGAGAACCCGGAATTGGCCGCTGCGTGTGCCGATGCGGGCATCACGTTCGTCGGTCCAAGCGCGCACGTGCTCGAGCTGACGGGCAACAAGGCCCGTGCGATCGCCGCGGCGCAGGAGGCGGGCCTGCCGGTGCTGGCGTCGTCGGCGCCGTCGGCGTCGGTGGACGAGCTCGTCGGTGCCGCGGCAGACATGCAGTTCCCGTTGTTCGTCAAGGCGGTGTCCGGCGGCGGCGGGCGGGGCATGCGGCGGGTGGTCGAGCCCGCGGCGCTGGCCGAGGCGATCGAAGCCGCCAGCCGTGAGGCGGAGTCGGCGTTCGGCGATCCGACGGTCTACCTCGAACAGGCCGTGTTGAACCCGCGTCACATCGAGGTGCAGATCCTGGCCGACGGTCAGGGCAACGTCATCCACCTGTTCGAGCGGGACTGCAGCGTGCAGCGCCGCCACCAGAAGGTGATCGAGCTGGCGCCAGCGCCGAATCTGCCCGGCGAGCTGCGCACGAGGATCTGCGCCGACGCCGTGGCATTCGCTCGGCAGATCGGCTACAGCTGCGCGGGCACCGTGGAATTCCTGCTCGACGAGCGCGGCGACCACGTGTTCATCGAGATGAACCCCCGCATCCAGGTCGAGCACACCGTCACCGAGGAGATCACCGACGTCGACCTGGTGGCCAGCCAGCTGCGGATCGCGGCCGGGGAGACGCTCGCCGACCTCGGGTTGAGTCAAGACTCGGTGCAGGTGCGCGGCGCGGCCATGCAGTGCCGCATCACCACCGAGGACCCCGGCAACGGCTTCCGGCCCGACACAGGCCGGATCACCGGCTACCGCTCGCCCGGCGGCGCGGGAATTCGGCTCGATGGCGGCACCCACCTGGGGGCCGAGATCAGCGCGCACTTCGACTCGATGCTGGTGAAGCTGACGTGCCGGGGCCGCGACTTCTCCACGGCGGTGACACGCGCCAAGCGCGGGTTGGCGGAGTTCCGGGTCCGCGGGGTGTCGACCAACATCCCGTTCCTGCAGGCGGTGGTCGACGATCCCGACTTCCGGGCGGGCCGGGTCACCACGTCGTTCATCGAAGAGCGGCCGCATCTACTCACCGCGCACATTCCCGCCGACCGGGGCACCAAGATCCTCAACTACCTCGCCGAGGTCACCGTCAACACGCCCTACGGAGGCAGTCAGCGGGTGTACCCGCAGGACAAGCTGCCCGACGTGGACGACTCCTCGACGCCGCCACCGGGTAGCAGGCAGCGGCTGATCGAGCTTGGGCCCGAGGGCTTCGCGGCGTGGCTGCGGGACTCGCCCGCGGTGGGCATCACCGACACCACGTTCCGGGACGCGCACCAGTCGCTGCTCGCCACCCGCGTGCGCACCACCGGGCTAGTGCTGATCGCGCCGTACATCGCCAGGATGACACCGCAGCTGTTGTCGATCGAATGCTGGGGAGGCGCGACTTACGATGTGGCCCTGCGGTTTCTGAAGGAAGATCCGTGGGAACGGCTGGCAGCGCTGCGGGAAGCGGTGCCCAACATCTGCCTGCAGATGCTGCTGCGGGGCCGCAACACCGTCGGTTACACCCCGTACCCGGAGGTGGTCACCTCGGCGTTCGTCGAGGAGGCCACCGCGACGGGCATCGACGTCTACCGGATCTTCGACGCGCTCAACAACGTCGAGTCGATGCGGCCCGCGATCGACGCCGTGCGTGAAACCGGCTCTGCGGTAGCAGAAGTCGCGATGAGCTACACCGGCGACCTGTCCGACCCCGGCGAGACGCTGTACACCCTGGACTACTACCTCAAGCTCGCCGAGCAGATCGTCGACGCCGGCGCCCACGTGCTGGCGATCAAGGACATGGCCGGGCTGTTGCGCGCGCCCGCGGCCACCACCTTGGTCTCCGCGTTGCGCAGCAGGTTCGACCTGCCGGTGCACGTGCACACCCACGACACGCCCGGTGGGCAGCTGGCCACGTACACGGCTGCGTGGCAGGCGGGTGCCAGCGCCGTCGACGGCGCCGCCGCACCACTGGCCGGGACCACCAGCCAGCCGGCGTTGAGCTCGATCGTCGCCGCGGCGGCGCACACCAGGTACGACACCGGGCTCTCGCTGCGTGCCATCTGCGATCTCGAGCCGTACTGGGAGGCACTGCGAAGGGTCTACGCGCCCTTTGATGTTGGGGCATCCGCCATGCCCGCGCCGACCGGCAGGGTGTACGAACACGAGATTCCCGGCGGCCAGCTGTCCAACCTGCGTCAGCAGGCGATCGCGCTCGGCTTCGGTGACAGGTTCGAACAGATCGAGGAGGCCTACGCCGCGGCCGACCGCGTGCTCGGGCACCTGGTGAAGGTCACGCCGTCGTCGAAGGTCGTCGGTGATCTCGCGCTGGCCCTCGTCGGTGCGGGGGCGACCGCCGACGAATTCGCCTCGGACCCCGCGCGTTACGACATCCCGGACTCCGTGATCGGGTTCCTGCGCGGCGAATTGGGTGATCCGCCGGGTGGCTGGCCCGAACCGCTGCGGACCAAGGCGCTGGCCGGACGTGCACCTGCCAAACCGGCCGAGGCACTCACAGCGAAGGACGAGGCAGCGCTGGCAACGCCAGGCCACGACCGCCAGGCGACCCTCAACCGGCTGCTGTTCCCCGGCCCGACAAAGGAATTCGAGGCCCATCGCGAGATCTACGGTGACACGTCGCGGCTGAGTGCCAACCAGTTCTTCTACGGGTTGCGCCACGGTGACGAACACCGCATCCAGATCGACCGCGGCGTCGAGCTCATCATCGGGCTGGAGGCAATCTCCGACGCCGACGAACGCGGCATGCGCACCGTGATGTGCATCATCAACGGTCAACTCCGGCCGGTCGTGGTGCGCGATCTCAGCGTCGCGTCCGACGTCCCCGCCGCGGAGAAGGCCGACCGGACCAACCCCGACCACGTCGCCGCGCCGTTCGCGGGCGTCGTCACCGTCAACGTCGCCGTGGACGATCAAGTGACCGCGGGCCAGACCATCGCCACCATCGAGGCCATGAAGATGGAGGCGGCCATCACCGCACCCAAGGCGGGCACCGTCGAGCGGGTGGCCGTGTCGGCCACCGCTCAGGTCGAGGGCGGTGACCTGCTGGTGGTTGTCAGCTGACCCGGATCATCGGTGGCCAGTTCGGCGGTCGCCGAATCACGGTGCCGCAGAGCAACTCCGGAGGTCGGGGCGGCCCAGGCACCCGTCCCACCACCGACCGGGTACGGGAGTCGGTGTTCAACGTGCTCGACGCGCGCATCGAGCTGGCCGGGACCACCGTGCTCGACCTCTATGCCGGATCGGGTGCGCTCGGCATCGAAGCGCTGTCGCGGGGCGCGGCGTCGGCGACGTTCGTGGAGTCCGACCGGCGCGCCGCCGCCGTCATCACGCAGAACCTGGCCACGCTGGGCATCACGGGTGCCACGGTGCGCTCGGCGACGGTCGCCGCGGTGCTGGCCGGCGGCACGGACCGGCCCGCCGACCTGATCTTCGCCGATCCGCCGTACGAGGTGCCCGCCGCCGACGTCAAGGCCGTGCTGGCGGCGCTCGTCGACCGCGGCTGGGTGGCGCCAGGCGCGATTGCGGTGATCGAACGCGCCGCCTCCGGCCCGGCGCTGACGTGGCCCGAGGGCTGGACGCCGGGGCGGGACCGCCGCTACGGCGACACCCGGCTCGAGTTCGGCTACTTCGGCGACAGCCGAGATTAGGCGGAAGCGGCGACAGCCGAGATTGGGCGGAAGCGCCACGCTGAGCAGCGGTGAGCGCACCTAAGCCCGGCGAGATCGCGTAGCCTGCTGCACCATGAGCGGCGCCGTATGCCCGGGATCGTTCGATCCGGTGACCCTCGGCCACGTCGACGTCTTCGAACGCGCGGCCGCCCAGTTCGACGAGGTCGTGGTGGCCGTGCTGGTCAATCCCAACAAGGCCGGGATGTTCACCGCCGACGAGCGCATCGCCATGATCGAGGAGGCATGCGCGCACCTGCCGAATCTCCGCGTCGAATCCGGATCGGGGCTGGTGGTCGACTTCGTCAAGTCCCGCGGTCTGACCGCCATCGTCAAGGGCCTGCGCACTGGCCAGGATTTCGAGTACGAGCTGCAGATGGCGCAGATGAACAAGCACGTCGCCGGCGTGGATACCTTCTTCGTCGCGACCAGCCCGTGCTACTCCTTCGTGTCGTCCTCGCTCGCCAAGGAGGTCGCCAGCCTCGGCGGCGACGTCTCCGGACTGCTGCCCGCGCCGGTCAACCGGAGGCTGAACGCCAAACTCGGCCGCTGATTCCGCCGCGTTTGGTCGTCGGGGCCGTCAGCTGAAGCCGAGGTCGATTCGCGCTTGATCGAGCACTTCGGTGTAGACCGTGCCCGCCTCTTCGATGAGCTTGTCGATCTCGGCTGACATCGATGCTTCGTCGCGCAGCAATCCTGCGTCGTCCTTTTCGCCAGGCCCTCCCGGCGTGAGATATCGAAGTGTGAATGGGGTCATGTATTGACCGGAGAACCCGCCTACAAGCGTTGCGAATTGCGGGATGATTTCTGACATTTTCGGGCTTCCCGCCAGCAGCACGCCAAGTGAGCTGGATAGCGCCTTTCCTCCTCGGGTCGCCGCTTCGTTGAGAACCGATTTGAGGGCGTCACGATCTGTGCTGTTGGAAGCGAATAGCCCCCCTTCAGAACACCGACTTGGCCAAGGTAGTCGCTACACGGTATGCCTTCTGTCTGTCTGCGCCGATGGTCTGATTCGTGTTCACGTAGATCGCGCATCCGGCCGACACGGCGCCGGGAACGATGGCCGCACACAATGCGGCAATCAACGCCCATCGGCCGTTGCGAGTCGCGATCCTGACTTCGTGTTCGAGGCCGCCTCGGCCGGGGATTGGTCGACTGCGGTTGAGTCGGGCTCGCGGGCGCCGGCGCCGGCGCTGGTTCGGCGCCTGGCGGCTCGGGTTCGACAACGGCGTCCCTTCGGCCAACTCCAACCTCGTAGAGAATCCGAGCAGGGTAAATGCCTCAAATGACATGAGAAACCGACTACTCACTGATTCTGAACGACATAGGCTACCCGAGCTCGTGGCGGCGATGATTTTCTCTGCCTGCGGCAATTCAATGGCTTTCCAGGCGGCCGACGATTGGGTGATGGACCACGAGGTGCCACCGGGCAATCAGCGGGAGTTCGAGTGGTCGGCACTCGCCAACACGGTCCCCGGGCAGCCTCCGTGCATCCCCGGAGGTCAAACCGGCCGAAAATCGCCACCGCGACACACCGGCGCGGCAAACCGAGTCACAGGCGTAACACCAGGCACACTAGTAACCATCAACTAGTGCTGGAGGATCTTGCCGTGTACCGAGTATTCGAAGCGCTCGACGAGCTCGGCGCGATCGTGGAAGAAGCCCGCGGCGTCCCAATGACAGCAGGCTGCATGGTGCCCCGCGGTGACGTCCTCGAGCTGCTCGACGACATCAAGGACGCCATTCCGGGGGAGCTGGACGACGCCCAGGACGTGCTCGACGCCCGTGACGCGATGTTGCGCGACGCCAAGGAGCACGCCGACTCGATGGTCTCGACGGCAACCGCCGAGGCCGACTCACTGATCAACCATTCCCGCAGTGACGCCGACCGCCTGCTGGCCGACGCGAAGGGTCAGGCCGACCGAATGGTCGCGGAGGCGCGTCAGCACAGCGAGCGCATGGTCGCCGAGGCCCGCGACGAGGCCAACCGCATCGCGGCCGCCGCCAAGCGGGAGTACGAGGCCAGCACCGGGCGCGCGAAGTCCGAGGCCGACCGGCTGATCGAGAACGGCAACCTGTCCTACGAGAAGGCCGTACAGGAGGGCATCAAGGAGCAGCAGCGCCTGGTGTCGCAGACCGAGATCGTTCAGACCGCGACGAACGAGGCAACCCGGCTCGTCGACACCGCCCACGCCGAGGCGGACCGGCTGCGCGGGGAGTGCGACATCTACGTCGACAGCAAGCTCGCCGAGTTCGAGGAGTACCTGAACGGCACCCTGCGCTCGGTCGGCCGCGGTCGCCATCAGCTGCGTACTGCGGCGGGCACGCACGACTAC
Organism: Mycobacterium sp.; assembly: GCF_032162105.1. Lineage (GTDB taxonomy): Bacteria > Actinomycetota > Actinomycetes > Mycobacteriales > Mycobacteriaceae > Mycobacterium. Next base: position 10,909 of record NZ_JAVRPS010000513.1, on the reverse strand, counting down.
GCCCAACGCTGACCTCACGCCCGGTCCTACGTCCAGGAGCGCCGCCGTAGGATTGCACGTCATGGCAGGGAAGTCGGGGCATCGCAGACGTCGCGATTCGCACTCTCCGTTCGTGATCGACGTCTCCCGGCTCGGCCGTCGGCCGGGTTCGATGGTGGAGCTCACCGAGACCGTGACGGCACCGGCGCGCATCGGCATCGCACTGCTCGGCATCGCGCAAGGCGCACCCATCGAGCTCGACCTGCGGTTGGAGTCGGTGTCGGAGGGCGTGCTGGTCACCGGGACCGTCGCCGCACCCACCACGGGGGAGTGCGCGCGCTGCCTCACCCCGATCACCGGTGACGTGGAGATCGACCTCACCGAGTTGTTCGCCTACCCGGACAGCGCCACCGAGGCCACCACCGAGGAGGACGAGGTCGGTCACGTCGTCGGCGACGCCATCGACTTGGAGCAGCCGATCATCGATGCGATCGGCCTGGTGCTGCCGTTCTCCCCGCTGTGCGAAGAGGACTGTGCCGGCCTGTGCCAGCAGTGCGGCGTGCGGCTGGCCGACGCCGAACCAGGTCATCACCACGACCTGATCGACCCGCGTTGGGCGAAGCTGGCCACTGTGTTTCCCTCCAAGCCGACCGCCGAGCCGACATCCGAACCGAATAGCGAGGAGCCGGAGAAGTCCGGAGGGCCTGCGTGACGGTCGACCGGACGCCGCTGCTGCAGGCGCTTGGCGTGGAGCTGTCCGATGGGCTGCTCACCATGGCGCTGACGCACCGCAGCTTCGCCTACGAGAATGGCGGCCTGCCCACCAACGAGCGGCTCGAGTTCCTCGGCGACGCCGTGCTCGGGCTGGTCATCACCGCGGAGATCTTCACCAAGTACCCGGACCGCACCGAGGGCGAACTGGCCAAGCTCAAGTCCGCCGTCGTCAACACCCAGGCGCTCGCGCAGATCGCCAGGGAGCTCACCGACGACGGCCTTGGTTCGTATCTACTGTTGGGCCGCGGCGAGCTGGCCAGTGGCGGATCGCAGAAGGCCAACCTTCTGGCCGACGGCCTGGAGTCGTTGCTCGGCGCGACGTACACCGAACACGGACACGGGGTGGCCCGTGACGTCATCCTCCGGCTGTTCGGCGAATTGCTGGAGACCGCAGCCAATCTCGGCGCCGGCCTGGACTGGAAGACCAGCCTGCAGGAGCTCGCGGCGGCGCGTCGGATAGGCGTGCCGTCGTACATCCTGACCTCGACCGGCCCCGAGCACGACAAGTACTTCACCGCCAGGGCCGTAGTGAACGGCGCCAACTACGGAGAAGGTGGCGGCCGGACCAAGAAGGAGGCCGAACAGCAGGCGGCCGCCGCGGCGTACGCCGCGCTGGAAGCGACGCCGGCCCCGGATGCCTGAACTGCCCGAGGTCGAGGTCGTCCGGCGCGGACTGGAAGCGCACGTCACGGGCCACAGCATCACCGCGGTGCGGGTGAACCATCCCCGCGCGGTCCGCAGACACGAGGCCGGCCCCGCCGATCTCACCGCACGACTGCTGGGGTCGACGATCACCGGCACCGGTCGGCGCGGGAAGTTCCTCTGGCTGACCCTCGATGGCGGCGACGCCCTGGTGGTCCATCTCGGCATGAGTGGGCAGATGCTGCTTGGGGAGGTCGCGAAGACCGAGCACCTGCGCATCGCGACGTTGCTCGACGACGGCACCGCGCTGAGCTTCGTCGACCAACGTACGTTCGGCGGCTGGATGCTGGCCGATCTGGTCACAGTCGACGGGGCCGAGGTGCCCGAGCCGGTCGCCCACATCGCCCGTGACCCCCTTGACCCGTTGTTCGACCGCGACGCGGTGGTGAAGGTGTTGCGGCGCAAGCACTCCGAGATCAAGCGCCAACTGCTCGACCAGACCGTGGTGTCGGGTATCGGCAACATCTACGCCGACGAGGCGCTGTGGCGGGCCAAGGTCAACGGCGCACGGCTGGCCGATACGTTGTCGCGGCCCACGCTGGGCGCACTCCTGGACAATGCGGGCGACGTCATGCGCGACGCGCTGGGGCAGGGCGGCACGTCGTTCGACTCGCTGTACGTCAACGTCAACGGCGAGTCCGGCTACTTCGACCGCTCGCTGGACGCCTACGGCCGCGAGGGTGAGCCGTGCGGGCGCTGCGGTGCGGTGATGCGACGGGAGAAGTTCATGAACCGCTCCTCGTACTACTGCCCGAAATGCCAGCCGCGGCCACGACGTTGATGTCAACGCACCGGCTCGCGACAGAAAGGTGAGTCATGACGGATCTCTGGGTCGAACGCACGGGTGTGCGCCGCTACACCGGTCGCAGCTCGCGGGGCGCGGAGGTGCTCGTCGGGTCGGAGGACGTCGAGGGCGTCTTCACCCCCGGTGAGCTGCTCAAGATCGCGCTGGCCGCCTGCAGCGGGATGAGCAGCGATCATCCGCTGCGCAGCCGGCTCGGCGACGACTACCAGACGACCATCAAGGTGTCCGGCCCCGCCGACCGCGACCAGGAGCGCTATCCCCTGATCGAGGAGAACCTCGTCGTCGACCTGTCGGGGCTGACCGACGACGAGGTGAAGAAGCTGAAGACCGTGGTCGAACGGTCCATCGACAAGGTGTGCACCGTGGGACGGACGCTGAAGTCGGGCACCGAGGTCACGTTCGAAGTGACCGACAGTGCCCAATCTTGAGAGGCCTAGTCCTGAGCCTCCCGAGGTCCGGCTGACCGCCTGGGTGCACGGCTACGTCCAGGGTGTCGGTTTCCGGTGGTGGACCAGGTCCCGGGCGCTCGAACTGGGGCTGACGGGGTTCGCCGCCAACAAACCGGATGGGCGTGTCCACGTCGTCGCGCAGGGTCCGCGATCGGCCTGCGAGCAACTGCTTGACCTGCTACGGAGCGGTGAAACGCCAGGCATGGTGGACACCGTGGTAGCGGACTGGGCCGACACCGGTGAGCCGTTCGTCGGCTTCGGCGAGAGATAGCCCGACGCGGCGGTAGTGTGGCACGTCGTGCACCTTAAGAGTCTGACGCTGAAGGGCTTCAAGTCCTTCGCCTCGCCGACGACTCTGCGCTTCGAACCGGGCATCACGTGCGTCGTCGGACCCAACGGATCGGGCAAGTCCAATGTGGTCGACGCGTTGACGTGGGTGATGGGCGAGCAGGGCGCCAAGACGTTGCGCGGCGGCAAGATGGAGGACGTCATCTTCGCCGGCACGTCGTCCCGCGCGCCGCTGGGCCGCGCCGAGGTGACCGTCACGATCGACAACTCCGACAACGCCCTGCCGATCGAGTACTCCGAGGTGTCGATCACGCGGCGGATGTTCCGCGACGGCGCCAGCGAGTACGAAATCAACGGCAGCAGTTGCCGATTGATGGACGTGCAGGAGCTGCTGAGCGATTCCGGCATCGGCCGTGAGATGCACGTCATCGTGGGCCAGGGCAAGTTGTCCGAGATCCTCGAATCCCGCCCCGAGGACCGCCGGGCGTTCATCGAGGAAGCCGCAGGCGTGCTCAAGCACCGCAAGCGCAAGGAGAAGGCGGTCCGCAAGCTCGACTCGATGTCGGCCAACCTCGCGCGCCTCACCGACCTCACCACCGAGCTGCGCCGCCAGCTGAAGCCGCTGGGCAGGCAGGCCGAGATGGCCCGGCGCGCCCAGACCATCCAGGCCGATCTGCGCGACGCCCGGCTGCGACTGGCCGCCGATGACCTGGTCAATCGCCAGGCCGAGTTCGACGACACCAACCAGGCCGAGACGACGCTGCGCCGCGAGCACGACGAACTCGCCACCCGTCTGGACGAGGCGACCTTCGAACTGACAGGTCACGAGACGGCGGTGTCGGGGCTCACCGGGCGGGCCGAGTCGGCGCAGCAGACGTGGTTCCGGCTGTCGGCGCTGGCCGAACGGGTCAGCGCGACGGTGCGCATCGCCAGCGAGCGTGCCCAACACCTCGAGATCGGCATCGAGGCGTCCTCTGGCCCCGACCCGGACGCGCTGGATGCGGAGGCCGACGAGGTCGCGGCGCGCGAGCAGGAACTGCTGGCCGAACTCAACCAGTCCAGGGAACGGCTGGAGGCCGCACGCGCCGAGTTGACCGAGCGCGAAAACGTTGCGGCAGAAGCGGAACGCTCGCGCATGGCCGCGGCCCGCGCCGAGGCGGACCGCCGAGAGGGACTGGCCCGACTCGCAGGCCAGGTCGACACCATGCGCACCCGCGTCGAGTCGATCGACGAAGGCGTCGCGCGGCTGTCGGTGGCCATCGAGGACGCCGCGAACCGCGCGCAGGTGACGAAGGCCGAATTCGAGACCGTGCAGGCGCGCGTCGGCGAGCTCGACGCAGGCGAGGTCGGCCTCGACGATCACCACGACCGCACCGTCACCGCCCTGCGGCTGGCCGACGAACGGGTGGCCGAACTGCAGGCGGCCGAGCGCGGCGCCGAACGACAGGTGGCGTCGCTTCGGGCGCGCATCGACGCGTTGTCGGTCGGCCTTGACCGCAAGGACGGCGCTGCCTGGCTGCAGAAGAACCACACTGGCGCAGGACTTTTCGGCTCCGTTGCCAAGATGGTCCGGGTCCGCCCCGGTTACGAGATCGCGGTGGCCGCGGTGCTGGGCACGGCCGCCGACGCACTCGCCGCCGATGACTTCGGCGCCGCCCGCTTGGCGGTCGCCGCACTCAAGGAACGCGACGGCGGACGCGCGGCGATCGTGCTCGGCGACTGGCCCGACGACGCCGCCCCGCATGGTGACACGGGGGGTCCGCTGCCGGACGGTGCGCAGTGGGCCCTCGAACTCGTCGACGCCCCGCCGCGGCTGCGTGGCGCGTTCACCGCACTGCTGGCCAGGGTGGCGGTCGTCGATCACCTGGGCGCGGCGCTCGACCTGGTGGCGGCGCGGCCGCAACTTCGCGCCGTGACGACGGACGGCGACATCGTCGGTGCGGGATGGGTTAACGGCGGATCCGACCGCAAGCCGAGCACCCTGGAGATCGCGTCGGAGATCGAGAAGGCCCGCGTCGAACTCGAGTCCTCCGAACGGCAGACCCGCGAGCTGTTGGCGGCGTTGTCGGGCGCGCTTGCCGAGCAGTCGTCGCGGCAGGACGCCGCCGAGCAGGCGCTGGCCGCGCTCAATGAATCCGACGCAGCGATCTCGTCGATCTACGAGCAGCTGGGCAGGCTCGGGCAGGACGCCCGGGTCTGCGACGACGAATGGCAGCGACTGATCCAGCAGCGCGACGAGCTCGAGACGGGCCGGGTGCGCACCGTCGAGGAGCTGACCGAGCTGGAGACCCGCCTGCACAATGCGCAGCAGGCACCCACGATGGAGGCCGAGCCGGTCGATCGCCTTGAGTCGACGACCGCCGCGGAGGCCGCTCGCGCCGCCGAGGTGGAGGCCAGGCTCTCCGTGCGCACCGCGGAAGAACGTGCGAATGCCGTTCGCGGCCGGGCGGATTCGCTGCGCCGGGCTGCCACGGCCGAGCGGGAGTCCAGGATGCGCGCGCAACGGGCGCGCGACGCCCGCCAGCACGCCGCGACGGTGGCGGTGGCGGTGGCCGAATCGGGACGCCTGGTGGCAGCGAGGCTCGCCGCCACCGTCGCGGTGGCCGAGCGCAACCGCGACCAGCTGGCCGTCGAACGTTCCCACCGGGCCGAGTCGCTCACCAAGGCGCGTGCCGAGGTCAACGAGCTCGGGACGAGGATCGCCGCACTCACCGACGCACTGCATCGCGACGAAGTCGCCAAAGCCCAAGCGGCGCTTCGCATCGAGCAGCTCGAGCAGCAGGCCCTCGAACAATTCGGCATGGCCGTCGCCGACCTCATCGCCGAGTACGGGCCCGACGTGTCGTTGCCGCCGACCGAGTTGGAGATGACCGAGTACGAACAGGCCAAGGAGCGTGGCGAGCAGGTCACCGCGCCCGCCCCGCTGCCGTTCGACCGGCCCACCCAGGAACGGCGCGCCAAGAAGGCAGAACGCGAACTCGCCGAATTGGGCCGGGTCAACCCGCTGGCCCTCGAGGAGTTCGCCGCGTTGGAGGAGCGCTACAACTTCCTGTCCACCCAACTCGAGGACGTGAAGGCCGCGCGCAAGGACCTGCTCGAGGTGATCGCCGACGTCGACGACCGCATCCTACAGGTGTTCGCCGAGGCGTACGCCGACGTGGAGCGCGAGTTCACCCAGGTGTTCTCGACGCTGTTCCCCGGCGGCGAGGGCCGGTTGCTGCTCACCAACCCCGACGACATGCTCACCACCGGCATCGAGGTGGAGGCCCGCCCGCCTGGCAAGAAGATCAAGCGGCTCTCGCTGCTGTCCGGTGGCGAGAAGTCGCTGACCGCCGTGGCGATGCTGGTGGCGATCTTCCGGGCCCGCCCATCGCCGTTCTACGTCATGGACGAGGTCGAGGCGGCACTCGACGACGTCAACCTGCGACGCCTGATCAGCCTGTTCGAGCAGCTGCGCGAAGTTTCCCAGCTGATCGTGATCACGCACCAGAAGCCGACGATGGAGATCGCCGACGCGCTGTACGGCGTGACCATGCGCGACGACGGCATCACCACGGTGATCTCGCAAAGGATGCGGGGTCAAGAACTGGTCACGGCGGGTAAGTCCTAGCTGGTAGGCACGACGCGACCTGAGCCGCTGGTAATCACCGCCCTCCCACCCTGAGACAATGTCGCGGTGTCACAAGGTTTGTGGATCGCACTGGCGGTCGTCGCTGTCCTCGTCGTAGCCGCGCTGGTCCTCGGGCTGGTGCGCTACCGGCGGCGGCAAGTCAGCCTGTCGAGGCCGGACGAGGCCACCCCGGTGGACCGGTCCGGTGGGTACGCGGCGTCGTCGGGCATCACGTTCAGCCAATCGACGGAGACGCGGGAACCCGTCGTACCGCCCGTGCAGGGACGGGAGCCGCCTGCCCCACCCGTGGAGCGCATTGACACCAGCGGTCTACCCGCGGTCGGGGACGACGCCACCATCCCGCGCGACGCACCCAAGCGGACGATCTCCGACGTTCGGCTTCCCGAGCCGCCCGTTGCAGCCCCACCGGAGATCGCGGTACCCGACGTCGAGTCCATCGCGCCTGCCGACGGAAGGCTGGAGCGCCTGCGCGGCAGGCTGGCCAAGTCGCAGAACACCCTCGGGCGCAGCATGCTCGGCCTGCTCGGCGGCGGAGACCTCGACGAGGAGTCGTGGCAGTCGGTCGAGGACACGCTGTTGATCGCCGATCTCGGCCCGGTCGTCACCGAATCGGTGGTCGCCGCGCTGCGGTCGGAGATGGCGAGCAACAACGTGCGCACCGAGGCGGACGCCCGCGCAGTGCTGCGTGCGGTGCTGATCTCCGCGTTGCAGCCCGGCCTGGATCGCTCGATCAAGGCGCTGCCGCACGAGAACAAGCCGTCGGTACTGCTGGTGGTCGGGGTCAACGGAACCGGCAAGACCACCACCGTCGGCAAGCTTGCCCGTGTGCTCGTCGCCGACGGTCGCCGCGTGGTGCTCGGTGCGGCCGACACCTTCCGGGCCGCCGCGGCCGACCAGTTGCAGAGCTGGGCGGCCCGGGTGGGCGCCGAGGTGGTGCGCGGTGCCGAGGGGGCCGACCCGGCGTCGGTGGCGTTCGACGCCGTCGACAGGGGCATCGAATGCGGGGCCGATGTGGTCGTCATCGACACCGCGGGCCGACTGCACACCAAGACCGGCCTGATGGACGAACTCGGCAAGGTCAAACGCGTGGTCAGCAAGCGCGCGGAGGTCGACGAGGTGCTGCTGGTGCTGGACGCCACCATCGGTCAGAACGGGCTGCCCCAGGCCAGGGTGTTTGCCGACGTCGTCGACATCACCGGCGTGGTGCTCACCAAGCTGGACGGAACTGCCAAGGGCGGGATCGTTTTTCGGGTTCAGCAGGAGCTCGGCGTGCCCGTCAAGCTGGTCGGGCTCGGCGAGGGTCCTGACGACCTGGCGCCGTTCGAGCCCGCCGCGTTCGTCGACGCACTTCTGGGTTAAAGCGTGTCGAACAGCTCGGGTGAGTGTTCGGCACCGCCCTTCTCGGGCGTCGTCGGTTCAGGCCGCTGGCGCGGTGTGAACGTCAGTTCCCGCGTCTTTCGGGCTGGTTTCACCAGCACACGTGGGGTGCTGATCAGCGCCGTCCCGTCGGCCGGCGTTGGTGGCCCGGCCCCGTTGCTTGGGGGTCCGGGGATCTGGTGAGGTTTCGTGATGTGTCTTGCCCCATCGGGCCAGATTCATCGCAGCGTTGCAGTCGCGATCCATGCAATGTCCACAGGGGCAGGTGAACACGCGGTCAGCCAGCGTGAGGTCGGTGGGGTCGAGACAGAACCGGAATGTGGTGTGTCGAGACATTGCCCGTGAGCATCGCATAGCACACCGACACAACCCTGACCAGCAGCGATGTGTCCGACCACGTGAAGTGCATTGACCCCTCGTGTAACCCGAACCCACCACGCCCGCGACGCTGGCACTACGACTCCGACCTGTCCGACACCGCCTAGGCCAGGATCACCCGATTCATCGCGCCGAAACATCCGCGCGCCCGGCAGCCCAGCCCACTCGAACGCTGCCGCGAACACCTCGACGCCACGCCGCGAGGTAGTCGAACGCACCAACGGCTGGATCAAACTACTGCCGCCGCATCGATCGCCACCACGAAATCACCCTCCAAGAAGGGCTCCTCATGCTCAGTCAAATCGCCCCACTGCTAAGACGACTCGACCACAGCCAGTGTTCGCCACGCCCTAGCGGGCGAATCTCCCCCGATCGTCAAGGTCCGCGTATTGCGTGACGAGGGGATTAACGCCGACGAAACGTAATCCACAGATCCGTTCACGCGAGCGAAACACGGGCGCGTCATCCGCGAAACAACCACTGCGCATTGTCTCTGCCTAGGTCAACGGTGCCTAACCGTGGCATGGGCGAAGGAGGAAACTGCGAGTGGATGGCTTCCCGATAATGGGTATCCCCGACACCGGGGATACGGCATGGATGCTGGCGAGTTCCGCCCTGGTGTTGCTGATGACACCGGGACTCGCGTTCTTCTACGGCGGCATGGTTCGCGCCAAGAGCGTTCTGAACATGCTGATGATGAGCATCAGCGCCATGGGCGTGGTGACGGTGCTTTGGGTGCTGTACGGCTACTCGCTGTCCTTCGGCAACGACAAATACGACCTCTTCGGTGACCCGACGCAGTACTGGGGACTAAAGGGTCTTATCGGCGGTAACGCGGCCGCCGCGGTTGCCGCGGATCCCAGCACCGGGACTGCCGCGGTCGATGCGGTGAACATCCCACTGGCAGGCACCATCCCGCAGCTGGTGTTCGTGATGTTCCAGTTGATGTTCGCGATCATCACCGTCGCCCTGGTCTCGGGTGCGGTCGCCGACCGGCTGAAGTTCGGCTCCTGGCTGGTCTTCGCGGGCCTGTGGGCGACGTTCGTCTACTTCCCGGTGGCGCACTGGGTGTTCGCCTTCGACGGCTTCACCGGCGAGACCGGTGGGTGGATTGCGAACAAGCTCAAGGCAATCGACTTCGCCGGTGGTACCGCGGTCCACATCAACTCGGGTGCCGCCGGCCTGGCATTGGCCATCGTTCTTGGTAAGCGCAAGGGTTGGCCGGGAACTCCGATGCGACCGCACAACCTGCCGTTCGTCATGCTGGGTGCCGGTCTGCTGTGGTTCGGCTGGTACGGGTTCAACGCCGGTTCGGCTCTTAGCTCGGGTGGCATCGCGGCGTCGACGTTCGTGACCACCACCGTCGCTACCGGTACCGCCATGCTGGCCTGGCTGCTCGTCGAGAAGATCCGCGACGGGCACGCCACCTCGTTGGGTGCGGCGTCGGGCATCGTGGCCGGCCTGGTCGCGATCACGCCGTCCTGTTCGTCGGTCAACGTCCTCGGCGCGCTGGCGGTCGGGTTCATCGGCGGCGCGTTGTGTGCGCTGGCTGTGGGGCTGAAGTTCAAGTTCGGCTTCGATGATGCCCTCGACGTGGTCGGGGTGCACATGATCGGTGGTCTCACCGGCACCTTGCTGATCGGTTTCCTCGCGGCACCCGAGGCGCCCGCTGCCGTGAAGGGGTTGTTCTACGGCGGTGGATTCGATCAATTGTGGCGCCAGGCAGTCGGTGCGTTCGCGGTTCTCGCGTACTCGTTCATCGTTACGACTATCTTGGCGTTGATCCTGAAGTACACCATTGGCCTTCGCCTCGGTGAAGAAGATGAGGTCAACGGCATCGATGAGGCCGAGCACGCTGAAACCGCCTACGACTTCAGCACAGTCGGCAGCACCTCGGTTCTCGCCCCGCACAGCTCGGAGGAATGAGGGAAATGAAGCTGATTACTGCGATCGTCAAACCGTTCACGCTTGAAGACGTCAAGACTGGCCTCGAACAGTCGGGCATCCTCGGAATGACCGTCAGCGAGGTGCAGGGCTACGGACGCCAGAAGGGCCACACCGAGGTCTACCGAGGTGCGGAGTACTCCGTCGACTTCGTGCCGAAGGTGCGGGTCGAGGTTCTGGTTGACGACTCCGCCGTCGACAAGGTGGTGGACGTCATCGTCCAGGCGGCGCGCACCGGCAAGATCGGTGACGGCAAGGTGTGGGTCAGTCCAGTCGACACCGTCGTGCGGGTACGCACCGGTGAACGGGGGACTGACGCCATCTGATGCGCCCGTGATCTGATCCATTGAGCCCGTCTCCCGGACGTGCACCGAGTGAGAATCAATCGCTACGCCCGGGGAAGGACCGAGATGACAAAGCAGACACCAGATCCCGCCGCCGGGGCCTCTCGATGGGAGGCGCCGGCGGCGGGTTCGTCGCGTCCGGCCACTGACCTTGCCAAGGCGGCCCAACAACTGCTCAACGGCGGATCCAAGCAGCTCGACTCCGCCGCGCTGCGTGATGCCCTGCTCGATCTGAACG
>NZ_JAVRPS010000512.1:0-14533 GCF_032162105.1 Mycobacterium sp. | reverse complement strand
AGACAAGCCGCATCATCGCTGGTCGGGGCCTCGGCGTATGACATGCGTTTTGAGAACGTACAGCGTCCCCCGAATCGCCCCGGCATGTCCGGAGACCAGTGATGAGGTTCTCAAACTCGAATGGCGGCCTAACATCGCATGGATGGGTGAGCTACGTCCGCATTACGAGGTTTTGCAGTCGATCTACGACATCTCGGACGAATTCTTTGAACTGTTCTTAGGCCCCACATTCGGGTACACCTGCGCATACTTCGAACGCGACGACATGACCCTCGACGAGGCTCAAAACGCCAAGTTCGATCTGGCCCTGGGCAAGCTGAACCTCCAGCCGGGTATGACGCTGCTGGACATCGGCTGCGGCTGGGGCGGCGGTATGCAACGGGCGATCGAAACTTACGACATCAACGTCATCGGCTTGACCCTCAGCCGTTCCCAGCGCGACTATGCCGAGGCCAAGCTGGCCAAGGTCCCGACGCACCGCCACGTCGAGGTGCGGTTGCAGGGCTGGGAGGAATTCGAGGGCAAGGTCGACAGGATCGTCTGCATTGGCGCATTCGAACATTTCGGCCACGAGCGCTACGACGCCTTCTTCGACATGGCCTACAGCGCGCTGCCCGACGACGGTTCGATGCTTTTGCACACGATTTGCGGGATAACCCAGGACGACTGCGTGCGACTGGGTATCCCGATCACACTTAGGGTTGCCCGGTTCGTCAAGTTCATCATCACCGAGATCTTCCCCGGCGGCAGACTGCCGACCGTGTCGATGGTCCAAACGCAGGCCAGTAATGCCGGGTTCCGGGTAAGCCGGGTGCAGTCGCTGCAACCACACTATTCAAAGACGCTCGACCAGTGGGCAGCCGCGTTGGAGGCCCATCGAGACGACGCCATCGCGGTCCAGTCGCAAGAGGTTTACGACCGCTACATGAAGTACCTCACCGGTTGCGCGGACCTGTTCCGCGGCGGGTACCTCGATGTCAATCAGTTCACCCTGGAGAAGTAGGGGTTAACCAACATTTCGCTCCGGCTCCGGCGGGGTTTGTCGGATGCCCAGCCGACTCCTCCAAGCCCGCCCGCCGATGGGCGACCAAGTCGATGCGATATGCCAATAGCCCTGCGCTCCAAGGTAATTCGTCACTGTGGCGCATTGGTAGTGACATGGGGAGAGGGCCGGTCGATTTGCCGACTGTACGGCCGGCGATCCAGAGCATGTTCACCGACACATCGGTCCACGTCGAACCGAGCCATGGCGACACCGGAGACCGCGTTATTGCCGTCGCTCGCGGCGGTTGCCACGGTCACGTGCCTTAATGGGGCTACGTTCCAACCGCCGGTTTACTTGCTCCTCCGCAGAAGCATTCCGGGTTCCACACGCGTCGCCTGAAGAAATGACACGATGAACCGGCCCGGGGAGTCCGGAGACTTTCCGGTGTGAGAACTCAGCCGGCGGCTGGTCTCGATGTTGAGCGTAGTCGGCGGTCTCTAGTTCGACAGGTGGGATGTCGCCGCTCTACTGGTAGAGGCGGCGGAGGTTGAACCAGTCGATGCCGCGAGCGGTGGAGTATGCGATCTCTTCGACGGTTCAATAGCGCTGCAGTGCAACTGATGTGCCATCAGTCTGCTGGTTAACCCGTATATTTGATTTCCGCATATTCGGTCTGAGACAAACTCTGCCAAGCCCAGAAGTAGCGGCATGGCGCTTGCCGGTATCAGCCGATTACGTGGTCAGCGCTGATGACGCTGGTGATTGCGTGCGCAAGTGTCGCGTAGGCCTCTTGTGGGACGTCGGTGTTGATGAAGAAGACGAGGGTGGTCTGCGTCTGGGGGAGGTAGAACGCCATGGTTTCGTAGCCGAACATGACGCCGGTGTGTCCGATCCAACCGGCGGCGTCGATGATACCTAAACCGTAGAAGGCAGTTTGCTCGGGGTTCATCGGCACCGTGGTGTCGAGGCGCTGCCGCTGGGTCTCCGGCTTGAGCAGCGTCCCGGTGGCCAGTGCGCGCGCCCAGATCCGCATGTCGTCGAGCGTGGAGATCATGTTTCCGGCCGCCCAGGCCCAGGAAAAGTTCCAGTCGGTGGTGATCTGCGCTGCCCCATGCAAAGGCCATGGTGGCGATGGAGTGCGTGACGTAGTCGTGTATCCGTGCGGGTGCGGGTCGGGGAACGCTGGCGTGGTCGGAAAGCTGGTGTGGGTCATCTTCAGTGGGGCGAGGATGTGCTCGCTTATGTAGTCCTGCAGGGTTTGACCGCTCTGCTTTTCGACCACGAGACCCAGCAGCACGGTGTTGGTGTTTGAGTACTGGTACTGGGTGCCGGGTGGGAACTGCAGGGGTTTGTCGAGTGCGTAGCCGAGCAACTGGGCAGGGGTAAAGGATTTGTGTGGGTCGGCTATGTATGGATCGAGGAACTGCGTCACGTCATCGAATGTGATCAGTCCGCTGCGCATCTGGGCCAGCTCGCGCAGCGTGATCTGGTCGCCCGACGGTACGCCGGACATGTACTTCGAGATCGGATCGTCGAGCGCCAGCTTCCCCTGATCGACCAGTTGCAGCAGCGCGGTAATGGTGAATGTCTTTGTCAGGCTGCCGATTCGGCTATACATGTCGGTTGACATAGGCGCACGGGTCGCCTTGTCGGCGACACCGAAGGTCCGCACATAGTTTCCCGCCGGACCCCAGATGCCGACTATTGCCCCGGGGATCGATGCCTTTGTCATGGCCTGACCGATCGCGTCATCGAGCTGGGTTGCGACCGCACCTGCGAGTGGAGTGCTGGCCTGCGCGCTTGATGTCGCCGACCCACCAGAAGTCGACGGGACCGTAGATGAGCACGCAGCCAACGCCACCATTGCCGTGGCCGTCACTGCGATCACCACGGGCCGGATCCGCGCTAGCCAGAATCGTGGGGACGCCGATCGGGTCATTTGCGGCTCCTACGCGTCAAGGCCGGAAAGGAATCTGGCGGTGGTCGGGGGCGGATGCGGTGACGCTGGGGCACTTGACCGCCGCGACTTTCTGATCGCAGAACTCAGCCGGCGGCTGCACTCCGGTGTTGAGCGTAATAGGCGGTCTCTAATTCGACCGGCGGTATGTCGCCGCAGTACTCGTAGAGGCGGCGGTGGTTGAACCAGTGGACCCATTCGGCAGTAGCCAGCTCGACCTCTTCGATGGTCCGCCACGGTCTGCGTGGTCTGATCAACTCGGTTTTGTACAGACCGTTGATCGACTCGGCCAGCGCGTTGTCATAGGATTGCCGACCGCGCCGACCGAGGGTTGGATCCCGGCTTCGGCGAGCCGTTCGGAGAAGCGGATCGAGGCCGCTTGGTGACTGCTCTGAGGTTCTCCTCATCGACACTGGCGCCAAGCACTTCGGTGTCACCGCAAAGCGCGACGAATACCCGGCGGCCAGGGTCACCACGCTCCGACTGCCGGCGCCGTATCACTTGACTCATGGCAAGCGGAATCCCATTGCAGCCTGGCTCGACGGGCTAGGTCTGTTCGATGAGCGGAGCTAGGACAAGTTCGTGCCAGCGGAGGTCTTCGCCGCGCCGAACGATCAGGTCGCGCTGTTCCTGCGGCATCTGTGGGCTACGGACGGATGCGTCAAATGGGACCGAAGGTTAAGCAAGGTCGAATCTAGTACGCGTCGACGAGCGGGCGTCTCACGGACGATGTCAGGCAATTGCTTTTTGCGGCTGGGCATTTCGTCGCGTGCCTATCGCGTACCTCAGGGTGAGCATCGCGAGATTTGGATCTCCACATATCGGGCGCGCTGAGTTGAGTTAATCCCTGACGGGCGCATCTGAGGGCCCGTGAAACGTGCGGCGGTAGGCGCTGGGGGACACGCCGATCGCGTTCCGCAGATGCGCGCGCAAGGAGGCTGCAGTGCCGAGGCCCGCAGCGCCGGCGATTTGATCGATGGGCAGTTCGGTCGATTCGAGCAGGCGACGCGCGTGGTCGATGCGCTGCCCGATGAGCCACTGGCTCGGGCTCGTACCCGTCTCGTCGCGGAACCGTCGACTAAAGGTCCGAATGCTCATCGACGCGTGACGGGCCATGGTCGCCAGTGTCAGGTCGGAATCCAAGTGCCGCAGGGCCCATCCGCGGGTGGAGGCTGTAGACGCGTCACCGCTGTCCGGCATGGGGGTCGCGACGAATTGGGCTTGCCCGCCTTCCCGCCACGGCGCGACGACGCACGCGCGCGCAACGGCGTTGGCGATACCGCTGCCGTGATCCAGGCGGATGAGGTGAAGACAAAGATCGACGCCCGCCGCCGCCCCGGCCGACGTGAGCACATCACCGTCGTCGACGAACAATACGTCGCGGTTGAGCCGCACGGTGGGGAATTCGCCGGAGAACGCTGCGGCGTGGTTCCAGTGTGTCGTCGCCGGGCGGCCGTCTAACAGTCCGGTCATCGCCACGATCTGAGCGCCAGTGCAGATGGACATGATTCTCGTGCCCGGCCGCGGGTGCCGAAGCGCCTTGACTACCACGTCAACCTGGCGCCGGTCTAGCCGGCACAGGTCCACTGCTGGTACGACGATCGAGTCGGCCGATCTGATCGCACTGAGATCCGAACCAGGCTTGATCATGAAGTCGGAGTTGGTGCGCACGGATTCTCCGTCCACCGACGCGGTGACCACTTCGTAGAGCGGTCGTCCGGCCTCGTCTAGGGCTGCCCCGAACAGACGAGCTGGTATCGAGAACTCGAACGGGATGACCCCATCCACCGCAATCACCACGACACGGTGCCGCCGCCCATCTGTCCTTTTATCGATCATGGCCAGATTCTTTCACTTATTGGCATTCGGGCCACTGTCGGCCCGGCGGCTCAGGCCGCAAGATGGGCCACATGCAGATCGGATTGGGTTTCTTCGCATCATCCGTGCCAGACAACGTCGCCTTGATCAAACGGGCGGAGCTTGCGGGTGTACCGGCGGTCTGGGCGGTCATGCCCGTAACTAGTTACGACACGCCCACACTGTTTGCCGCCGCGTTGGCCCGAACCGAACGCGTCATCGTCGGCACCGCCATCGTGCCCGCGTTCACGCGTCACCCGGTCGCATTGATCAGCCAGGCTGCCACCCTCGAAGCGCTTGCACCCGGCCGGCTGCGCCTGGGCGTCGGGACCGGCAATCTGGTCGTGACGGCGGACGTACTTGGCGCGCCGGTGTCGCAGCCATTGGCGCGGATGGCCGAATACGTCAGTGTCCTGCGGTCCGGGCTTCGGCAAGGAGAGGTGCATCACCAAGGAACCTTCTACACTGTCGACGCCGTATTCCCTTCCGCGCCGGGGACTCCCGTCGTGCTCGCCGCGCTGGGCCCCAAGGCCTTCGAGACCGCTGGAGTGGTGGCTGACGCGGCGATGTCCTGGCACTGCCCGCCGGCTTACCTCGACGACATCGCCCGACCTGCGCTCGCCCGGGGCGCCGAGTCGACTGGCCGTGCTGTTCCGCACATCGTGCAGCAGGTGTCGGTTGCCGTCACCGAGAACCGTGCGCAGGCCTTGGAGTGGGCACGTCCGCACCTCGTACCCTTCGTGAACTCACCGGTGTACGCGACCATGTTCGCCGCGGCCGGATATCCGCAGTCCGGCGACGGCACGGTCACCGACGATCTGCTCGATGCGCTGGTGATCTGCGGCTCGCAGGAAGCGATCGCCGAGGAACTCGCGCGACGAGCTGAAGTGGACGAGGTGTTCGCCACTCTCATGGCTGGACCGGACGCCGACGCTGAGATGGACGTCCTGTTGCGCGCCGTGGCCACCGCGCGATCGGTTTGAGCGTGGCCAGGTGTGAGCGCATTGACCGGTGACTCTGTCCTCTCACACCATTTCAGTTGCCTATCACAGTGACGAAACCCGGAGGTGAATGTCAGCCGGCGTTGGTTCACGAATCTCTATGAGAATCAGCGGTGTTTCGGGAGCTGAAGATGAACCGCCCCGGGATGTCCAGAGTCTCCGGACATCCCGGGGCGGTTCTTGTCAAAGTAGCCCGGCGATTCCGGTCAATCTTCGCTGCAACTCGACACTTGCGCAGCTGGTACAAAACTGCAGCACGAAACACATTGCACCACACCATGATAACGAACGCGGCTTACTCTTTCACGCATAATGAGGATTATCCATGAAACACGGGTGAGTGTTTGAGCAGCCGGGGGAGCGGCGGAACATGCTACTCAGAGTATCTGTTCTAAGGGGACACGCTGACCTGCTAGGAGCAGAAAGCGCGAGCGGGGCCGTGCGTGCTCCGCTCACTTTTTCTTGAAATCGCTTAACTCTCGCGTCACAGATGGGCAACGAGGCCTGCAACGAGCCCGTGGGGAATCTGAACCGTGGCACCCATACGCCGAGGGCTATTGCCAGGACGGTCTCGCCGGCGCAGACTTGCCGGCAGGACGAAATCCCGATTTGGGTCAGTGACGCCTCGTAGGGGGAGTGTGCAGGCGCAAACTGTGCTCGGGCGTGCTAAGAAACCTACTGCTTCATCAGCTGTGCGCCCGTTCCGGTGCACGTCCGACCCCTGGATATCGCCGATGCGCACGGCACGATCGCGGTCGTAATGCGCAATCACCGAATTACCTTCCCGCACTGGTCAATGGCATCGGATCGAGCTGTTGATCTTCGATCGTCGGGACCATATCTCAAAATCACTTACTCAGATGCAGTGGGACGTTCGTGATGTGCTCGCACACGTGCAGCAGCTGGTGGAGCGCACGCCGGTGCCGGCGCCGTGACAGCAGCGCCTTCGGTCGAAGGCGCGGCCAGGGTGGAAATGGCCCCAATGGCGTTCGCCCAAATGCTCATCGGCGGTCTGTATCGCGCAGGCCATCGGGTACGGCTTCGTGACAGCGACGTCGTGCCGGAAGTGTGGCACCGAGCTGCTGCAGAGCGCTCGCTTCTGCCACATGTGCGGGTCGCCGAGCATCCCGTCGTACGCGCCGGCTGAATACAAACAGGTGACGATCCTGTTCGCCGATGTGGTGCATTCGATGGATATCGCCGTAGCGCTGGGCGCGGAGCGGCTGCGGGAGATCATGACCTGCCTCTTCAACCGCTCCGCGGTGATCGTGCAGCGCCGTGGCGGCACCGTCGATAAGTTCACCGGCGACGGCATCATGGCGCTCTTCGGTGCCCCGGCCGCCCTGGAGGACCACGCGTTGCGCGCATGTCTGGCAGCCCTCGGAATTCAGGAGGAGGCGCAGCGCCTGGCCGCCGAGGTCGCACGCCGTGACGGAGTTGATCTGCAGCTGCGGATCGGACTGAACTCGGGGCGGGTCATCACTGTGAGCATCTGCTGGACGCGTGCGCGGCGCTGGTTGTCGCCTGCAGGGCGGCTGCCCCGCGGTGACGGTTGTGGCCACGAGTCGTGAACCGATCGGGGTGGCCGGTGAGGTGAGTTGGCGGGTGCCGTCGCTGTCGCTGGCCGACGAGGCGATCGAGTTGTTCGCCGACCGCGCGCGCCGGGTCCGCCCCGATTTCCGCCTCACCGACGACGACGACGCCATCGCGGCGGAGATCTGTCGGCGACTCGACGGGGTGCCGTTGGCGATCGAGCTGGCGGCGGCGCGGGTGCGCGTCTTGTCACTGACCGAGATCCGCGACGGCCTGCATGACCGCTTCCGGCTGCTGACCGGCGGTGCCCGCACCGCGGTGCGCCGTCAGCAGACGTTGCGGGCCTCGGTGGATTGGTCGCATGCGCTGCTGACCGAGCCTGAACGGGTCGTGTTCGCTCGGCTGGCGGTATTCATGGGTGGGTTCGACCTCGACGCCGCAGAGGCAGTCGTCGGCGGCGGCGACGTGGAACGCTTCCAGGTCCTCGACCTGCTCACACTGTTGGTCGACAAGTCTCTGGTGGTGGCCGAAACGGCCAGTGGCCGAACGCGATACCGTTTGCTGGAGACGGTGCGCCAGTACGCTCTGGAAAGGCTCGGCGAGTCAGGCCAGGCCGACGCCGTGCGTGCCCGTCACCGCGACTACTACACCACCATGGCGGCGACGCTCGACACTCCGGCGCCCAGCGGCCACGAGGAGCGTCTCGATCAGGCCGAGACCGAGATCGACAACCTGCGGGCCGCGTTCACATGGAGCCGCGAAAACTCCGATATCGAGCTTGCGTCGCAGCTGGCGTCGTCACTGCAGTCACTGTGGCTCGCACGAGGACGGATCCGGGAAGGGCATGCCTGGTTCGACGCAGTCCTCGCCGACGCGGACGCACACCCGGACGACGTGGCGCCGGCGGTTCGGGCGCGCGCGCTCGCCGACAACGTCATGCTTGACATGCATGCAGGTGGCACCGACAGCATGGACCAAGCCCTTCAAGCGCTGGCGATCGCGCGGGAAGTCGATGACCCCGCCCTGCTGGCCCGGGCCCTGACGGCCTGCGGTAGCTTCGCGGTCTACGACCCCGAGGTGGCCCGCCCATACTTCGCCGAGGCGATCGGCCTGGCCCGCTCGATAGGCGACGGGTGGAGGCTCAGCCAGATCCTGGTCTGGCAGGCGTACGGGGCGGTCATGGTGGGTGATCCGATCACGATACGCGCGGCCGCCGAAGAAGGACGCGACCTCGCCGAAGCCATCGGTGACCGGTTCGCGTCGGATGGGTGCCGGTGGAGTCTCGGTGTGGCACAAGGGATGACCGGTGATTTCGTTGGAGCCGTCACGCAACTACGTGAGGTGATTGCCGAGGCCGACGCGGCTCACGACACGCTCTGGAAGTGCTGCGCCCTATTCATGCAGGCCCTCATGCTGGCGCACCACGGCGACCCGAGTGCGGCGCGGGAGACAGCCAACGCGGCCGTCGAGGCCGGCGCGGAGCTCGGCGGATTCTTTCCAGGCCTCGCCTACGCGGGGTTGACTATCGCGACCCTCGCCGCGGGCGACGTTGCCGCCGCGGACGATGCGATCGCGGCGGGCTTGCCCCATCTCAATCGTCAGCCCAAGCAGGCGGCGATCTGGATCGCTTACGCGGCTCAGGCGGCGCTGGTGCGCGGCGATCTGACCGCGGCCCGGCGCTTGGCCGACGACGCGGTCGCGGCGACCAGCGGCTTACACCTGTCGCTGGCACTGACGACGCGCGCCGGCGTTGCGATCGCACAGGGTGAGCCCGAACAGGCCGCCCGCGACGCGCACGACGCGCTCGCAACCGCCACCAGCACCGGTGCATACGCCGCCGCTCCCGATACCCTCGAGTGCCTCGCCTTACTCGCCGTCGGCGCCGGCAGTCACCGTGAAGCGGCGCGGCTGTTCGGCGCCGCAGACGCCATCCGGCAGCGCGGCGGCCTCGTCCGGTTCAAGATCTTCGACGCCTTCTTCGAATTCCCGCTGGCAGCGCTTCGTGAGGGGATGGGCGAGAAGGACTTTGAATCCGCGTGGGCCGAGGGCGCCGCGCTGTCCACCGAAGAAGCGATCGCCTACGCCCAGCGCCGTCGCGGCGAACGCAAACGCCCCGCGAGTGGCTGGGACTCACTCACGCCCACCGAGCGCGACGTCGTACGGCTGGTCAGCGAAGGGCTCGCCAACAACGACGTCGCCACGCGGCTGTTCGTCTCACCGCGCACCGTGCAAACCCACCTGACCCACGTCTACTCAAAACTCGGACTCACCTCTCGCGTACAACTCGCGCAGGAAGCAGCCCGGCACGGCTGATCCGGCCCGCATGGCGGACCGTCTGCCTTGTCCGGCCCGATCTTGGCGTCCCGCACGGCGGCCCGGAAGTGATCCGCCGGCGCGACATTCCTGCACGTTCCCTGTGAATACGTGGTGTAACCCGAGTCCCTATTGATAGTCGGAGCCACGATTTAGGCGAACGGACTTTCATGTGAATAGGCGGCCCAACCTCGTGATGGTGGAGCGCGAACCCGACCCACCCCGGGTACTGAAGGCGGTGCCCGTAGACCGATATCCCGATTGGGAGGCGGTCTACCAGGACAACGCGACCTGGGTGTACCGCACGATCTTCGCGCGCGTCGGGAATCGGGCCGACGCCGAGGACCTGACGGCCGAAGTGTTTCTCGCGGCGCTGAAGCCGCTGAAGATCACGGCATCCAAGGCGGAGGTTCGCGCCTACCTGCGGGCGACCGCCCGGACCGTCCTCGCCGCGCACTGGCGCCAGACGCTCGGCCGCAAGATCACCACGATCGACGAACTCGAGCTCGCCGCCCCCGAGAGCGAAGAGGCCATCAGCACCGCGCCCGAGCGGGTCGGTGAGGTGCTGCGGGCGCTGCCCGACAACTACCGCCAGATACTGGAACTGCGCTTCCTGCATGGCCGTTCGATCAAGGACTCGGCGAACGAGCTGGGTATCAGCGTCGCGAACGCCAAGGTTCTGCAGCATCGGGCTCTACGCTTGGCAGCACAGGTCAACGGGAAGGGCGAGCAATGAACGCGCGAGGACTGCGGCGCTACATTGACGACCTCGCGGCCGGTCGTCGTCCCAAGCCGTTCGAGCCCGACGACTTCGAGGCCGAGCAGATCCGCACCGCCATCGACCTGCAGGCCGCCCGGCCGGGTGCCGATGCGCCGCGTCAGGAATTCCTGTCCGATCTGCACAGCCGCCTCGCCGCCCAGATGGACGGCGACCCGGATTCGACGACGAATGTGCGCCGGCTGCCGACGGCCACCCGCCGCCAGGTGGTGGTCGGGACGTCCGCGGCAGCGGCTGCCGCGGTCGCCGCGGTCGCGGTGGATCGGCTGGTGATTCGTGACGACAACGCACCCGACGTGACGGCCGGGGGCGGCGAGCTCACCCCCAACGAGGGCAGTTGGCAGGCCGTCGGCAAGAGTTCGGAGGTCACCGAGGATGGCGTGATGCATCCGTTCGAGGTGGGCTCGGTCATCGGGTTCGTCCGCCGTGTCGACGGCCAGCCCGAGGCGGTGTCGGGGGTGTGCACGCACCAGGGTTGCCGGCTGTGGTTCGACAAGCCCGACACCCGGCTGCGCTGCCCGTGCCATCGGACGTCGTTCTCGCCGGAGGGCCAGGTGCTGACCCATCAGCTGTCGATCTCGCCTGCGCCGCTGCCGAAACTGGAGGTGCGCGAGGCCGACGGTGAGATCCAGGTGTTCGCGCCCGCCGAGCCGACCGAACCGGCTTGAGTTTCGTCACGGTTCAGAGGTTTGCGCGGTCGTGACCGGCTTCGCCACCGCCGATGCCGTGCCCCCAGGTCTACCGGGCATGGCCCTGCCCACGCCGATGCCGCCCGAGGTCGCCGACCACGTCGCCGCCGTCGCGCTGGTCGGCGCGGTGTAACCCGCCTCCCTATCTCTTGGTGAGCGGTCCAAGCTCTGGACTCGCGATCCAACCACGGAGGTGCACGTTGTCTCGACACTATTTGTCCCACCGCCGCTTGTTCCGACGCCGCTTGAACCAACACCGAAGGCTCGCGCTCGCCATGCTTCCCGGTGCGGCGGTCGTGCTGTTGCTCGCCGGCTGCTCGGGCGGCAGCGATACCGCCACCGCGCCACCATCGGTGACGTTCGCCACCGACGTCAGCGTGACACCGGGTATGTCTGCCATGCCCGGAATGCCAGCCATGACGGCTCCGATGCCCGGTACACCCGCGGATGCGCCGGCGCCGGCAGCACAGGGCGGAAATGCCGTCGATATCACGAACTTCGCGTTTGCACCGGTGACGTTGACGATCCCGGTCGGTGCCACGGTGACCTGGACCAATCACGACGAGGAACCGCACACCATCGTGAGCGGCGACGGGTCCACGTTCCACTCACCCGGCATGGGTACCGGCGGCACCTACTCGTTCACCTTCACCAACGCGGGCTCATACGACTACGTGTGCTCGATCCACCCGTTCATGCACGGCACCGTGGTCGTGACCAAATGACAGAGCAACAGGATCCGCAGGGGATGACCCGACGCCAGCTGATGCGCCACTCGGCGTGGTTCGGCGCGGCCGTCGTGCTGACCGTGGCCGGGGGAGAGGTCATCTCGCATGTGGCCGGTTCGGCCATGTCCGGCGCGGCGCAACCGGCGCGACCGACGTTGCGGTTCGCCCAGATCAGCGACAGCCATATCGGTTTCAACGGGCCGGCCAATACGAACGTCACGCAGACGTTCACCGAGGCGATCAATCAAGTCAACAGCCTGGGCTACACCCCGGATTTCGTGATCCATACTGGTGACCTCACGCACCTGGCGACGCCGGAGCAGTTCGATCAGGTCAAACAGATGATGGCGGGTATCAACACGCCGCACATCTTCACCGTTCCCGGCGAGCACGACACAATCGACGAAGGCGCGCGGCAATACATGCAGGCCTTCGGTGCGGGAACGCGCGGCGGCGGCTGGTACAGCTTCGACACCGCGGGCGTGCATGTCATCGCTCTGGTGAACACGCTCAACTTCAAGAAGCTCGGCCACCTCGGAAACGATCAGCTCGAGTTCATCGAGAAGGACGTGGCGGGGTTGTCGAGCGACACCCCGATTGTTGTGTTCAGCCACATCCCGCTATTCGCGATGTACCCGGACTGGGGCTGGGGGACCGACGACGCCACCCAGGCGCTGAGCTACCTGCGCCGGTTCTCGTCGGTGACGTGTCTGAACGGTCATGTGCACCAGCTGTTTACGAAGACCGAGGGCAACGTCACCTTCCACAGTGGCACTACCACCGCGTATCCGTTGCCCCATCCTGGTGACGGACCCGCGCCGAAACCGGTGACGCTGCCTGCCGGGAAGCTGAAGGACGCTCTCGGCATTCGCGAGGTCAGCTACACCAAGGGCAACGACGCCCTCGCCTTGAAGGAGCAGACGCTGAAATGAGCACACCCACACGCAGTTTCCCCGCCGCCACGGTGGGGTCGCGGGCCGGTATCAGTCTGACATTGGCGGTCAGCGGGCTCATCCACGCCGAGCTCTATGTGCATGGGTATCGGTACGTGCCGACTATCGGGCCGGCGTTCCTGGTGCAGGCGAGTGTCTTTGTGGCGCTGGCCATTCTGATCGCGGTAGGCGGTCCGCGATGGCTGCAGTGGGTGGCAGGGCTAGGCGCGCTGGGCTCGCTGGTGGCCTTCGCGTTGTCGCGGACGGTAGGGATCTTCGGCTTCGTGGAGCACGGCTGGAATCCCGCACCACAGGCGCTCGTGAGCGTGCTCGCTGAAGTGCTGACCGTCGTGCTGTGCGCTGCTGCAGCGTTCGCGGCGCGAGGCGGGAGCGCCCGCGACTTCTGACATCCCTTCTGGCATTTTCGGAGGCTCAGGCCAACGACCATTCCCGGTCGTTGGCCAGAGCCATTTTTGTGCCCAAATTCGCGGCAACCATTGTGTAACCCTCCCGCCTATTTCTTAGTGAGGCGATTCAAACAGCGCCGAGCCAATTCAACGAAGAATGAGGACAAATCATGACTTTCCCAACCCCACTGCGGTTCATTGCAGGATTCGGCATTGCCGCCGCGATCGCCTTGGGCGCCGGCCCCCTGGCTTCCGCCGCTGCCGCCAACCCGACGGGCGGTGCCGACCCGTACGTCCCGGCTGGCACGAACCCGATGGTGCCCTACGGGCCTGATGCGGCGCAGATGTACGGCCCCAACCCATTTGGGGGCCACGGACCCGACCCCGCGCAGGTGTACGGCCCCAGCGCGGGCCACCCCGGCGACCCCAGCCCGTTCGTCGCCGGCGGCCCCAACCCGTCCACGCCATTCGGGGCGGACCCGTTCGTTCCGTTCGGGCCTAGTCCGTTTGTTCCCTTCGGAACTCAGTCGCAGCAGTAATTGGTGGCGCTTTTGCTCGGCGTCGTGTTGTAACCCGCCTGCCTATCTATAAATAACCATTCCAATTCACCAGAAAGAGCAACATCATGACGAATTACATCCGCACCACTGCCGTTGCGGCCGGTCTGATCGCCGCGGCGATGGGATCCGCTGGCCTGGCCTCGGCGGCCCCCACCGGTTCGGTGAACGCCGCCACCACGATCCAGGACCTTCAGGCCAACGGCTACCGGGTGATCCTGAACAAGGTCGGCGCCGAGCCGCTCTCGGTGTGTCACGTGACGTCGATCCGCCCGGGGCAGCCCGTCACCGAGACGGTGCCTGGTGGAGGCGGGGACACTTTGCAGAAGGTTGTGTACACGCCTGTCTACGTGGACGTCGCGCCCTGACGACTCCCGGCACCCAAGAGCCCACCTCCGAGCGGTGAGTGGAGGTCGCGCGCGGAGGTGGGCAGTTTGGGGGCCGGTCAGAGCAGGCCGAGCAGCTCCAGATCGGTGACGTACTTGACGATCACCGGTGCGGAGATGTGCGGGATGTCCTTGTCCGGCCCGATCTTGGCGTCCTGCGCGGCGGCCCGGAAGTGATCCGCCGGCGCGAGGGACCCGTTGATCGGGTGTTCGGGTGACTGGTAGTTGCTTCTCGGGCAGTGCCCGCAGCGTGGTGTCGAACCGCGCCAACCAGGCCGCGTATCCGGGCACCCGGGCGATCGGGTAGCCGGCGTCGATGAGCCAGTCGACGTAGGTGTCCATGCCGATGCCGTCGTCGTACGGGTTCATCACGTGGTAGGTCTCGAAGCCCTCGACCACGTTGGCCCCGA
>NZ_JAVRPS010000511.1:0-3210 GCF_032162105.1 Mycobacterium sp. | reverse complement strand
GGCTGTTGGTGGACTGGGGACCCAACTGGGTCGCGGTGTTCCTGCGGAGCTTCATCGCCAGCGCCGACAACTTCGCGTTCGGAATGTTGGCGGCGGTCGTCGTCGTCGCGATCGAACGGCGAGTACTGCGCGAATCAGTCAGTCGCCGGGTGCGGACGATTGCGGCGGTCGCTGCGCTTCCGGCCGCACTGCTGTGCGCCGTTCTGCTCGGCTCCGGCGGTGTGATGTCGCTGTTCGGTGTCAGTGCGGTTGCCTTGTTGGCTGGACTGGCGATACTCGTGATCGTGGCGCCGCTGATGCGAGGCGAGACTTCGGCCATTGCAAACCTGTTGGAAATGGCGCCGTTTCGATTCATCGGTAAGATTTCCCTCTCGGCGTACCTCTGGCATTTCCCGGTGATGCTCCTGCTCGGTCGTGCCGGCGTGATGGCAAGCGACACCCTCGGCGGGATGTTGTGGAACGTGGCGATCGGTCTCAGCGCGGCGGTGCTGATCTCCGTGGTCACGTACTACGTCGTGGAACGGCCCGCAGTGAACTGGGCGAAGCGATACCGGTACGGGATGGTGTGATGGGCAAGACGCTGCGGGGGGTCGCGCTGACGCTGACCACCACGCTCGGCGTCATCTTGCTGGCGGCATCGCTGCCCGCGTCGTGGACGGTGGCCACCGGGCTGCTCGGATCGATTACGCGATCCGGCTCGCAAGCCGTTCCGATTCAATCCGCAGATCTCAGTGGGACCGGGCCCGGATCGTTGGTCAGCGCGTTGACCATGCCGGGTCTGGCGGCGAGCTCCGAAGGCCTGCACCTTCAGGCGGCGCGGGTGGTGTACCGGTCCACGTCCGGAGACGACGGGGCGCCAACGGTGGTGTCGGGCACCGTCTTCGTGCCGCTGGGGCCCCCACCGCCCGGTGGTTGGCCCGTCGTCGCGTTCGGGCACGGCACCACCGGCATCGACGAGGAATGCGCGCCGTCCAACTCCGCTTCGCTGATGGGTATGTCCAGCGTGGTGGCCGGGCTGGCCGGAAAGGGTTTCGCCGCCGTCATGCCGGATTACGAGGGCCTCGGTGCGCCAGGCACGCACCCGTACACCGACGCCAGGACGGCCGGACTCAACATGATCGACGCCGTTCGTGCGTTGCGTGCCACCTTCAAGAACGTCTCCACGCGGTGGGCGGCGCTCGGGCACTCGCAAGGTGGTGGCGCTGCCTGGGCGGCTGACGAACGGGCCCGCGTCTATGCGCCCGAACTCGACCTGGTCGGTGCGGTGGCGTTGTCGCCGGCGGCCGACGTCACCAAGCTCGTCGACAAGGCGCAAGCGGGCACGCTGACACCGGACCAGGCACTGGCGTTCGTGTTGGTCGTCGAATCGCTGGTGCGTCGGTTTCCCGTTCTGAATCGCGACGACTACAGCCACGGGGCGGCAAGGCGATCCTGGGATGTGCTCACTGCCTGCGCGGGGCCGCTCGTGGAGCGCCGGGCTCAAGCGGCGGCCGGCCTGGTACCGGCCGACATTGCGCCGAGTTCGACGGTTGCGGCGGCCCGGATGCGTCAACAGCTCCAACGATGGGCGCTGCCCCAAGGGCCGCTGTCGGCTCCGCTGTACGTCGTCTATGGAAGCAACGACACCCTCATCGACGCGCAGTGGACCACTGATGCCATCGCACGGGCGTGTTCGCTGGGTGGCCCGATCGTCTGGGACCTGCAGCCGGGCAAGGGGCACGGAGACATCGACTTCAGCGCGGCGCTTCTGTGGATCGTGGACCGCTTCGCAGGCAAGCCGGTGACGAATGAGTGCCCGTGACCGAAGGAACCGACGGTGACGTCTCGCCCGGGTGACGGTGGTCGTTCGATGCGAACGACGTCAGCCCGCGACGCTCGTCGCGACGAACTGGCGGAGCATGTCCCGCGGTAGAGGCTTGCTGGTGGCCGTCGAAGCCGTCGTCGTGGTCGTCGCCATCTGTCTGCTCGCCATGGGCGCCGGCGGCTACGTGTTGTTCACCAACGCCACGGTCGACGAGCTCCAGCGCGCGGATGCGATCATCGTGCTCGGCGGTGAGCATGACGGCCGTGAGGACTACGGACTCTCCCTGGCGCGAGACCACTGGGCGCAGACCGTCGTGATCTCCAACCCATACGGGCCGGGTGACCCCGTCATGCAGCGGGTATGCCGGAGCACTGGCGACATCGACGTCATCTGCCTGCGGCCGTCGCCATTGACCACCCGTGGCGAGGCCGAGATGATGCGACAGCTGGCCCGGGAGCGCGGCTGGGCCAAAATCATCGTCATCAGCTGGCGATATCACGTGCCGAGGGCCCGCCTGATCTTCCGTCAGTGTTTCTCCGACGAACCTCACTCGACCGTCATGTTGGCCGTACCGCGGCGCTACCGCTACTCGCCGCTCGATTGGGAGTTCGTTTACGCCTACCAATTCGGTGGCCTCGCGAAAGCCATCACGCTGGGTGAATGTTCGTGACCTGGGTATTTCCTGAATGTGTGGCGTCCGCTGGCAAACAGTGTCATAGTGTTACGGAACATGGGGGCAAACCAAGTCGCGCAGGCTGCCAGCAAACAGGAGGTGTGGCAACCGATGTCGGTGGCAGAACAGGTCTTCACACCCGCCAGGACGCCCCTTAGGGAGGTCAGTCAGTCGGATGGCCCGCGGTGGCAGCGCCGCTACGTGCGCGCACTCATCGTCACCGACGTACTGGTCGTGGTGGCCGCCATGGCGTGCGCTCAGATGATCAAGTTGGGGCGGCCGATCACGGCGCTCGATCCGGCGTCGATCTACTTCTCGGTCTTGTCGGTCTGCGTGGCCGCCATCTGGCTGGCTCTTCTTGCGGCCTACCGCACCCGTTCACCGCGCATCGTCGGTGCCGGCGTCGAGGAGTATCGGCGCGTGGTGTCCGCGACGTTGGCCACCATCGGCGTGGTCGCGGTCGCCCTGATGATCTTCCGGCCGGAGTACGCCCGCGGCTACCTGGCCGTCGCGTTCCCGCTCGGGCTGGCCGGCCTGGTGGTCGGCCGCAATATCTGCCGGGGTTATCTGGCCAAGCAGCGCCGTCGCGGACGCTGCGTGGTGACGGTGCTCGCCGTCGGTGACGCACGGGCCGTCCGCAGCCTGGTTCAGTCGCTGACCCGCGGCTGGGGATACGGATACTCGGTCATCGGCGTGTGCCTCACCGGGCGCAGTTCGGGCGGCACCATCGACA
>NZ_JAVRPS010000510.1:0-12975 GCF_032162105.1 Mycobacterium sp. | reverse complement strand
CCGGCGTATCGGGCTGCACGACTCGAACGGTGTGGCCCACGCCTGCGACAGCGACACCCGGTGCTCGAGGCCGTCGTCGGTGACGTAGCCGATCTCGAAGCCGCCAACACCGACCGGCTCAGCCGCCCGCCGCACCTCAGGGGGTAACGCACACCCCGAGCATGCGCGCTCGGAACGGACACGAGGAGCGGAGGCCCCGCTCCTTCATCACATCAGAGGTTCTTCCGTCCGACAGATATTGACCATAAGGACACCGGCCCCAGGTGATCCGCTGCGATTCAGAAATAATATTGACTACTTATTGTTTTGCGAGAATAGTGGGCTCATGACACTGGTCCGATCTCGGCGGACTCAGGCCGAGCGGACAGCCGCAACGCGCCGCGCACTGCTAGATGCGACGTTGCATGCTTTGGTCGAGGTCGGGTTCAAAGGGACCACGACCACCGAGGTTGCCCGCCGCGCGGGGGTGTCCGTGGGTGCGTTGCAGGGTCACTTCGCGACGAAGTCCGAGCTTCTCGCGGCTGCTGTCACGTACTCGTTGGATCGCCGTGTCGAGGAGTTCGGGGTGTTGATGGCCGGTCTGGATCCTTCGGCGGACAAGCTGGACGAGTCGATCGATCTGTTGTGGTCGATGTTCTCCGGGGCGACCTTCACTGCGGCGCACGAACTGTGGGTGGCCGCCCGCACCGACCCGGACCTGGCGCCGGCGGTAATCGACACCGACAGGGAGTTCGCGGCCGCCTGTAAACGTGTTTATGCCCAACTCTTCCCGGCCAGCGACTTCGCCGATACGACGCTGAACCCGGGAATCGGTCTCCAGATGGTCTTTGCGTTGATGAACGGCTTGGCCGTCGCGAGATCGATCGACGGCTACGAGTCGCTTGCTACCGGTGAGGTCCTCGACGCCTTCAAGACGATGGTGCGCCCGATACTCACCAACGAACACCCGCAGCCCGCGGAGGCATCATGACCGCCAACGAAAACGCCTCCACCGCTGCGAACCCGGTGGTGCGTGCGCGCCGCATCCGATTCTCCTACCCAACGGGTTCACTCACCAGGCATTACGTCGACGGTGATCTGGTGATGAGCCACGTCGTCGCGCATCTGTCGGCGCTGTTTCCCGAGGGCGAAGACTTCTTCGTGCGTTCGGTGCGCCGCTTTGCCGACCAGATCACCGATCCCGAGTTGACGTCGCGGGTTCAGGGATTCATCGGCCAAGAGATCACCCATCGTCGCGAGCACCGCCTGCTCAACGAACGCCTGCAACAGATCGGCTATCCCACCCGCCGGATCGACCGAATGACCCACCGGGACTTCAAGAGGTTCGAGCGGCTGCTGTCCCCGCTGACATGCCTTGCTATCACGGCCGCATTCGAACATTTCACCGCAGTGCTGGCCGAGACCCTGCTGGGCGACGAGCGGGCCCAGGCCCTGCTCGGGTCGACCGAGGTGCGATCGATGCTGCTGTGGCACGCAATCGAGGAATCCGAACACCGCTCGGTCGCGTTCGACGTCTACCGTTCGGTCGGCGGCACCGAGACCCGACGCCTCTGGACTATGCGGATCATCCAGCTCACCTTCACCGCAAGCGTCGTCTTTTTCTCCGCCCTTTCCCTACTCGGTGACCCCGCCGCGTACAACCCGGTCCGGCTGTTCCGCAGTTTGGCGGCATTGCGGCACTCGCCGCTTTTGACCCGCGCCGTAGTGCGCCGGATCCGCGCATACACCAACCGGGGCTTTCATCCCGACGACACCGACAACACCGCCCTACTCGCGCACTGGACCGCCGCACTGTTCGGCGAACAAGGCTCACTAGTCGACCACCTGCACTGACCCCTGACCCACCGGCCCGATCAGCGGAACGCGCCACTTGCGAGCGGGTTCGAAGAACGGCATGTTTGTTTGCACTGTGTCAGAGCCGCCGCCATCGCACGTCGTGGAACCGGCCAGCAAACGCGGCTCCCCCACCCCGCGCCCGGCGATAACGTGGCCGCCTCAACGGCGATCAGACGCACACAAGGCCGGTCACAGAGTCAGCGACATCCGTCCCAATCCACCCGAACCACTCGAATACGACGGAATCGAATATGCGGCTTTACCGGTTGCGTTGAGGTCCACTGTCTAGCAACATATTTCGCGCACCGATAATTGGTGGCTGCCGCCCATCTCTGATCGTGTTGGCCGGTGTTCCCAGCAGACGTGCCGGTGCATATTCTGCCGCACGGGTCGTCCGCCCACGGGCGAAAGAGCACCCGCACGTCGAGGGGCGCTGGTGGCGGGCCTGCCCGATGCTGGCGGCATATTGTGCCTCTGGCTGAGGTACTGCTGGTTGGGGGCCATTTGATAATGCGTTCAACGCTTTACGCGCCGTGTCGTATTCGACCTTGAGTTTGTCGAGGATTTGGTTGATGTCTCTGCTGGCTTCCTCGATGACCAGTTTGAGTCCTCGGCGAACAAGTTGGGACTCGGACCACCGTTCGATTTGGGCAAGCGTGACACGCAATCGGTCGACGTCGGGACCTTTGATTCGGCGTTGAAAGGTCTTGCCGCCCGGGCCGACTTCGTCATCGGAACCCCGGCCTCCGTGCTGCGCTGGTGTCTGTGCCTTTCCGGTAAAGAAGTCACGTATGGCGTCGGCTTTGTCGATGATGGTGGCGAGGTTTCTGTCGGCCTCGTCGATCACGTGCTCAAGGGCGTGCTGAACCAGTTCGGAGTCGGTCCACCCCTGGGCGCGCTGAATGGCGAGCAGTCGTTCGGTGGTGACTCGATCGACGCGAGCTTGAATGTCTTGGCGGCGTTCGGCGCACTCAATAAATTCCACTGCAGCCGCATCAACTTGGCACCGCCACGTCACAAATCACGTAAAGGTATTAAATAGCCATGGCGCATCGGTGACCAGCTCGGTGAGCATTTGATCGGCCAGCGCCCGGCCCAAGACCCGCCGCGAGCAACCGTCACGGACCGCGTACAGATACAGCCGACGGATCGTTCCTGCAGATTTCCGATGCGCAGGTTGATGTGCCACTGTTCCGGCAGTGCTGGAAGTTGGACAGCCCGATGATCACGCGGATCACCGACGTGGTGCAGTCGGCGGCATCGACCCTGCGCAAGTCTCGGCATTAGTGTTGACGTCGAACCCGCGGGAATGTCTTGAGACTCTATATCCGCTGGGGGACGACGCCTAGATGACACCTGCTGCGTCGCGTGGAGCGATACGTCGGTAGTCACCTTCTGCACCCTTAACACAAGTAGGCAACTGGGGTAACACGTTCGAAATACTGTCCCAATTGAATGTTCTTCATGCGTTGTATACAGGACACAATTGCTCGGCTCTCCGTCCTAGAGTGGCCGGGCGCAGCCCCCGATCATGCCTTTGACCTGCTCGAATCTGTCCTGAGCCGACGCCTTCACATCGCCGCGGGCGATCGCCGGTCCTGCTGCGGCACGGCGGTTGACCTGGTCGCCGCCGACCCGGCTGACCCGACCCTGCCGGACCCCGTGCGTACGGCCCTACGCACGCTGACCCCTGGTCGTGCGGTTGGTTCGACCGGCTTTCC
Organism: Mycobacterium sp.; assembly: GCF_032162105.1. Taxonomy (GTDB): domain Bacteria; phylum Actinomycetota; class Actinomycetes; order Mycobacteriales; family Mycobacteriaceae; genus Mycobacterium. The sequence continues at coordinate 9,418 of NZ_JAVRPS010000510.1, read as the reverse complement.
CGAACTGGCCTCAGGCTGGATCGCCATGCCCGGCGTCGACATCCGCATTGGAACGTGCGCAGACCTGGGCGGACCGGTCATCGCGATCACCTTCGATGACGCCGTCGCGTTGCTGTCGGCCCGCGGAGCCGAACATCTCATCGTCCGCACCACTGCTGTGGTCGCCGGTACGCCGGACTCTCCGCCGGGATGGGATGTCGTCCGGACCGACGTCACGACGGTGCCTCTCGCGCGGGAAAGCGACTGCCATCATGGGGGATGTGCGGCGTGAGCAACGACAGACTCATTCTCACCCACGGCTGCTCGCTGTCGAATCTGCCGCTGTTCGTGGCCGTCGGCGAAGGCCTGTTCGCCGATGAAGGTCTGCGAGTGGAGGCCCCATATTTCGACGACATCAGTTCCACCGCAGACCTTTTGGCCAGCGGCGTTGCGGATCTCGGGACGGCCGCGTTCACCCAGCCACTGATCGACGCCTTTCGGCCCGATCCGCCCGTCATGGTGGCAGGAAGCGGCCTGATGGGAATCTCCGTCCTGACCCGGGAACCCGTCGTCGACGCCGCATCGCTGGCCGGCGAACCCGTCGGCACGTTCCGGTCCGATCCGATGGAGGTGCTCCTGCACGACGTGCTGGCCGCGGCGGGGCTTCGCATGACAGATGTGGAGCTGCGCTATTTCGATGTGCTCAACGACGCTATCGATGCCTGGTACGCAGGGGAACTTGCCGCACTGTCGTTGGCTGAGCCATTCGCAGGCCGAGTCCGCGCTGCCGGGGCTCACGTGCTTTCCGACGGTACCGAGCTATGGGGGAACCCGTTCCCCGACACCACTTTGGTGGTATCGGCGAAGTTCCTGCGCGAGCGACCTGACCGGGTGCGGGCCGCCATCCGGGCCATGCTGCGGGCCAACGAGTTGATCCGGGCCGACCTTCCCGCAGCGATTCGTCACGCCGCCGAGTTCTACCCCGGATTCGAACTCGACGAGCTGGTGGCGGCTGCCCGGCGTCAGCCCGCCCAGGTTGACATACGCGATATGACCCCTGCCGTGTTCGGGCGCTGGGACAGTCTGCGTTCCCTCAACCTCGTGCCCGAGGATGCGATGCCACCGGTGAACGCCGTCATGTTCGACCTGCTCAACGATGAGCTCAACGCAGAAACCGCCAAGGAGACCGCCAAATGACCGACCAGCTGAACATCCCATCGTCGAACCGTCGCAACTTCTTTCGGAGCGCTGCCCTTGCCGGCGTGGCCGTTGCCGTGCCGTCCTGGCTGCTATCGGCCTGTTCCAACGCCGGGCCGGGGACCACTGCCACTACCGCCGGGGGCGTGACCACAATGAAGGCCACGCATGGCACTGGCTTCTGCAATCTCGGCATCTTTCTTGTCAAGGAACGCGATCTTGCCAAAGCCGACGGTGCCGCAATTGATTTCGTCGTCACCCCGACCAACGCCGACATCGTCACGCTGTTCGGCGCTGGGCAGGTCGACATGTCTCTGTTGCCCTACACCCAGTTCATGACCCTGTACGACGCCGGCGCACCCGTGACCATCGTCGCGGGCGGCGGAGTAGAAGGCTGCTCGATCGTCGCGCAGCCGGGTATCAACTCCGCTGCCGACCTGGCCGGTAAGACATTGGGAACGTTCCAGGCCGACACCCTGGAAATGCTGCCGTACGACTACCTGAAGAAGGCCGGCCTGTCTTTCAAAGACGTGCAGGTGCGGTACTTCGGCACCTCACCCGAACTCGCACAGGCGTTTATCAGCGGATCGGTGGACAGTATGTGTCACATCGAGCCGTACGCGACGCAGGCTCTCAATGCACGCTCCGGCGCTGTGAAGCTGTCCGATGGCAAAGACGTCTACGGTCCCAAATACACCGATTGTGTGCTTGCGGTCCGCAACCCTCTGCTCAAGGAAAATCCCGCAGCGGTCAAGGCCGTGATCAAGGGTCTCCTGGTCGCCCAGCAGCAGGCCGAGCAGGATCGCGAGGCGGCCGTGAAGGACACCGTGGGAACCTATTTCAAGACCAGCTTCGAAGACGCTCTTGACGCCTCGAGCAAGCAGCCCAACATCGTCGACCAGCGCACCAAGGCACAGTTCATGCTCGACCGCGCGGTGGGTATGAAAGACCTGGGCTACGTGAAAACGCTGCCCGACCAGAAGATCTTCGATTGGTCGTTGCTCGAGCAGGTGGTCGCCGAAAACCAGGATCTGTACCACTCGCTGAAGGCAAAGAGCGCGTGAGCATTACCACTGCTGTCGGCGTGAGCGCACGGGCGCGTTCGAGCAAGGCGAACAACTCCCGGCCGCGCCGCTATCGCCGGATAGCGACAGCGGCCGGCTGGTGGGTAGCTTCGGTCGTGGTATTCGCCGGAATCTGGGAACTGGCCTGGGCTTTGGGCTGGGCTCCCGAGCTGCTGCTGCCACCGCCGCACATCTTCTTGCGCGACTTCGGTAGTCAGGCCAAGTTCTTCGACAACGCGAGGATCGGTGCACAGCAGGTGTCCCCGGTGGTCGCGGTGCTTACCACGGTCCTGGCGACCGTGCTCCGCGTGCTCGCCGGCCTGGTCCTGGGGTTCGCCGCGAGCCTGATCACGGGAGTACTGATCAGCCAGTTCCGTGTGGTGCGGGGACTCGTCCTGCCGTCCGTCACGCTGCTGGCCCCGATATCCCCCATCGCGTGGCTGCCGGTATCGATCTTCCTGTTCGGCATCGGTAACGCGCCAGCGGTGTTCATGGTGTTCATCGGGGTGTACTTCGTCATGACGCTGGCCACCATCAGCCTCATTAACGACGTCCCGGCCACTTATGTCAACGTGGCTCGCACCATGGGCGCCACCAAGGGGCAGATCCTGCCACAGGTGATCCTGCCGTCAATCCTGCCGGGAATCCTGCAGAGCCTGCGGTTGAATCTCTTTGCCGCGTGGATGGTCGTCCTGCTCGCCGAAGCAGTGGGCGTTGGAACCGGTCTCGGCCAGGTAGTCATGTTGGCGCGCAACACCTTCAATGCCAGCCTGGTGTTCTTCACAATGACCGTGATCGGGTTGAGCGGATACCTGCTCGACGTCTTGTTCCGGCAGCTCCAGAGCCGGCTGCTGTGGTGGCAACCAATGACAAACGGAGGCGGGAAGTGACGACCGAACAGCCAACCGGCGCGGTGAGCTGCCGCGCCGTCACCAAGAGGTTCGACCACACCAGTCCGGAAGTCCTTGCGGTGGACGGCATCAACCTCGATATCGCACCGGGAGAATTCGTCGTGATACTCGGGCCCAGCGGGTGCGGGAAGAGTACCTTGCTGTCGATGATCGCCGGGCTGGAGCCGTTGACGGCGGGATCGATCGAAGCAGACGGCCAGCCGGTAACCAGGCCCGGACCGGACCGGTGCATGATCTTCCAGCAGTCGTCGTTGTATCCGTGGCTATCGGTGGCTGACAACGTCAGCTTCGGGCTGAAGTTGCGTGGCATCCCCAAGAGTGAACGCCGCGAGACCGCGCGAGACCTGCTGCACACCATGGGCCTTAGCGGTTTCGCCGACCACCATCCCGACGGCCTCTCCGGTGGCATGCGCCAGCGGGCGGCCATCGCCAGGGCACTTGCGATGCGCCCCCGGGTGCTGCTGATGGACGAGCCATTCGCGGCGCTCGACGTCCAGACCCGCGCCAAGCTGCAGAACTACATCGCGCAACTGCGTGACGAGAGCGGCGCGTCGGTGATTTTCGTGACGCACAGCATCGACGAAGCGGTGGCACTGGCCGACCGGATCGTGGTGTTCACTGCACGCCCGGGCCGAATCAAGGCCATTGTGAACGTCGACCTGGATCGTCCGCGCGATACCCGCTCGACGGGATACCACGCGTTGCACGACCAGCTCGTCGACTTGCTGGCCGACGAGGTAGACCGTGCCTTCGCCGAGCAGGAAAGGATCCGCGCGTGACGGTGGTCGTCGTCGCCGCGGCCCAACTGCCTGCATGTCAAGACGATTGCGCGAAGAATCTCGATGTGGTCGAGGCCGCGATCGCCGAAGCCGCCGCCGCCGGAGCGGATCTGGTGGTACTTCCAGAGCTGGCCACCACACCGTACTTCGCGGGTGAGCCAGCCGGTGCGTACCGGGACTGGGCGCAATCCGTACCCGGACCGCAGTCCGACCGAATTGCCGCACTCGCGGCCGAAGTCGGCGTAGCCGTGGTGCTTCCGTTGTTCGAAAAGGATTCGGCCGCGCAGACTTTCCACAACTCGGCAGCGGTCATCGATCATGGCGACCTCGCACCGGCAGTCGATCGAACGGGGATGGCGCATCCCGTCGCGCGCAAGTTACACCTGCCGGTTGGCGACGCCCCAGCTCCAGGGTTCGATGAACCAGCGCACTTCACCGCGGGTGACTGGCTGGGCGTGCACTCGCTGCGCGGGTACCGGCTCGGTGTGCTGGTGTGCTATGACCGGCGATTTCCCGAACCCTGGCGCGAACTGCGAGCGCTCGGCGCCGATCTGGTGGCAGTTCCCGTCGCGGGCAGTGGCGGCGACAGCGTCGAGTTCTTCCATGCCGAACTGCGCACCCACGCCCGTGAGAACGGGGTGTTCGCCATCGCCGCGAACAAGGTCGGCGTCGAATGGGTAGGTGGGCACCCGATCGACAACTTCGGCGAGTCGTGCGTGGTCGGACCTGACGGCGAGCTCATCGCTTGCCGACCTCGAGACGCCGGACCGGGGCTCTTGCTCGCCGAACTCGACCTCGGTTCCCTCTCCGACACCCGAAAGGCGCTGCCCTACTTCGAGCACCGCCGCGCCGATCTGTTTCCCACTGCCAAGGAGGTCTTGTGACAACGCTTTTCCGCAACGCACTGGTCGTTGCGATGGACGACGAGCACCGTAGCGACCCGTTCCGAGCCGACGTGTTCGTAGTCGACGACCTGATCGACGCGGTCGGCCGCGACCTGCCGGTGCCCGAAGGCGCATCGGTGGTGGACTGCACCGACCGACTACTCATGCCGGGCCTCGTCAACGCCCATGTCCACTCGTGGGAGGCGCTGTTCAAGGGCCGCTACGACAACCTGCCGCTGGAGCTGTGGATGCTGTTGTCCTATCCGATCCTCGGCGTCGAGCCCATGTCGGACCGACTGATCTATCTGCGCACCCTGCTGGTCGGCCTGGAATCGCTACGCAACGGCGCCACCTGCCTGCTCGACGACGTCATCGAGATGCCCACTCAGAGCCTGTCGGCGCTTGACGCGGTGTTCCGCGGCTACGAGGACGTCGGCATCCGGGCCAACTGCTCGGGCAACATCGTCAACCGGCCCTACATCGACTCGATTCCGTTCGTCGACGACGTACTGCCCGCCGACTTGCTCGCCGAGGCCAGGGCGGTGAGCCCTCGCACCGTCGAGGAGTACCTGACTACCAGCAAGGAGGCGCTGACCCGCTACGACGGACGCGCCGGACGGCTGCGGTATGTCATCGCGCCCAGTGGCCCGCAGCGGTGCACCGACGACCTGCTCGTCGGCGCCAACGAGCTGTCCCGCGAGTACGACACCACATTCCACGTGCACGTGCTGGAAACCAAGATGCAGGCCGTCACTGGGCGTGAGTTCTACGGTTCCACCCTGGTGGAATACCTCGACTCACTCGGCGTGCTCAGCGACCGGACGACCCTGGCGCACGGGATCTGGCTGACCGACGGCGACATCGCGCGCCTCGGCGAGGTCGGGGCCTCGGTGGCGCACAACCCGATGTCGAACCTCAAGCTCGGCTCTGGCATCGCACCGTGGCGTGCGCTACTCGGTGCGGGCGTCAACCTAGGCCTGGGTTCTGACGGGCTGTCGAGCAACGATTCGGCACGCATGTTCGACGTCGTGAAATCGGCTGCACTGCTGCACAAGGTGACTCAACCGGACTACACCGCGTGGCCGACTGCGGACGAAGTGTTGTGGGCCGCCACCCGCGGCGGGGCCACCTCGGCGCGGCTTGGCTCACAGGTCGGCGCGATCGCACCGGGACGCAAGGCGGACTTCCTACTGATGGATCTGTTCTCGGTGAACTTCACCCCCGTCAACGACATTGCCCAGCACCTGGTTTACGTCGAGAACGGCGACTCGATCATCGAGGTGTGGGCGAACGGTCAGGCTGTGGTGCGAGACGGCCGGTGCCTGTTCATCGACGAGGAGGCCGTCCTGGCCGAGATCCGCGAACTCGGTGGCGAATACCTGGAGCGATTCGCCAAAGTAGAGGACCGCAACAAGGTGTTTGAACCGTACTTCCGCGACATCTATCAGCGGTGCTGCCGAGAACCGATGGGCATCAACCGCTTCAGCGGCGACGAACGCGCCTGGGTCGGTGCACTGTGAGCCTGCTGCTCAAGGGTGCACGGGTGGTCACAGCTTCAGACGATTACCTCGCCGACGTGTTTGTCGCCGATGACACCGTGACCATGATCGCTGCGACGCTGGACATTCCGGCGGACCACGTCATCGACGCCGCCGGTTGCTATCTGCTGCCGGGTGGGGTGGACCCCCACACTCACCTCGGCTTCAATCTGGGCCCGACCACCACATCGGACGATTACGCCTCGGGAACGGTCGCCGCCGCATTCGGCGGCACCACGACCGTGGTCAACTTCGCCCAGCAGCGACGTGGCCAGCATCTGCGTGCTGCCATCGACGACGGGTTGGCCGCCGCCGAGGGCAAGGCCGCCATCGACTACGCCCAGCACATCGTGATCACCGAGCTTGCCGCCGGATCACTGAGCCAGATCGACGAGTTGGTCGCCGAAGGTGTCACCAGCATCAAGATGTTCATGGCCTATCCGGGCGAGTTGATGGTCGACGATGCCACCATGTTCCAGGTGCTTGAACGGGCCGGTCAGGTCGGCGCGCTGTGCTGTATTCACGCCGAGAACGGACCGGTGATCGACGTTCTGGTCCGGCGCGCCCTGGCTGAAGGGCGCACCAACCCGTCGTGGCACGGACGCACGCGTCCAGAACTCGCAGAGGCCGAGGCGACCCACCGGGCCATCGCGCTTGCCGAAATGGCCGATTCTCCGATCTATTTCGTTCATCTGTCATGTGCAGAGGCGCTTGCCGAAGTGACATCCGCCCGAGACCGGGACCGGCCCGTGTTCGCCGAAACCTGTCCGCACTACCTATTCCTGGACTCAAGCGTCTACGATGACGAAACGTTCGACACCGCGAAGTATGTGCTGACGCCGCCGTTGCGGCCCGCCAGGCACCATGCGGACCTGTGGCGTGGGCTTCGCACCGACGACCTGCAGGTGGTTTCCACCGATCATTGCCCGTTCTGTCTCAACGGACAGAAAACCATAGGTGCACACGATTTCTCGAAAATCCCCAACGGCGGCCCTGGCATCGAACACCGCTTGCAGCTGCTGTACTCCGGCGGTGTGGCCGCCGGGGCGCTGTCATTGCGCCGCATGGTGGACGTTTTCGCCGCCACGCCGGCGCGGTTGTTCGGCTTATACCCCCGCAAGGGCACCATCGCAGTCGGCTCCGACGCGGATTTCGTCGTGTTCGATCCGGCCGGTTCGACGACAATTAGTGCCGACACCCACCACATGAACGTCGACTACAGCCTCTATGAAGGGTGGCGACTCAGTGGTGCGGTGCGGACGGTGATCGCGGCAGGCCGGGCGATAGTGGACAACGGTGTCTTCACAGGCAAGCCCGGTGCCGGTCGCTACCTAGCGCGAGATGCCAGTGGACAGTTATGACGAGGCGGGGGTGCGAAATGACTGACAACGATGGCCTGCAGGCCATCCGATCGTTGCCGACTCAAACACGTCGCAAGACATACGAACACGTCTACCGCGCGTTGCGGCACGGGTTGATCAGTGGCCGCATACCAGAGGGCACCCACTTGGTGGAGACCGAGCTCGCTATCCAGCTTGGGGTGAGCAGAACGCCCGTGCGTGACGCATTGCGCCGCCTCGAAAGCGACGGGTTCGTCGCGCGGGGGACCGCGGGTGGCCTGTGGTCGCGCGGTATCGGCCCCGACGAGATCCAGGATCTGTTCCTGGTACGCACCGAACTGGAGAAGCTGGCGGCTCGCCTGGCCTGCGAGCGGGCTAAACCCGAACAATGGGCCGAACCCCGGTCGCTGATCGCGGCCATGGGCGCCGCTAGTGAAGAATTCGGCGTTGGGTCAGAAGAATTCGGTGAGATCCACCTGGCCTTCCACACGTCGATATACCGGATCGCGTTCGGCAGCCGGTTCGCCGGGCTCCTGGACAACTACCTGCTGCAATGCCTGGACGTGGCAGCCGAATTGAGTTATCGCGATCCGGCCGGCGCCCTGCCTGCAGTCCAACAGCACGAGGAACTACTCACCGAGCTGTCATCTGGCGATGTCGGCCGGGCGGTAGCCGCCGCCGAGGCACACGTGCGGCGGAGCGCCGACGACGCGCACCGGGCCAGCAGCGACACTGCGCTGTCCTGCCCCGACCACCACTGATGCTATGAAAGGTTCATCCGTGCAACACATGTTTCTCAATGGTACCGCCATGTCCGGGCAAAAGGACCACGCCGTGATAGCCGGCCTGGCACGTTTCATCCGCCCGGCCACCACGGCACCCAACTACAGGTTCTTCGCGATCCGCGACGAGTTCCCCGGACTGTTCCCCGTCGACGGCGATGGGGCAGCCATCGCCGGCGAGCTGTACGAGATGTCCGACGAACTGCTCCTCGATGTCCTGCTGCCACAGGAGCCCGGCGAGTTGGAGATCGACTCGATCGACCTGGCCGATGGATCGACGGTCCGCGCAATGATTCTGCGGCCAGAACGAATTCGTCCCGGAGACAAGGTCATCGATATCGCCGACTTCGGTGGTTGGCGGGCGTACCAAAACCACCTCGCGGCGAATTCCGCAGCCAGTGCACTTCTCGGTCTGTCTCCTGCAGGTCGCCGGTGAACTGCTGCGCGCTGAAGCAGCTTCCTGGGTGAGGCAATCCGCGTCCACCGAATGATGGACAACCGCTGTTATCCCGACGCTCGGATCGGCCTGGCGTGCAGATCGCCGCATCGGGAGTCGGCGGACGCCACCACAGTTGAAGCCGCTACAGACAAATCGAGGATGCACGGGCCTGGTAAGCACCTTCACGGTCCCCGCGCTCAACACATTGGAAGCGCAACCTTGGCGGAAGGTTAAGGATGCACCTTGTAAAAGATTGTGCCACACCGCATTTCGCCGATAACTTAGATATGGTCAACCAAGGACGCCGCCGAGGCCTAAAAGAACTGTCCGACAGGCCTGTTGGTGGAAATCATGGATAATCTCCACTATCCATGTACATCGTTTCGAGCCTGGGACTCAGCAAAGACCGCACGTAACTCGGCACCCTTCTGCATGAGCTCGGGCCATACCTGCACTCACGCGACGCAGCCACGGACTGGGTCGATGCCGTAATCGATTCCGCTGC
>NZ_JAVRPS010000509.1:0-7597 GCF_032162105.1 Mycobacterium sp. | reverse complement strand
GCTCGGTGCGGGGCACCGCGCTGCTCGACGAAGGGAACGACGGACCCGGCCAGCCGATCTCGACGTCGGCACCGAAACCCGACATCCGCAGACCGTGGTGGCGGATCCGGCCGTCCAGCCACGGGCCGAGGCCGAGGAGTTCGAGTTCGGCGACCGCGCGAGGGGTCAAACCGTCACCGCATGCCTTGTCGCGGGGGAACTGGGCCGAGTCGATCACCAGCACGTCGCGGCCGTTGCGGACGGCCCACGCGGCGGCGGCCGAACCCGCGGGTCCGGCTCCGATCACCACCACGTCAGCTGACCTGACTTCCCCGGTCGCTGCGCTCCTGCCCTCCGTATAGCGGTCCACAGCTCACAGTATGTTGGAGCAATGAAGACACCAGCGACCGTGGTCGCGGGCGTGGACTTCGGCGACGCCGCATTCGCCGCGGAGGTCCGCGACGGGGTGGCGCGCATCGAAGAGCTGATGGCCACCGAGCTGGGCAAAGCCGACGAGTTGATGGCCGAGGCCGTTCAGCACCTGTTCCAGGCCGGCGGCAAGCGGTTCCGTCCGCTGTTCACGGTGTTGTCGGCGCAGCTGGGGCCGGAACCCGACGCGTGGCAGGTCACCGTCGCGGGTGCGGTCATCGAGTTGGTGCACCTGGCCACGCTGTATCACGACGACGTGATGGACGAGGCGCTGGTGCGACGCGGCGCCGACAGCGCCAACGCCCGATGGGGCAACAACATCGCGATCCTCGCAGGCGACTACTTGTTCGCGACGGCGTCACGTCTGGTGTCGCGGCTCGGGCCGGAGGCGGTGCGCATCATCGCCGACACGTTCGCGCAGCTGGTCACCGGTCAGATGCGGGAAACCCGCGGTGCGGTCGAGGGCGCCGACTCCGTCGAGCACTACCTCAAGGTGGTCTACGAGAAGACGGCGTGCCTGATCGCCGCGTCGGGCCGGTTCGGCGCCACGTTCTCCGGCGCCGACGACGAGCAAGTCGAGCGGCTGTCCCGGCTCGGCGGCATCGTCGGCACCGCGTTCCAGATCTCCGACGACATCATCGACATCGAGAGCGATCCCGACGAGTCCGGCAAGGTGCCGGGCACCGACCTCCGCGAGGGCGTGCACACGCTGCCGGTGCTGTATGCGCTGCGCGACGGCGGCCCGGACGCCGACCGGCTGCGCGAATTGCTGGCTGGTCCGGTCGACAACGACGCCGACCTGGCCGAGGCGCTGCGGCTGTTGCGTTCGTCACGCGGCATCGCCGAGGCCAAGGAGACCGTCTTCCGGTACGCCACGGACGCCCGGGATGAGCTGGCCAAACTGCCCGACGTTCCGGGACGGCTGGCGTTGGCCAACCTCGTCGACTACACGGTCAACCGCCACGGTTGACGATTCGGAACCGCTGGCGGTCGCCCGGCGTTCAGTCAGCGAAGACTTCCCGAGTTTCATAGGAAGAAGCAAACAATGACGTGGCATCCACACGCGAACCGACTCAAGACGTTCGTGTTGCTGGTGGGGTTCTCCGGGCTGATCGTGTTCGTCGGCGCGCTGTTCCAGAGCAGGGCCATTCTTGGCCTGGCCGTGCTGTTCGGCGTGGGCATGAACGCTTACGTCTACTTCAACAGCGACAAGATGGCGCTGCGGGCGATGCACGCCCAGCCGGTGAACGAGTTGCAGGCGCCCCTGATGTACAAGATCGTCCGCGAGTTGGCCAATACCGCGCACCAACCGATGCCGCGGCTGTACATCAGCGACACCGCCGCGCCCAACGCGTTCGCGACGGGCCGCAATCCGCGCAACGCAGCGGTGTGCTGCACCGCGGGGATCCTGCAGCTCCTCAACGAGCGTGAGCTGCGTGCCGTGCTGGGCCACGAGCTGTCGCACGTCTACAACCGCGACATTCTCATCTCGTGCGTGGCAGGCGCGATGGCATCGGTGATCACCGCGCTGGCCAACCTCGCCTTCTTCGCCAGCATCTTCAGCGGAAACCGCGAGGGCGGCACCAATCCCTTTGCCATCCTGCTGGTTTCACTGCTCGGCCCGATCGCGGCGACGGTCATCCGCCTGGCGGTGTCCCGGTCGCGGGAGTACCAGGCCGACCAGTCCGGCGCCGAGCTGACGGGCGATCCGCTATCGCTGGCGAGCGCACTGCGCAAGATCAGTGCTGGGGTGCAGCAGGCGCCGCTGCCCCCCGAGCCGCAGCTGGCCGACCAGGCGCACCTGATGATCGCCAACCCGTTCCGGGCCGGCGAGAAGATCGGCAAGTTGTTCTCGACGCACCCGCCGATGGCCGAGCGCATCGCGCGGTTGGAGCAGATGGCCGGCCGCGGTCCTGGTCAGTACTGAGCGTCTGTCGTCCGCGTCGCACGCCGCCGTTTTCCTGCCGCCCCATCTGCCCATCCACTCTCAGCAGTCACACCAGCCACCTGAGCTAGGCACCAACCAAAGTGCCCACCTCAGCGCGAATCGGCTCGGTTTGCATCGCCCGCGTCGCCGTCGCACCACCCGCGGCTGGAATTGTCGCTGTTAGGTGGGCAAAAGCGATCGCCTTCTGCTCCAGTGACGGGTGTGGCGCGTGTGATCAAGTTGCGTGTCCACTCGGCGCGTCGGCGGTTTGCCTCGGCAGCAGCGGCGTCGACTCTGCGTCCTGGGTGTGAAAGTGCGAGGAACGCGCGCCACCACCGCAGAGCCAAGCGGCACCCCAGTGGCGACGGGCCCCGCTGTGAGGTGGGCAAAAAGCGGTCCACTTCCGCTCCGGTGACGGGTATGACGGGTGTGACAGATGTGACCAGCGCCCGCCAGGGCTGACCGGGCCGTCGTGACTTGAGTGGCCGTAGTGCTGCGAGTGACGTTGGCAACCTCTAGGGTGAGCCTGTGCTGACCAGAATCCTGATCGGCGTGGTAGCTGCGGGGGCAGCTGTGATTGGCGTACCCGGTGTGGCCGGTGCCGATCCCGAACCCGCGCCGCCTCCTCCACCGCCCAATGCCAACGCGTTCGCGCCCCTCAAGGCATCCGACTTCTCCATGCAGAACGGCGAGGTCTACGCCTTCGCCGTACCGGGTGACATCGCCTGCGTGATGAGCCGCGGATCGGGCATGTACGGCTGCAGTGGCCCCATCCCCGCCGCACCGAATAACGCCAACGCCGTCACCGGCTCGCAGCAGGGCCCGGCCAGCTTCGCCAACGCCGACCGCCCCCTGTACATCTTCGACACGTTGCCCAAGCGACTGCCCGCCGGATCGCGGATCAATTTCCGTAACGTCGCGTGCGGAACCGACGGCACCATGACCGTCTGCAACAACAATTTCGACGGCGGAGGGTTCGTGATCAGCCCGACGGGCAGCTTCATCATCGAGCCCAACAATCCACTGCTGCTGAACACCGGCGAGGGCCACAACCCGTACTTCAACTGACGGCGTAAGGCCGGCCGCCTTACCATCGCCCAATGGCATCCGTTGCGGTGCTTGGGGGTGGAGTGGGTGGACTGAGTGCTGCCCACGAACTCGCCAAGCGGGGGTCCGAGGTCACCGTCTTCGAGGCGCGCGAGGTGTTCGGCGGTAAGGCTCGCTCGATACCCGTGCCCGACAGCGGCACGCGACCGCTGCCCGGCGAGCACGGCTTCCGGTTCTTCCCCGGCTTCTATCAACACCTGGACGCCACCATGGCGGAGATCCCCTGCAAGGGCCGCACGGTGAAGGACAACCTGGTCCAGGCCACCGAGATGCTGATGGCCCAGGCGGACGGGGCCAATGAACTGATCGCGCCGATGAGGTTCCCGTCGGACGTCGACGATCTCACCAAGCTGGTGAAGTTCATGTTCGCCATCGCCACGACGCTCGGGATCCCCCTGCACGAGTTCGCGTTGTTCTTCGAGCGGATCCTGGCCTACCTCACCGCATGCGACGAACGTCGACTCGTCGAGTTCGAGTCGCAGAGTTGGTGGGACTTCACCGATGCCAAGCACCGGTCGAAGGCGTTTCAGAAGTTCCTCGCGACGGGCATGACCCGCACGCTCGTCGCCGCCCGCGCCGAGGAGATGTCGGCGCGGACCGGCTGCGCCATCCTGACCCAGCTGCTCCAGGACATGGCCAACATCAGCGGTCAGCCGGACCGCGTCCTGAACGGGCCGACGAGTGAGGTCTGGATCGACCCGTGGGTCGACTACCTGCGCGACGAGAAGGACGTGGCGCTGCACGGCGGACACCAAGTCGCCGGAATCCAGTGCGACGGAACGTCGATCACCGGTGTGACGGTCGTGGGCAAGGCCGGTCCGAAGGTGATCGAGGCCGACTACTATGTCGCGGCGCTACCGGTCGAGCGGATGCAGAATCTGCTCACCAACGACATCCGCGCCGCCGACCCGCAGCTGGCGCACATCGACCGCCTGACCACACGGTGGATGAACGGGGTGATGTTCTACCTGGACGTGCCGGCGAAACTGCCACGCGGCCACGTCATCTTCATCGACTCACCGTGGGCGCTCACTGCGCTCGCACAACAGCAGTTCTGGCCGGAGGGCCTCCTTCAGAACCGCGGCGACGGCCGCGTCAAGGACATTATCTCGGTGGACGTTTCGGATTGGGATCAGCCCGGCTTGATCTACAAGAAGGCCGCCAACGCGTGCACGAAGGAGGAGATCTTCGCCGAGGTATGGGAGCAGATGGCCCGCCACTTCGACCACGACGAGATCAAGGAGGAGAACGTGATCCACCGGTTCCTCGATCCGGCCATCGAGTTCCCGAATCCGTCCAAGGCGACCAACGCCGAGCCGCTGCTGATCAACACCGCGGGCTCTTGGAAGAACCGGCCCGATGCGGTGACGCGCATCCCCAACCTCGTGCTGGCCGCCGACTTCGTGCGCACCAACACCGATCTCGCGACGATGGAGGGTGCCAACGAGGCGGCGCGCAGGGCTGTGAACGGCATTCTCGAGAAGGAGGATTCGCCGTATCAGCCTTGTAAGGTATTCGAGCTGAAGGAACCACTTCTTCTGGCGCCGTTCAGGTTCGCCGACGCCGTGCAGTGGCGGCTGGGCTGCCGTGGCCCGAAGAAATCACCTGTGCGCGTGACGGAGTCAGGAGAGCTGGAGGGGACCGATCTGGCCGCGCGCGCCATACTCGCCGCCGCGAAGTTGGCTGCCCGCTAACGGCTACGGGAGGAAGGCAGCGTTCAGTACATTCGGTTTCGCCGCGGCCACGTCCAGCGTGCGAACGTTCCGTGCGACGTCCCGGCTCTCCTTGTCGGCGATCCAGTCGACCACCCCGCGGATCTTGTCGGGCGGATACAGGTAGCAGGTGGTCAACAGGCATGCCCTGGAATCCTGAAGGTCGACCAACTCTTGGAACTCGTCCGGTGAATCGGCCAGCACGTTCGCGAACTTCCATGCGAGATCGCGGAATACGATCAGCAGCGCGTTGATCTCGTCCACCTCGTCGCCGGGCAGCACGTCGCGGATGGTCTGTGTCCGCGGCGACACCTTTGCCAGCGCGTCGAACACACCCTGGACCTGACTGCCCAGGATCGCGTTGAACATGTTGAAGTCATAGTGCAGATCGTCCATCGCCCCGGCGCCGACCTGTGCGGCCGTGATCCCGAGATCGAGGTTGATGTGCGCGCAGACCGCCGTCAGCAGGTGCTGGAAGATGATCGGCTCGTCGTACCTGAGGCCGTCGAATGCCCACTGCCACACGTGGGTCGGCCCCGGGTAGTCGTCCGGGTGGAAGTGGGCGTTGAGGGCGTCGAAGTAGCGCTGCGAGAACGTCATGGTGAATCGCGTCATCACCTTGGGATTCTGGAACCCACCCGGGGCGTCGATCGCCCTGCTCATCGCGATCGTCGCCCGCTTGTAGATCGTCGCGAAGTAGCCAATACCGCTCGGGGCGTTGATCGCCCACGTGACGATCACGTCGAAGTTGGCGATCGTCTGGCGCGGGTTCTTCGCGGTGGCCAGCGGCGGCAGCGCTCTCGGTTTCTTCGGCGGCATGGTGGGAGTATCGCGGCTGAGCGTCACTCGAGGCCGCGCAACTGGTCCATCCGCCTGCCGAGTTCGGCGCGGGAGCGGATGCCCAGCTTGCTGTAGACCCGGCTCAGGTTGTGCTCGACGGTCTTGATCCCGATGAACAGCGTCGCGGCGACGTCGCGGTTGGTCATGCCGGAGGCGGCCAGGTCGGCCACCCGCTGTTCGGACGGGGTGAGCGCGACAGCCGAGTTGGGCCGGACGTTGGTACGGGCGAGTTCGGTGCGAACGTGGTCGGCCCACCACGGCGCACCCACTTCCTCGAACTCCGCGAGCGCTTCCGCGAGGGTCTTGGAGGCGGCATCCTTGAGCCGACGCCTGCGCTGCAGCTTGCCGAGGAGCAGTCGGGTGCGGGCCCGCTCGAAACGCATCGGGGTGCGGTCGTGTTCGGCCATCGCGCGGTTCACCGACTCGAGGGCGGCGTCGACGTCGCCCTTGGCCGCCAGCCACAACGCGCGACAGCGGGCGCCCGCCGCGAGCATCCATGGTCGGTCGTGTTCTGCTCCGTTGCGCTCCAGTGCCTCGATCAGCGGTTCGGCCTCGTCGAGCCGGCTCAGGGCCACCATCGCCTCCGCGGCGTTCGGCAGGTACCAGCCGCTCATGATCTCGGTACCGGGAATGATGTCGAGCCGCGACACCATTGGCGCGAACGTGACCACTGCGTCGTCGTACCTGCCCAGTGACACCTCCATGAATCCCTTTGCCATCAAGGGCCATTCGGTCATTCGGGGCGCCCCGCACGCCTCGGCGGCCCGCAGTGCCGCGTCGACATCGGCCAGCGCCTCGGTCCCGTGGCCGGCGTGGGCGTGCACCGCGGCGCGGATGCTGAGCCCGATGACGTCGACGGTCCCGCCACCGAGCTGCTGCGCACGTTCGATGGCCGCGTCGGCCATCACCGCGGCCTCGGTGAGATTGCCGCTCCACATCTCGATCAGGGCGCAATACTCGGCCACGACCAACACGTTTCGGTCCGCGCCGCGTTCGACGCAGCGTTCGTAGACGGCGCGCATTCGGGTGCGGGCCTCGTCGATCCGGCCCGTGTACGCCAGGATGAGCGCCTCGACTGCGCTGGCGCTGAACGGCATCGGGACGTCGTCGTTGACCTGTTCGAGCTCGAGCGCGCGGGTCAGGCTCGCCTCGTCGATGCCGTGGCCGTACATGAATTGCGTGTGGGCCCAATGAGCCAGAGCCTGGCTCGCCAACCCGGGGATGCCGGTGGTCTCCGCCACGGTGGCAGCCCTGCGGGCGTTGGTCATCGATTCGTCGAACGTGCCGTGCGCGGGCGTGCCTTCCGCGAAGGCGCCCATGCCCTGGGTGAAGGAGAGGTTCAACAACGTCTGTACGAGGATGGGCGCAACGTCCTGCGTGTCGTCGACGGCGCGGGTGAGCAGATCCATGGCCGTGACGAAGTTGTTGTCGTAGATGCGGATCGCGGCGAGCAGGTTCAGGGCGATGCCGCGCAGCGTCCCCGGCCGCAGCTGATCGACCATCGGGGTGAGCATGCTCTCGGCGTGGTCGGTGTTGCCCGCGTAGAAATGGTCTCCTGCCGCTCGAATCCGGCGCCACGGCTTGTCGCCGCCGAGCCCGATCG
>NZ_JAVRPS010000508.1:0-9269 GCF_032162105.1 Mycobacterium sp. | reverse complement strand
CGACCCGGTCACCCACCCACAACTCGCGCATCAGCCGCACCGATTCGCGCAACCGCGCGTAGCGCTCCTTGAACTCCGGCCATTCCCCGACATAGCCGGTGGCGATCTCGTTGAGCGACTCCCCGGTGCCGACACCGAGGAAGATCCGATCGGGATACAGACACCCCATCGTGGCGAACGCCTGCGCGATGACGGCCGGGTTGTACCGGAAGGTCGGGGTCAGCACCGATGTGCCAAGGATCAGGCGTTCGGTGCGTTCGCCCACCGCCGTCATCCACGCCAGCGAGAACGGTGCATGGCCACCCTCGTGCCGCCACGGTTGGAAGTGATCGCTGACGGTCGCGCTGTCCATGCCGTGCGCTTCGGCCGCCACGGCCAGCTCGACCAGTTCGCGTGGGGCGAACTGCTCCGCCGACGCCTTGTATCCAAGTTTCAGTTCAGCCACGACTTCGTTTCTACTCCACTGGCGTTCATGGCGTCGCACCGCTCTCCCCAGGGGCTGCATAAACTCAGCACATGGCGGCCCTCACGGCGATCACCGACACCGTCCACTTTGCTCACACCGACCTGGTGAACTGGACCCTGGTGGCCGACGACACCGGTCTGCTCATCATCGACGCCGGGTTTCCCGGCCAGCGCGACGAAGTGCTGGACTCGGTGCACCAACTCGGGTTCGGCATCGACGACATCCACGCATTCCTGCTCACCCACGCACACGTCGACCACTTCGGCGCGGCGATCTGGTTCGCCAAAACCCATGGCACGCCCGTCTTCTGCCATGCCGACGAGGTTGGCCATGCCCACCGCGAGTACCTCGAGCAGGTGTCGCTGGTGGACCTGACCACCAAGATGTGGCAGCCCCGCTACCTGAAGTGGACCGTGGAGATCGGCCTGAAGGGCGCGTTGACCAGCGAAGGCATCCCCACCGCGCACGCGCTGACCGAGGAGGTCGCGGCGGCCCTGCCGGGTAAACCGATGGCGATTCCCACTCCCGGCCATACCGGCGGGCACTGCTCGTTCGTGGTGGACGGCGTGCTGGTCAGCGGTGACGCACTGGTCACCGGTCACCCAGTGTCCACGCGCCGCGGACCTCAACTGCTGCCCGGCCTGTTCAACCACGATCAGGACGGCTGCGTACGCAGCCTGGCCGCGCTGGGGTTTCTCGACTGCGAGGTGGTGCTGCCCGGGCACGGCCCGGTGTGGCGGGGGCCGATCCGCGAGGCCGCCGAGCAGGCCGCACGGTGACCGTCTCGACCCGAGCGAGTCGATTCGGTTGCCAGAGGAATGGATTCGACCTGGTGGAACTCGGTATCTGAGGAGTTGCGCAATTCGCTGCGCGGGAAATTCGGCTGGGGTTAACGTCGGACGTAGCGGACCGGCGGATGGGGGCCAGCGATGGCATTCGTTCAGGAGATCTCAGGCGCGTGGATGCGCCGACTGGCAGTTGCCGTGGTGGCGGCTGCCGCGTTGCCCGGCCTGATCGGCGTCGCAGCCGACCCGGCGACGGCGGGGGCCTTCTCCAGTCCGGGCCTGCCGATCGAATACCTCGACGTGCCGTCGCCGTCCATGGGTCGCGACATTCGAGTTGAGTTCCAAAGCGGCGGCCCGGATTCCCACGCGGTGTACCTCCTGGACAGCATGGAGGCGGGGGACGACTTCAACGGTTGGGACATCAACACTGCGGCGTTTGATTGGTACTACCAGTCGGGGCTGTCGCTCGTCATGCCCGTCGGCGGGAAGTCGAGTTTCTACAGCGACTGGTACCAACCCGCAGTGGGCAACGGTCAGACCCAAACCTACAAGTGGGAAACCTTTCTGACCCAAGAACTTCCGGCCTGGTTGGCGGCCAACAGGAACGTCGCGGCGACTGGCAACGCCGTGGTGGGTTTGTCGATGGGTGGCTCCTCGGCGCTGGTGCTCGCCACGTATCACCCGCAGGAGTTCATCTACGCCGGCTCGTTGTCGGGCTTCCTGAACCTGTCCGCGCCCAACTGGACCGGTCAGGTGGGAATCGCGATGTCCTGGAACGGCGGCTTCAGCCCCGAAGCCATGTGGGGACCGCCCGGCGACCCGGCCTGGGCGCGCAACGACCCGACGGTCAACGTCTCACGGCTCGTCGCCAACGGGACGCGGGTCTGGATCTACTGCGGCAACGGCACACCGGGAGACCCCGCCCTGGCAAGCCCGGATGCGCCCATCGCCGGCCTCGGCTTCCTCGAGGGATTCGCCATCGACTCCAACGTTGCCTTCAGAGACGCCTACGTCGCGGCCGGCGGCAACAACGGCGTGTTCAACTTCGCCGACGGCATCCACAGCTGGGGGTACTGGGGTCAACAGCTGCAAGAGATGAAACCCGATCTGCAAAGGGTTCTTGGCGCGGTTCAGGTGAGCACTTCGTAGCCCAGCAGGAAGATCGCCGTCAGACACAGCCCGCACGACACCAGGATCGCGGGCATCAGGATCATCTGGTCGAGTTCCTCGTCGTCGAGAGCGTCACTGGCGACCGGCCCGAACAACACTCGCCCCACCGCGTTGTCCCGGAACGCCCGCACCACCCGCCGCACGCTGGTGACGTCCCGCTTGCGTCCGATCAGCGTCCGCAGACCGAATCCGGCGACGAAAATCACGACGGCACCCAGCAGCAGCAGCCATCCGATGACCGTCTGCGACAGCACCATGCACCCCCGGGGTGTAGGCGATACCCGTTGCGGCGAGCCTAGATGCCGCGCTGCTCCCGCAACGTGAACCCGCGGTATTTGGTACCGCAGGGCCTCACGCCAAACCCCACCGTTTCGCAATCAGCTCGTGGGAGCGCACCCGGTCGCAGTGGCGGTGCGTGACCGACGTGACGACCAGCTCGTCGGCATTGGTCAGCCGCTGCAGGGCCTCCATGCGGTGCGCGACCTCGTCGGGGTCGCCAACGAACTGCGTCGCGGTGCGGTCCTCGACCAGGGCGAGCTGCTCGGCGCCGAGTGGCGGGGAGGAGCCTGGTTCCGGATACGGCACCGCGCCATCGCCCGCGCGGATCGAGTACACCCAGTGCCCGTAGCTCGAGGCCAGCTGCCGCGCGGTGTCCGTGTCGTCGGCGACGACGATGTCGGCTGACACCACCACGTACGGTTCGCGCAGTGTCTCCGAGGGCTGGAATGCCGCGCGGTACACGTCGATCGCCTCGAGTGCGGTCGCCGGGGTGATGTGGTAGCTCGCCACGAACGGCAGTCCGCGGGCCCCGGCGACCTGTGCGCTCTGACCCTTGCTGCTGCCGAACACCCACGGCGACAACGGCGCCCGCTCCCCCGGCACGACGTGTGACTCCACACCGTCGGGCGCGTAGGTGCCTGCCAGCATCGCCAGGATGTCACCGACCTGATCGTCGAAGTCCGGGGAAACCGCCTCGGGTTGTTGCAACACCGACATCCGCGCCTTCAGCCGCGGATTGCGCATCAGCGCGCTGATGTCGAACGGCGGCGGCACCACGACGCCGTCGATCTCGCGCCATTCCCGGGGCGGCTTCGGCTTCTCGCCGGTGGGCTGCTTGGCCGCCTCGCGTCTGCGTTGTCCCGACCGGCCGACGCCGAGATCGATGCGGCCAGGGTGGAACGCATCGAGCATGCCGAAGCTCTCGACGACGGCGATTGCGGTGGTGTGCCCCAATTGCACCGCGGCCGAACCGACTCGGATGCGCTGCGTCGCGGCGGCGATCTGGCCGATCAACACCGCCGGCGACGAGCTCGCCACGGCGACGAAGTGGTGTTCGGCGATCCAATAGCGGCGGAAGCCCCATTGTTCGGCGTGCTGGGCCAGGTCGACGGTGTTGCGCAGCGCGCTCGCCGCGTCGCTGCCCGCGCTGATGGGCGCGAGGTCGAGAATCGACAAGGGAACGTTCACGGCCGGCTCACCTCCTGGATACGTGTTCTCTGACTGGTCGCCGCAGATCCTTTGCGAACGCGACGGGGTAGACCTCGCCCTCGGCGGGGAGCGGTTCGGCCAGCCTGCGGTAGCCGGTCGCCAGGTAGAGCGCCTCGGCCTCGGGTTGCCGGTTGCCGGTGGTCAGATAGATCCGGCGGTATCCGGCCGCGGCGATCGCGTTCTCCAACTCGGCGAGCAGCGCCCGCGCGTATCCCTGGCGGCGGTGCCCGCTGTCGGTCCAGATGCGCTTGAGTTCGGCGGTCTCTGCGTCGAACCGGCAGAACGCCCCGCCGGTGACGGGCCTACCGTCACGCAGGCCGATGAGCATTCCGCCGTCCGGTGGCGCGAACTCACCCGCCGGGGACTGACGCAACCAGGCGCCGACGGCGTCGGTGGTGCTGCCATACCGGGAGGAGTACTCGACGGCGAGTTCGGCGAGCAGCGGCTCGGCCAGCCGGTCGTCCTGGCCGACCGCCACGAATCGCAGGTGGTTCAGTGCAGGTGCGGGCATCACCTAACTGTCTAACGCGAGGCGCTCTGGCGCATTCCAGGGTGCCCCCTTCGGCTCATCGTGATCGGAACTGATGCGTGCTCGCGACGCCACTTCTCAACCAAACTTGACATGTGTAAAGTTTGGTCGCATGGACAACATCCTGGGTAAGACCATCGCGATCACCGGCGCCGCCCGTGGAATTGGTTACGCCACCGCCGAGGCCCTGCTGGCCCGCGGTGCGCGCGTGGTGATCGGCGATCGCGACGTGGCGGTCCTCGAATCGGCGGTGACCGGGCTGAGCTCGCGGGGCCAGGTGTCGGGCTACCCGCTCGACGTCAGCAACCAGGAGTCGTTCGCGACCTTCCTCGACAAGGCCCGCACCGACGGGGCCGGGCACATCGACGTGCTGATCAACAATGCCGGCGTGATGCCGGTCGGGCCGTTCCTGACGCAGTCCGAGCAGGCCATCCGCTCCGCCATCGAGGTGAACTTGTACGGCGTGCTCACCGGCTGCCGACTGGTCCTGCCGGAGATGGTGAAACGCCGCAGCGGCCACATCGTCAACGTCGCGTCGGTGGCCGGGGTGGTCGCGGTGCCCGGCCAGGTGGTCTACGCAGGCACGAAGTTCGGCGTCGTCGGCCTGTCCACCGCGTTGGCCGACGAGTTCGCCCCCCAGGGCGTGGAGGTGTCGGTGATCATGCCGACCTTCACCAACACCGAACTGATCTCGGGCACCAAGGCCACCGGAGCGCAGAAGCCGGTGCAGCCCGAGGACATCGCCGCGGCCATCGCCAAGGTGCTCGACAAGCCAAGGACTCACCTCTCCGTGCCAGCGCCGCTGCGGTTCGTCGGCGCGGTCACCGCGATGCTGGGGCCCCGCGCCAGGCGGTGGCTGTCCAAGCAGACGGGCAACGACCGGGTCTTCCTCGACTTCGACGTCGCTGCACGGCAGAGCTACGAGAACCGGGCGCAAAGCGCGACCGGCGTGGTCGACGAGTAGGACCGGCTACACACCTGCGGCGCCGCCGGCCCGCATGATCCTCGCGAGGTCGGCCCGGGAGGTGGCCCCGACCCGCTGGCGCGCCCGGAGCAGATGACCCTCCACGGTGCGCACCGACGTATAGAGCCGGTCGGCGATCTCCTTGTCGGACAATCCCGCCGCCACCAGTTCGGCGACTTCACGCTGCCGTGCGGTCAGCGGCGTCGGCGACGCAGGACTGCGCGTGGCAGGCGTGCACAGCCCGCCGCAGTCACTGGCCAACTGGGCGGAGACCGACGCCGCGAACAAGCCGCGGCTGCGTGACTGCGAACCGGTGAACGCCACCGCAGCCTGCGCGGCGGCATCGGCGGCGGTGCACCGGTCGCCGATCGCCTGGTACGCCTCGGAGGCCGCCAGCAGCCCCTCGCCGTTGCGGGTCAGCAGCGACTCCGCGTGTGCGGCAACGGCATCGGCCAACGGCATGGACAGTTCACCGGCCAGCTCCCTGGCGCGGGCGGCGACGTCGGGCAGCTCAACGGTGACGCCCCACTGCACGGCCGCCTGCAGGCAGGACAACTCGTGGGTGGGTTGCCCCCTGTCACGGGCCACCGTGGCTGCGGCGAGCACGGTCTCGATGGCGCCCGTGAGCGAGCCACCGGCCGCCAGCGTCCACCCGGTGGCGGTCGCCAGCCCAGTCTGCATGAACAGAAAGTCCTCTTTGACGGACTGGCGCGCCTCGGCCAGCATCGCGGCGGCGGCGTCGGCCTCGCCCAGCTTGGCGTGCGTCTCGGCCAGCGCGAAGGTGCACGCGGGCCGCAAACCCGTTGTAATGCCATAGTTCTCGACACCTGCAAGCGCCTCGTGCAGCATCCGCTCCGCGCTGCGCAGGTCGCCGCGCATCAGTTCGGCATGACCCTTCAGGAACGCCAGGTTGGCGTAGGCCAGCGAGGGCATGTCCTTGGCCAGGGCGTACAGCAGTTCAGCCGCCCGTTGACACTCCTCGATGCGGCCGGTCAGCCGACAGGCCCTGGCGTACACGCCGCCGAACCAGAACCGCATGTGCGACGTCTCGAACGAGTTCGTGGCCCGGTCGAGCGCTGCCTGCGCCACCGGGGCTATCGCGTCGCCGTATCCGAGCGCACCGGACGCCATTACCAGCGCCACCGCGGCCAGCATAGCGTTGAGGTCAGACAACGTTCCGGATTCCAGTGCCGCCCTTGCCTTTTCCTCGGCAGCTTCACAACGTGCAAACACCGCGTCTACACCCGCTTCGACGGCGTAGCGGGCCGCGCGTTCGGCATCGGTCTCAGCGGTTTCGGCCAAGTCCGCCAGCGTTTCGGCAGCCTCCTTGGGTCGGCCCAGCATCCAGATCAGGTTGGCCGCCCGCAGCGTTGCCCAGCGGTGACGATCTCCGTTGTCCCCCGAGTCGAGGTCACGCAGGAACCGCTCGGCGTCACTGCCACTACCGGCCAGGAAACGGTTGAGAGCAAGCAGCTTCACGGCCTCCGCCGAGCCAGAGGCGACGGCGGCTGTACCGAACCGCTCGGCAAGATCCAGGTCGAGGAGCATCATCGTGTGCCGGGCTGCCCTCAGATAGAGATCCGGATCCGGTGACAGGTCGGATTTCAATGTCAGCAGGGCACGGCGCACCGTGGTCTGGGGATCGGTGTCGGCCTGGCCTGCCAGTCGCCGGGCGAGGTCGCCGCGGACCTTGGACAGGTACATCTCGCCGGCCTTGGCCCGCCGCAACTCGCCGTACAGCGGGTGGGCCAGGCGGGCCAGCAGCGTGCCCGCGGTGCGCTCGACGGTGACCAGGTGCATCTGCTCTGCGGTGGCGAGGTGCTCCCGCCCCACCACGTCGGCCAGCAGGTCGACGTCGATCGGCTCGTACTGCGAGAGGGTGTCCACCACCAGCGCGACCTCGGGCGCCAACCGGTCCAACTCGTTGCCCACCAGATCGCTCATGTTCTGCGAGACGGCGACGTCGCCGTCCCAGAGCCACACTCCGGCCACCTCGCGGATCCGTCCTGCGGCCACCTGGTCCTTGACCAGCTGCTGCAGGAAAAGGGCGTTGCCGCCGGTGAGCCGCCAGAACCGCTGCGCGCTCCGCGCGTCGACCGGACCGTTCAACGCGCCCTCGACCATGGTGCGGGCCGCGTCGGCGGACAGCGGC
This sequence comes from Mycobacterium sp., assembly GCF_032162105.1. Lineage (GTDB taxonomy): Bacteria > Actinomycetota > Actinomycetes > Mycobacteriales > Mycobacteriaceae > Mycobacterium. The sequence continues at coordinate 1,715 of NZ_JAVRPS010000508.1, read as the reverse complement.
TCCAGATCGAGGCGGGCCAGCAGACCGTCCTTCCACAGCGCCTTCACCGCGTCCGGTTCGTCACTGCCGGTTCGAACGGTCACGACCAGGCGGGCCTCGCGGGTCTGCGCGAGCTGATGCACGACGTGCGCGGAGAACTCGTCGAGCAGGTGTGCGTCGTCGATGCCGAGGACGAACCGCCCGCCCCGTTGCTGGGCGACGAGCGAATCGATCACCCGTCGCACGCTGGGCACGGGGTTGGAGTCTTCGGAGAAGGCCGCGCCGACGAGGGTGGCGTTGAACGCGCCCAGCGGAATCGGGCGCCCCGATGCCGTTGCGACCACCCAATTGGTGCGCGTGCCCGACGAGGCGGCCTGCATGAGCAACTCGCGTGCGAGTCGCGTCTTGCCCACCCCCGCCGCACCGGCGATCACCACACCCGAGAAATTGCCGACCCCGCTCAGCGCCCGGCGCAGGGTTACGAGTTCGGTGTCCCGCCCGGTCAGCGCATCCCCGCTGATCACGCGCCGACTATAACGCGACTTCCGGCATCGGGTCGCCGATCCGGTAGGCCTCGATCTCGTCGAGGCGGTCGAAGAGCTCCTCGACGGTGAACTGGTAGTCCACCCCGTCGGCCTCCCCCGAGCCGACCAGGATCAAGTGCGGTTCCTCGGGGTCGCTGAGCCAGATCCGGGTGACCGGTTCGGTCGCCTCGTCGTCCAGCTCGACCCCTGACGGTGGGTAGAACCAGGTGATGAAGTTCTCGTTGGAGAACTCACGGTCGAATTCCCAACCCCGCGCGATGATCTCGTTGGCGATCAGAGCCACGCCCTCGACGTCGGCGTGTACCTCGTCGGGCAGCCACCGGTCATTGCGTGCGACCTGGCGCCTCTTGCGCCGTGCCTTCTTGGCCGCACTCGCCCTGGACACGGGCTAGCCGAGTGCCCGGTCGAGGTCCGCGATCAGGTCCTCGGTGCCCTCGAGACCCACCGACACCCGGACCACGGCGTCGCCAAGTCCGATCGCCGCCCGGCCCTCGGGCCCCATCGCCCGGTGCGTGGTGGTGGCGGGGTGCGTGATCAAGCTCTTCGCGTCGCCGAGGTTGTTGGAGATGTCGATCAACCGCAGCTTGTCCAGCACCTCGAACGCCCGCTGCTTGCCCGCGCCCTCCCTGGCGGCCAGCTCGAAGGTCACCACGGTGCCGCCGCCGGTCATCTGACGCTTGGCCAGGTCGTACTGCGGGTGCGACTCCAGAAACGGATAGCGCACCCAGCTCACGGCAGGGTGCGCCTCGAGGAACTCGGCGATGCGGTGCGCCGCGGAGTTGGCGTAGTTCACCCGAACCGCAAGTGTCTCAAGGCCTTTCAACATCGTCCACGCATTGAACGCACTCATCGCCGGACCGGTGTGGCGCATGAGCTTCTGCACCGGACCGTCGATGTACTCCTTGTCGCCGAGGATCGCGCCGCCGAGAACGCGCCCCTGACCGTCGATGTGCTTGGTGCCGGAGTAGACCACGACGTCCGCTCCGAGCGGGAGACCCTGCTGCAACAGCGGGGTCGCGAAGACGTTGTCCAGCACCACCTTTGCGCCCGCCGAATGGGCCAGCTCGCACACCGCAGCGATGTCGACGAGGGATTGCATCGGGTTGGACGGCGTCTCGAAGAACACCGCCTGGGTAGGCACGGAAAGCGCCTTCTCCCATTGAGATAAGTCGTCGCCGTCGACGAATACGG
>NZ_JAVRPS010000507.1:0-3320 GCF_032162105.1 Mycobacterium sp. | reverse complement strand
CGGGTGTGCCTGCTGGCCACCGCGATGGGCGACGACCGGGCGACACTGCTCTACCTCACCGAGGCCGCGCAGGAGCGGGGCTTCGCGTCGTCGCATCTGGCGCTGTTTCCCATGCCCAACGTCGACGACATCACCGAACATCTACTCGCGCAGGACGTGGTGTGGGTGTTCGGCGGAAGCGTGGCGGGTCTGCTGGCCATGTGGCGACTGCACGGGGTCGACGCTGCGCTGCATACCGCCTGGCAGGCGGGCGTGGTGCTGACTGGCGTGTCGGCGGGATCGATCTGCTGGCACGTCGGTGGCACGACCGACTCGTTCGGGCCGGAGCTTCGACCCGTGACCGACGGGCTCGGCTTCGTGCCGTTCTCCAACGGCGTGCACTACGACGCGGAGGAACAGCGTCGGCCGCTGCTTCACCGTCTGGTCGGCGAGGGAACCCTCCCCGCCGGATACGCCACCGACGACGGTGCCGGCGTCGTATATCGCGGCACCGAATTCGTGGAGGCGGTCGCCGAAAACAGCAGTGCCGCTGCATACTTCGTCACGACGACGGACGACGGCGTCGTCGAGACACGCCTCGACACCCGAAGACTCTAGCGGTGCACGACATCGTGCTGCGCCCTGCCACGGCGGACGACGCCGAGTTCTTCTTCGATCTGCACGAGGCGTCGCTGGGCCCGTACGTGAACCAGATCTGGGGATGGGACGACGACGAGCAACGCGCTTACCTGGCACGACATCTCGTACTCGAGCATGTCCGCGTCATCGTGGTCGACGGTGTGGACGTCGGCAGGCTCGACGTCGAGGAGCGCGACGACGAGGTCTTCCTCGCGCTCATCGAACTGGCGCCCGTCCACCAAGGTCGAGGCATCGGCAGCCGCCTCATCCGCGAGCTCCTCGACCGGGCAAGCGCCGACGGCAAGCGCGTGACGCTGAGTGTCCTCGAGGTCAATCATCGGGCGTATCAGCTGTACCGCAGGCTCGGTTTCACCGAGGTCTCGCGCGACGGCGTAGCGCCCGAGGTCCGGATCCGGATGGTGGCCGGCTCAAAGGCCCAATAACCCGGGAAGATCCGCGACGGAATCGATGACGTGGTTGGGCTGCATCGCGAATTCGTCTGCCGCCCAACGGTCCAGGGTGTCCTGTCGGAACTTGCCGGTGCGAACCAGTACCCCGGTCATGCCGACCACCTGCGCGGCCAGCACGTCGTTGTTGAGGTCGTCGCCGACCATGTACATCTCCTCGGGGTCGACGCCGAGCCGGCTGGCCGAGGCCAGGAACCCCTCGGGCGCCGGCTTGCCGACCGCGGTGGCCTGGCGACCCGACGTCTCCTCCATGCCGATCAGGTACATGCCAGTGTCGATCCGCAGCCCCTCGGTGGTGTTCCACGCCGTGCTGCGGTGCATGGCGACGACGGGCACGCCCTGGGCCATCCAGTCATAGACGCGGCTGAGCGTGACGTGGTCGTACTCGGGTCCGGCGCCGCCGAGCAGGATGACGTCGGGGGTCTCGGGCACCGCGTCGACGACCTCGCTGGCGTAGACCAGGTCGACGCCGGGCATGTCCTCGCCGATCTGCCCATTGTTGACCAGGAAGCATCGCGCGCCCGGATAGCGGTCCCGCACGTAGTCGGCCGTCAGCACCGCGGCCGTGATCACCTCGTCGGCGGTGACGTCCATGCCGGCATCGGTGAGCAGGCCCGCGATCTGGCTGCGGGTGCGCGTCGTGGTGTTGGTGAGATACGTCCGCGCAATCTGGTTGTCCGCCAGCACCCGCAACGCCGCCGCGGCGCCAGGGATGGCCTGCCACGAGGTCACCAGGACGCCATCGATGTCGAACAGCACTCCACCGATAGCCATGCAGCCGACAGTAAGCGGCAAATGATTGCGCGCAACTCGGACCCGCTAAGAGTGAGCCCAGTCGCAGTCGGCCACCCACGGTGATGCCGCCGCGGCGACCGACCATGCGAGTTCGGCGGGTACGTCGAGCACGCGGTAACCCTTCACCCCCGCGGGCGTGGCCGCGATCAGCGTGGCGACCCCGGCGCGGCGCTGAAACAGCGTCTGGCGTGCGGTCCAGCCGATGATGCCCGCGGCGGCCAGGCAGTCGCGGCGCCGGTCCAGGCTGCCCGACCTGGCGACCAGCCAGCCGTCGCCAACGCGGTGGCCCAGCGCGCGGGACCGGTCAGCCGCCAGGAAGACACCACCGACGGTGACCACACCGCAGAGCACCCACGCCCATGCCGGCACCGCGACGACGAACGCCGTCGCCACCAATCCGACCGCGATCAGCGCGGGAAACGTCAGCGCCCGCGTCCAGCGCCTGCGCGTGGCGGCAGGACCGTGATGTCGCAGCTCACCGGTGACCACGTCCGGCCGTCCGATCAGTTCGGTCAGCACCGCCTCGGCCGTGGCGGCGGGGCACGCTGGTAGCAGCAGCGACGCCTCGCCCGACCCGTCGACGCCGGTCATCACCGCGTCCAGGCGCGCGCCGCCGAACGCCCGCACCAGCAAGGGTTGGCGGATCGTGCCGCCACGCAGGCGTCGCATGTCGAAGGTGTGTTCGCGCACCCGGAGCAGACCGTGCTGGAGGTGCAGCACCCCGGCCCCCTTTTCGTCGCGCCGGGACAGCACCAGGTTGCCGAACGTGACCAGCGACCGCAGCACGGAGAGCAGCACCCCGAGGATCAACACGGTGAGCACGGCCACCACCACGGTCGCAACCACGCCGAGGCGCTCGGCGGCATCGAGCCCCTGCCGAGCGAGGGGCGAATCCTCGAGCGCCGCAACGGCTCCCGTCTGGTAGATCACGCCGACGGCGGCGGCGATCATCGCCAACCCGGTGAAGCTCAGCGGGCTGTAGCGCAACCACGACGGCTGCCACCGCGCCAGCACCCGCTCCTGCGGGGCGGCCTCTTCACCCGCCTCGAGTGCGTCGGGCAGCGAGTCGGCGAGCAGGATCGCGCGCAGCCCTGGCACCTCGTCGGAGCGGACGGCGTCGAGTGCGAACTCGGCGTCCCCCTTGGCTTCCCGACCGGTGCTGACCTTCACGACGGTCAGCCCGAGCAGCCGGTGCAGGACCCGCGCATCGGTCGACACCGACCGGATCCTGTTGCGCGGCACCGAAAGCACCGAGCGCTGCAGCACGCCTTCGCGTCGCTGGATCTGTTCGGCGTCGATGCGGTAGGTGGTGGTGAACCACCGCGCGACGCCGAACACGATCATCAGCACCAGCGCGGCGATCGACCAGAGTGGGTTACCCGTCGCCGACCCAAGCACCACCGAGCCGATCAGCAGCGGGAGCTGGCGCAACACCTCGTG
>NZ_JAVRPS010000506.1:0-16996 GCF_032162105.1 Mycobacterium sp. | reverse complement strand
GCGTCGGTGGTGACGCTGCGGCCGGGCGCGCCCGACATGGCGTCGTCGCTGTGGGTCGGCCCGGTGGACGGAGACGCGTCCCAGGCACTGGACGGGCGCACGTTGTCGCGGCCCACCTGGTCGCTCGACGACGCGATCTGGGTCGTCGTAGACGGCAACAACGTCGTGCGGGTCATCCAAGAGGCGGCGTCCGGGCAGCCCGCGCGGATCCCCATCGACTCCACCTCCGTGTCCACGCGTTTCCCAGGACCGGTCAACGAATTGCAGCTGTCGCGGGACGGAACGCGCGCCGCGATGGTCATCGAGGGCCAGGTCATCCTGGCCAGCGTCGAGCAGACGCAGGGCGGGCAGTACGCCCTCACCTACCCGCGGCGGCTGGGCTTCGGGCTGGGTGACACCGCGGTGTCGCTGTCCTGGCGCACCGGCGACGACATCGTGGTCAGCCGGACCGATCCCCAGCATCCGGTGTCCTACGTCAACCTCGACGGCGTGAACTCCGATGGCCCGAGCCGCAACCTGCTGGCTCCGGTCACGGCCGTGGCCGCCAACCCGTCGACGGTGTACGTCGCCGATCAGCGGGGCGTGCTTCAGCTTTCGGGATCGGCGGCCGAAGACGACCCGGCGTGGGCGGAGGTCCGGCCGTTGATGAACGCCGGCGCGGTGCCAGTGCTCTCCGGCTGAGTCATCCTGCAATGCATTCGCGGTGCATTCACCATTTCCGCGAATGGGTCCCTTTCCATGTTTTCGGCAACGCCGTCAGGCCGGCAATAGTGGAATGTCTGGTAGTCGGTCGAGTCGGCCGCTCCGTGCTGCTCGCAAACAACACGGCGCCCATGATGCGGGGCCTAGGTCGGAGGGGCGATGCATTTGCGGAGGCGCCGCGACCGAGCAGCCTCGTCCTGTCAGCTACCGCGACAAGGTGTTCCCGCTTGGAGACCGAAAGGACGTTGCCGCATCCGGCCGACCGGGTCGTCATCGTGCCCGACGCTGTCACCCCCTCAGCAATCCTCGGCCTGCGCACGCCAAGTCGTTGGAAGGCATCAGTTACCGCTATTGTTTATCCGGATCGACGAGAGGAACGAGACACGTGTACCCCGAACCCGCCGCCGCTGATCCCGCTGACGTCGCAAGCAAGCTCGCGGCCGCTCCGGATCTCAAGATGCCGAATCTCGAATACGTGCTGGATTCCGACAACCGGGTAGTCGAAATGAAGCTGGAGGGGATGACGTTTCTCCGCCAGCTGCGCAACTACCTTGGAATGGTCGCGTTCAACACGATCATCACCTACATTCCCTCGCACACGATCCGGCAAGGGTTCCTGCGGTTTCTCGGGGCCACGATCGGCAAGGGCTCGACGATCTTTCGCGGCACCACGGTCTTCGATGCGGAGTTCCTGACGATCGGGAATGACACGACCATTGGTTTCCGGTGTTTTCTGGATTCTCGTGCCGGGCTCTGGATCGGTGACAACGTCACGATCGCCAGCGACACTCACATGCTCGGCGGTGGCCACGACATCAATCACCCGGACTTCACGATCGTTCCGATTCCGACGGTCGTCGAGGACTACGTCTGGATCGCCAGTCGTGCGATGATCTTGCCTTCGCACATTCATCGCGGTGCGGTGGTTGCCGCGCAATCATTGGTGAACAAGGACGTCGGTGAACTCGAAGTAGTCGGCGGCGTGCCTGCGAAGGTCATCGCGAAGCGGAATCCCGACGCGCTGCAGTACAGCGCCCATTACCGACCGCTCTTCTTCTGATGGCCTGTTCGGACCCGTTGGACCGACACCACCAGAGTGTCTGAGTTGTCCACGTCGAAAGCCGCCCCGAGCAACAACGTCAAGACCCTGATGGCGATGCTGTGGATGTATGGCGGCCGCGGCGTCGGCATGCTGTGGACGCTGGCGCTCGTCGGGCGCCTCGGCGTCGCCAACTACGGCTTGTACGGCATGGGCTTCGCGCTGTCGGCGGTGGTTGGACCTCCGCTCGACAACTCTTTCCAAGTCCGCGCGATGCGCGAATCCGAAGAACGCTTCCTTGCCGAGCGCACCACGCGATATCTGCTCGGGGCGACGTTGGCAGCGACCGGGGTCGCCCTCATCGGGGTGCAGTACATCGCCTGGTTTGGGCTGGTCGTCGCCGGGGGCGAAATGGCGTGCAACGCATGGCTGAGCCAGTCCGTGCGCGATGGCCATCCTCAGCTCTACTGGCGAGTCGGCACCATCCGGCAAACGGTCAGCGTCGCCCTTGCATGCGCGTACATGTTCGGTACATCCCATCCCACGCTGGCCATCGCGACGATGCTCTATTGCTCGCAATACGTGGTGATCTTCCTCGTCGGCGGCATTCGAATATTCGGGCACCGCCCGGGGATACCCGGGTCGCCCAAACTGATCGCGGCACTCACCGGCGAAATGCTGGGCATGTGTCTGTATCTACAGGGCGACGTCCTGCTCCTGGGATTTCTCACGAACCACACCACCGTCGGCTACTACACACTCACCGTCACCGTGACGGTTGGGCTCGCCGCGGTCGGCCAGGCATTCGGCATGACCTACCACGAACCATTGCGGCTCAGCGGCGGCGACCTGTCCAGCGGCCCACCGCTGCGCACCACGCTGCTCCTCGGCGCTAGCACCGGGCTGCTGGTCCTCATCACCGGAATCGTGCTGCTGATCTCGCCCGCGCCGACCGAGCTCGCCGTCGCCATGCTCATCATGGCCGCCTTCTGCGCCATGCGTACGACCAGTTCGATTCTGCAGGTGATCCTCTACGCGCAGCGGCGCGACCTGGTCCGGCTGGCCGCCAACCTCGGCCTGGTACCGGTCAAACTTGGCCTGGTCGCAGTGCTCGCGCTGGCCGGCGCCGGGGCGATCGGCGCGGCGATTGCGACCGTCATCACCGACGCGATACTCCTGGCCATCTACCTGACGGCGATCTACCGCCGGAAGGCGAAGACCTAACCGAGGCAATCGGTGGAAGCGTTGCTGCGCAGAGGTATTCGCTACTGCAGCACGTATCGGTGCGAGGGGCCAGACGCCATGTCGTCGGCATCCTCCGGCGCGCGCTTCGATGGATCGGAGGACTGACGTGATCGATCCACGTAGACCAGGAAGACCAGGAAGATCCCGAACACCGCCGTCATCTGAGGGATGTCCACCACAGGATGGTCGAGTTGCAGTGCCACGACACAGAATCCGATGAACACGCCGCCGTACAGCGCAGCAGGCAGTGAGTCCGAGCGCAATGCCCGATAACCCATGACGCAGCCGATGACGAGCACCGCCACGAAGATCAAGCCGGCGATCATCCCTGCGCGATAGGCGGCGATCAATGGGGCGTTGGAGACGAAGTTCAAGTTGAAGGCGAAGCTACCGTCGACGAATTCCCTTCGGCCCCAGCCGAGCCCGAAGATCCAGTGGCCCGACATGTTGTGCGGCCACGCGGCCAACGACCTCCAGCGATCCTGGGCCCCCTGGTCGTCGCTGCCGAAGGAGGTAAGGATGCGGGTGCGGATGGCGGGCACCAGCAGCGCGCTTGCCATGCCCAACGCGATGGTTCCCACCATGATCACGCGATGGCGGGCGCGCATGGCGTGGAAGAGCGCCACCAGGACGACGCCCACCAGCACGCTGAAGATCGCCGCTCGGCTCAAGGTCAGCAGGATGGCGACGGAAAGGATGGCCGTCACGGCTACCCGCATCCTGCCCTTGAGCAGGACGATGCCCATCACCAGCGCAGGCACCAACCCAATTCCAGCCATGTTCGGATCGACCCATGTTCCACCGAGTCGGGTGAACCTGCTCTGCCCCTCGTCGGTGAACACGAATCGGCCGGTCGCCTCGCGGTCGTAATCGAAGATGTGCAGAATCTTGATGAACCGATGCTGCGGGTCCGCCGCCACGATGGCGATGCCGAAGAGTGCGTTGACCGTCGCGGCGTAGACGTAGATGCGTCCGAAGCGCGCCAGATTTTCTCGGGACAGGCGCAGCAACGCGATCATCACGAGCGTGGCGATGACCCACCTGACGAACACGGTCACGTCGACGATGTTGCGGCCAGTGAAGATCAGCGACACCCCCGAAGCGAGGATCAGCAACACCACGGCCTTTTCCAGCGGATGAAGTGGCACTGGATCGGACGCCTTGTGCACGGCGGCCGCGAGCACTACGCCTGCGGCGAACGGCAAATAAAGCGGGACGTGGACGCCGGGGAAGTATCCGAACGGCAGCGCGCCCAGCACCACCGCCAAACCCCAGAACAGCCATAGCGGGTGGCGCACGCCGACGTAGATGCTGACGATCAGCGCGATCACCCCCGCCAGGGCGAGCTTCGCGATCAGGCCACCTCCGACTGCCAGAACTGCGACGACGGGGCAAACCACCACGGCAGCGATCCCAGCAACCTTGTCGGTGCGCGAGCTCATACCAAGTGTCACGGCTTCCATCCTCGCATTGACTTCGCTGAATGCAATAATCGACGCGACTATCGCGATGCGCTGTCGCTACGACTGCCAGCTATTGTATTTGGTAGCGCTGGGGACCGCGCGAGCGAATGACGTTCCGTCGCTCATCGGGCCAATATCCGAGCATACTTCGACAGTTCTGATGGGTCGTCCTGGTTGCGATCGCGATGGACGCCGTGATTGGAAGGGCGAGGGCGCCGTGGGCCCGCACGGTAAACGCGCTGGCGCGCAACCCCGCACCGCGTTCCGTGCCAGTCCGCGCTCCTCGATCGATGACGAAGCCGACGGGTACGACGAAACGGCAGGCCAGCGGGAGCTGGTGCCAAGCGATAGGGTCGATTCATTGAACACATGTGCGCCGACGACCTGGCGGAGTATGCGGCTGGCTAACGTTCGCCCGGCGATCCTGGTGGCAGGCGCGGTAGTCGTTGCGCTCCTACTGCTGATCGGGATCAGTGGGTACTTCGTGTTCACCAACGCATCGGCGGACCCGTTGCAGCGGGCGGACGCCGTCGTGGTGCTCGGTGGCGAACACGACGGGCGGGAAGACTACGGGATCAGCTTGGCCCGCTATGGGTGGGCGCCAACGGTGGTGCTGTCCAACCCCTACCCCGCCTCGGACCCCGTCATGCAGCGGGTGTGCACCGAGGCGACCGGCGGCATCGAGGTTCTGTGTGAACGCCCGTCGTCGCTGACGACCCGCGGAGAGGCGGAAATGATGCACCGTCTTGCCACCGAGCGATCCTGGCGCAGGATCATCGTCGTGACGTGGAAGCACCACATCCCACGTGCCAGATTGGTCTTCCGGCAATGCTTTTCACCTGATCCCAGCAATGTGGTGATGGAGGCGGTCCCGCGCCAGTACGAGTTCTCGGCGCCGCATTGGGAGTTCGTCTACGCCTACCAGTACTTCGCTCTGGCGAAGGCGTTCGTCCAAGGTGACTGCGGCTGACCGCTCTTAGGCCGGCTTGCGCATGACGACCGTGGCGAAGCTGGTGAGTGGACGGACCGGATGCTGAAGCAGGAAGCTCGTCTTGGCGCGCTCCAACGAATTCAGTAGCGGAATCCGTTGGTAGTAAAGGTGTCCGAAGGCCGCGTCCCACTGCTCGACTTCGAATCCCGCGCTCTCATAGCGCTTGATGGCCCGCTTGGTGGGGCCAGTGCACCAACGGTAGTACGCAGGAAACTTCTGGTGCTTGGGGTTTTCGAGACGTCCCGGCTGGACCTTGCGAAGCAACGATCGAGTCAGGTCCTCAGGGACGAGCCGGTTGATCACGAAGGGCAGGGTGTAGAGCGTGGGGAAGAAGTGCACCGACAATCCGCCAGGCCGCAGCAGTTTGAAGCAGTTCTCGTGGAAGACCCGAGCGTTGGGTAGGTGCTCGCACAGCATCTTCGAAAAGACGAGGTCATAGGAACCTTCCTCGCCCTGGATCGGCTGGCAGAGGTCGGCTACGCGTGTCTGGACGTCACCCTCGGCCTTCGCGAGCTCGTCCGCCGAGATGTCGAGGACGACGCGTTGCTGAATGAAGCCCCACCTCTCCGCGTCGCCGACGATCGGATTGGCTCCACCTCCGAGCTCTGCCACGGAGCTGGCGCCTTCACGCTTCGCTAGGTCCAGCACGAGCTGGTCATAGGCCTGCCAGAGTTCATCCAAACCCGTGTAGGAGACCTTGGCTTCGCTCCCCATGTCCACACTCACGTCCACGCTCCAAGTTGTAGGCTGCAGCAAAGCATACATCGACGATGACACCGCTGCTGAATCGTGGTGGGGTGAGACGGCGTCTCACCAATCGGCAGGTGAACGATCGAATTCGCCAGGAAACTACGGGAAACGGGGAGTGCTCTCAGCATTCTCTTGGCTACCTACGGGAACCGTTGAGCCCCTGCAGCGGCAAACGGGGCTCTCGGGCAAACCGTCAGACCCCGGCGACAGACTGCAGGAGTGCTGTTCGACCTCGTCCTCCCGATGGAGTGCGGCGGCTGTGGCGCGCCGTCGACGCGGTGGTGCGACGCCTGCGCGGGGACGCTGATGGTCAGGACCGACGAGCCGGTCCTGGTGACGCCGCGGCTCGACCCCGGCGTACCCGTCTTCTCCCTGGGCCGCTACGCGGGCGTCCGTCGCGAGGCGATCGTCGCGGTCAAGGAACGCGGCCGCACCGATCTCATCGGCCCGCTGGCCGCGGCACTTCATGCCGGGCTGACCCACCTGCTCGCCTGGGGCATCGTCGACGGTCCGCTGACGCTGGTGCCTGCGCCCACCCGACGGTCGGCCGCCCGGCGCCGTGGCGGGGACCCGGTCACCCGGATGGCGCTGGCCGCCGGACCGCCCGCTACGACGGTTTCGCAGGTACTGCGGATGCGGGCGTTCACCCGTGACTCGGTGGGACTCTCGGCAGGCGGCCGACAGCGCAACATCGCGGGTCGGGTCATGCTGCGGCGGCCGGTCGGGGGCGAGGTGCTGCTGGTGGACGACGTCGTCACCACCGGTGCCACCGCGGATGAATCGGTACGGGTCCTGCAAACTGCCGGCGCCCGGGTGACGGCCGTGCTGACCATCGCGCACGCATGAAGACCCGCGTGCCTGGCCCGTCGACGGATGCGCCAATTACTACGAGGTCAAACCAACGTGAAGAGTTCAAAACACGTGCGCGAATTTAGTGGCACTGGCAGGTGAACACGGACTACCGTCGGGGCCAACCACCCGTGAGTGCCTCACGGCGGCGTTGACGACAAGCAACGCCACCACGCCTGACAGCGGTAGGAGGTGAGTTTTCGACACCTTGCGCCGGTGGTCGGCGGGATTCAGGCCCCTTCGGCGCGTTTTCTGCGACAAGCCGGGCACGCTGCGTGCGTGCGACGCCGAAGAGAATCGAGTTGCCAAGTATGTCAACCCAATCCGTGGACACCGACCATTCGACGATGGTCGCGGTCGACGACGAACCCGTAGCCGCGCTTCGCGCCGAGGTCGTCGTCAAGGGCCGAAACGTCGAGATCCCCGATCACTTCCGCACCTACGTCTCCGAGAAGCTGTCGCGCCTGGAGCGCTTCGATCGCACCATCTACCTATTCGACGTCGAGCTCGATCACGAGAAGAACCGGCGTCAACGCAAGAACTGCCAGCACGTCGAGGTCACCGCCCGTGGGCGAGGTCCGGTCGTCCGCGGCGAGGCCTGCGCCGACAGCTTCTATGCAGCCTTGGAGTCGGCGGTCTGCAAACTCGAGAACCGGCTGCGCCGCAGCAAGGACCGCCGCAAGATCCACTACGGCGACAAGACGCCGGTATCACTGGCCGAGGCCACCGCGGTCGCCCTCCCGCCGCAAGCCCCTGCGCCCGCACAGGACGCAGCGGCCACCGACCGTTTGGCCGACGATCACGAACCCGGCCGGATCGTGCGTACCAAGGAGCATGCCGCCAAGCCGATGAGCGTCGACGACGCGCTGTACGAGATGGAACTGGTCGGCCACGACTTCTTCCTGTTCCACGACAAGCAGAGCGACAAGCCGACCGTGGTGTACCGACGGCACGCCTACGACTACGGCTTGATCCGGCTGGCCTAGTTCCAGCTGGCCCGAGCCATGCGGGCCCATCCGGCCCGCTGCCGATCACCGGCGCCGAACGGTCGCGCGCAGCGGCGTCGGCTGCGCCGGACCGGCCCATCTGGCCTGCTTACGCTGGCTGGTTAGGTCAGTCACCTACCATGGAACTTTGACAATCCACGAGTTCCATCGAGCCCACAGGGGAAGTTAGCGTGCTGTCGAAGTTGCTCCGCCTTGGTGAAGGCCGCATGGTCAAGCGCCTCAAGAAGGTCGCGGAATATGTGAACACCTTGTCCGACGACATGGAGAAGCTGTCCGACGCCGAGCTGCGCGCCAAGACCGCCGAGTTCAAGAAGCGCGTCGCCGACGGGGCGGAACTCGACGACCTGCTGCCCGAGGCGTTCGCGGTGGCCCGCGAGGCGGCCTGGCGCGTGCTCGACCAGCGGCCGTTCGACGTCCAGCTGATGGGTGGCGCCGCCCTGCACTTCGGCAACGTGGCAGAGATGAAGACCGGCGAGGGCAAGACGCTCACGTGCGTCCTGCCCGCCTACCTCAACGCCCTCTCCGGCAAGGGTGTGCACGTCGTCACCGTCAACGACTACCTGGCCAAGCGCGACAGCGAGTGGATGGGCCGCGTGCACCGGTTCCTCGGTCTGGACGTCGGCGTCATCCTGTCGCAGATGACGCCCGACGAGCGCCGGGTCGCCTACGGCGCCGACATCACCTACGGCACCAACAACGAGTTCGGCTTCGACTACCTGCGCGACAACATGGCGCACTCGGTCGAGGACATGGTGCAGCGCGGACACAACTTCGGGATCGTCGACGAGGTCGACTCCATCCTGATCGACGAGGCCCGCACCCCGCTGATCATCTCCGGTCCCGCCGACGGCGCTTCCAACTGGTATCTCGAGTTCGCCAGGATCGCCCCGCTGATGGAGAAGGACGTCCACTACGAGGTCGACCTGGCCAAGCGCACCATCGGCGTGCTCGAGATCGGCGTCGAGTTCGTCGAGGACCAGCTCGGCATCGAGAACCTCTACGAGGCCGCGAACTCGCCGCTGGTCAGCTACCTCAACAACGCGATCAAGGCCAAGGAGCTGTTCCTGCGCGACAAGGACTACATCGTCCGCGACGGCGAAGTGCTCATCGTCGACGCGTTCACCGGCCGCGTGCTGCTTGGCCGCCGCTACAACGAGGGCCAACACCAGGCCATCGAGGCCAAGGAACACGTCGAGGTCAAGGCCGAGAACCAGACGCTGGCCACCATCACCCTGCAGAACTTCTTCCGCCTCTACGACAAGCTCGCCGGCATGACCGGCACCGCTCAGACCGAGGCCGCCGAGCTGCACGAGATCTACGGCCTCGGCGTGGTGTCGATCCCGACCAACAGGCCGATGGTCCGCACCGACCAGTCCGACCTCATCTACAAGACCGAAGAGGCCAAGTACATCGCCGTCGTGGACGACGTGGTCGAGCGCTACGAGGCGGGTCAACCGGTCCTGATCGGCACCACCAGCGTGGAGCGCTCGGAGTACCTGTCCAAGCAGTTCGCCAAGCGGCGGGTCCCGCACAACGTGCTGAACGCGAAGTTCCACGAGCAGGAGGCCAACATCATCGCCGAGGCCGGGCGGCGCGGTGCGATCACCGTTGCCACCAACATGGCCGGCCGCGGCACCGACATCGTGCTCGGCGGCAACGTCGACTTCCTCGCCGACAAGCGGCTGCGCGACCGCGGCCTGGATCCCATCGAGACGCCCGAGGATTACGAGGTCGCGTGGGACGAGGTGCTACCGCAGATCAAGGCAGAAGTGGAGGACGAGGCCGAGAGCGTGAAAGAGGCCGGCGGCCTCTACGTGCTGGGCACCGAGCGGCACGAGTCGCGGCGCATCGACAACCAGTTGCGCGGCCGCTCGGGCCGCCAGGGCGACCCGGGCGAATCACGCTTCTACCTGTCGTTGGGCGACGAGCTGATGAAGCGGTTCAACGGCGCGACGCTGGAGTCGCTGCTCACGCGGCTCAACCTGCCCGACGACGTGCCGATCGAGGCCAACATGGTCACGCGCGCCATCAAGAGTGCGCAGACACAGGTCGAGCAGCAGAACTTCGAGGTCCGCAAGAACGTCCTCAAGTACGACGAAGTGATGAACCAGCAGCGCATGGTCATCTACGACGAGCGTCGCCGCATCCTCGAAGGAGAGAACCTCGCCGAGCAGGCCCACAAGATGCTCATCGACGTGGTCACCGCCTACGTCAACGGGGCGACCGCAGAGGGCTACTCCGAAGACTGGGACCTGGAATCGCTGTGGTCGGCGCTGCGCACGCTGTACCCCGTCGGCATCGATCACCACGATCTGATCGACTCCGACGCGGTGGGTGAGGCGGGCGAGCTGACCCGCGACGAGCTGCTCGACTCGTTGATTGAGGACGCCGAGCGCGCATACGCCGAACGCGAGAAACAGCTCGAGGAGATCGCAGGCGACGGCGCGATGCGGCAGCTGGAACGCAACGTGCTGCTCAACGTTCTTGACCGCAAGTGGCGTGAGCACCTCTACGAGATGGACTACCTCAAGGAGGGCATCGGGCTGCGGGCGATGGCGCAGCGTGACCCGCTGGTCGAGTACCAGCGCGAAGGCTACGACATGTTCGTCGGCATGCTCGAGGGGCTCAAGGAAGAGTCGGTGGGCTTCCTGTTCAACGTCACCGTGGAAGCCGCGCCTGCGCCTACCGTGGCGCCGGTCGCCGCGCCTTCCGGGTTGGCCGCATTCGCCGCGGAGGCCGCGGCCAAGGCTCAAGAGGGTGCTGTGGCCACCAAGGAGCGTCCGGCGGCGTTGCGCGCCAAGGGAATTGAAAGCGATGCGCCGCCGCTGACCTACACAGGACCCTCCGAGAACGGGTCGGCGGAGGTGCAACGATCCAGCGGCGGCCCCAAGCACGCCGCACCCACCAGCGGCAGTCGGCGGGAGCGCCGTGAAGCCGCGCGTCAGCAGGCCAAGACGGCCAAGCACAGCCGCAGGCGCTAGCTCACGGTTCGACGAGCGCGGCGATGCGCTCCAGCGTGGCGCGCATGCCGTCCTCGGCTTGCTTGGGCATCGAGCCCATCCTGAGCATGGGCCGCTGCCGGTCCTGCGAGACGTCCCATGTCTCGCGCACCAGCGTGCCTTCCCCCTGCCCTTCGGGCGGGAGGTGGCCCCGAGTCGGCCGGGCGCAGCTCGTAACGCCAGATCCGCCGCCGATCAGACCGCCGGGGCCGATGGTGGTCTTCCATGCGATGCGACGGTCGGGCTCGAATTCGATGACGGTGTTGGTGGTGCGGTACGGCAGGAACAACGACTCCGGCCGGCCCCGCATCGACATGCCGAACTTCGAGCCAAGCGACAACGGCGCCGACTTCTCCGTGGAATGGTCCACTGTGCCCGATCCGTGGAAGCTGGAATGGCTTCCGGCATCGGCGATCAAGGCGAAGATGTCGGCGGCCGGCGCGTTGATGACCCGCTCGACGCCGACGGTGTTTCCTTGCACGTCTGTAACGCTAGCCGCCTCAGCCGATCTGCAGGACGACACGAGCGGACGCCGTGTGTGACGGTCCTGCGACGGTGCTCTGCAGCGTTCGGCGCGACACGGACGGCATCTGCTGGAGAGTCGCGGACCCATTCATGGTCCCACGGCCGGCACCCCTTCATGCACCCGTAGTGCGCGACAGGAGAATCGGCCGATAACCTCTCGGGGGGTTCATTGAAAGCGACAAAAGGGCAACCGCGGCCGAGCCGCGCATCAGGCCAGGGGGAGGGTGACGCCGCAATGGTCAGCAGGTTGTCGGCGTCGGACGCGTCGTTCTATCACCTGGAAGACAGCTCAACCCCGTTGTACGTCGGCACGCTGTCGACCCTGCGCAAGCCGCGCAACGGATTGAGTTATGAAACCTTGCTGGCCACTGTCGAACAACGGCTCCCGCAGATCCCGCGCTATCGCCAGAAGGTGCGCGAAGTCACCCTGGGCCTGGCCCGCCCGATGTGGGTCGACGACCGCGACTTCGACATCACCTATCACATCAGACGGTCGGCGCTACCGGCGCCGGGCAGCGACGCGCAGCTGCACGAGCTGATCGCCCGGCTCGGCTCGCGGCCACTGGACAAGTCGCGGCCGCTGTGGGAGATGTATCTGATCGAGGGCCTGGCCCGTAGCCGCGTCGCGATCTACACCAAATCGCACCAGGCGCTGGTGAACGGCATGACGGCGCTCGAGATCGGCCACGTCGTCGCCGACCGCACCCAGAAGCCGCCGGCGTTCGGTGAGGACATCTGGATCCCTGCGCGTGAGCCGAGCGACCGTCAGCTATTGCTCGGCGCCGTCGGCGAATGGATCACCCGTCCCGCCGAGCAGCTTGGGGCTGTGCGCTCGGCGGTGACCGAGGTGGCGACCAACGCCGGTCAGCTGGTCGAGGTCGGGCGCCGGTTCGTCGCCGCCGCGCGCACCGTGGCCCGCGGCACCGCGCCGAACAGCCCGCTGAACAAGACCGTGTCGCGCAACCGCCGATTCACCGTGGCCGGCCATCGGCTGGACGACTATCGCTTGGTGCGGGCGCGCTACGACTGCGACGTCAACGACGTCGTGCTGGCCGTGGTGGCCGGGGCACTGCGGAACTGGCTGATGTCGCGCGGCGAGCCGGTGACGGCGATGACGACCGTTCGCGCGATGGCCCCGATGTCGGTCTATCCGGACGCGGACCTCGATACGACAGGGCCGGGGCAGGCGATCAGCGAGGTATCGCCGTTTCTGATCGACCTGCCGGTCGGTGAGGGCAACGCGGTGGTGCGGCTGTCGCAGATCGCCCATGCCACCGAGTCGCATCCGACCGCGGCCAGCCTCGTCGATGCCAGGACCATCGTCACGCTGTCAGGATTTGCGCCACCGACGTTGCACGCCATGGGAATTCGCGTTGCGACCAGTTTCTCTGCGCGCCAGTTCAACCTGCTGATCACCAATGTGCCCGGCGCGCAGAAGCAGATGTTTGTCGCGGGCACCAAACTGCTGGAAACCTATGCGGTTCCGCCGCTGCTGAACAATCAGGTGCTGGCGCTCGGGGTGACGTCCTACAACGGCATGCTCTATTTCGGCATCAACGCCGACCGCGATGCGATGAGCGACGTCGACGTACTGCCCTCGCTGCTGCGCGAATCGCTGGATGAACTGCTGGAGGCCGCGCAATAATCGCCTACAGTCGCCTCGTGCGTGTCTACGTCCCGGCGACCTTGGCCATGCTGCAGCAGCTCGTCGCCGACCGATCGCTGCGTGCCCGCAACGGCACCGCCTTCGCTGTGACGCCGACGCTGCGCGAGGCCTACGCCGAAGGCGACGACGACGAGTTGGCCGACGTGGCCCTGCGCGACGCCGCAGTGGCGTCGTTGCGGCTGTTGGCCGGCGAGGGGATATCCAGTTTGCCGCCGCGGCGAGCTGTGGTGGTCGCTGAGGTCGAGGGTGCGACGGCCCGTCCGGATCTGGACGACGCGGTGGTGCGGCTGTCGGAGCCGATCGCCTACGACCAGGTGGTCGCCGCCTACGTCGACAACGCCGACGCCGAGTCCGCGGTTGTTCCGGCGATCGAGGCTGTCGACGCCGCTGACCTGGGGCAGGAGGACGCTGAATTCATTGTCGGCGACGCGCAGGACCACGATCTTGCCTGGTATGCGCCGCAAGAACTGCCGTTCCTTCTCGAGTTGTTGTGATGCTTCTCCATTGGCTCAGGCGCAGAACCTACGGTACCGTAGGTTATGTCTCCCGGACGACGGGTGCCGCAATCCTGAAACTGGGGCAGGAGCTTTCGTTGGGTAAGAAATACAGCAGCAGCAGGCCCGCGGCCCTGCTCGCGGACACCGTGCGGCCTACCATCGCCGGCGCCGGTAAGCATCGCGGCTGGGACACCGCGCGTGCGATCGCCGAGCGGATCACCACACCGTTGTTGCCCGACGACTATCTCAAGCTCGCGAACCCGTTGTGGTCTGCGCGGGAACTGCGTGGTCGGGTGCTTGAGGTGCGTCGCGAAACCGTCGACTCCGCGACCCTGGTCATCAAGCCGGGGTGGGGCTTTTCCTTCGACTATCAGCCCGGCCAGTACATCGGGATCGGCGTGTTGGTCGACGGGCGCTGGAGGTGGCGGTCGTATTCGTTGACGTCCAGCCCGGTAGCAGGAGCCGCCGGGCCGGCGACATCCAATTGGGGCGGCCGCATCATCACCATCACCGTCAAGGCCATGCCCGAGGGGTTCCTGTCGACCCACCTGGTCGGCGGGGTAGCGCCTGGCACGATCGTGCGGCTGGCCGCGCCGCAGGGCAACTTTGTGATGCCCGACCCTGCGCCGGCCTCGGTGTTGTTCATCACAGCCGGCTCCGGCATCACGCCGGTGATGTCGATGCTGCGCACCCTGGCCCGTCGCGACCAGGTCACCGATGTGGTCCACTTGCATTCGGCGCCAACCGAATCCGATGTGTTGTTCGCCACTGAACTGGCAGGGATGCAGACCGGTCACGAGGGATATCGGCTGCGGCTGCGGTCCACCCGTACTCAGGGTCGTCTGGATCTGTCCCGGCTGGGCGATGAGGTGCCCGACTGGCGGGAGCGCCAGACCTGGGCGTGTGGGCCCGAGGGCATGCTCAACGACGCCGAGCGGGTTTGGCATGCGGGCGGCATCGCTGACCGGCTCCACCTCGAGCGCTTCGCGGTGTCCAAAGCCGGGGCGCACGGCCAGGGCGGCACGGTGGCGTTCGCACGCAGTCAGAAGACGCTCACCGTGGACGGGGCGACACCATTGATGGACGCCGGCGAGAGCGTCGGCATCCAGATGCCCTTCGGCTGCCGGATGGGCATCTGTCAGTCGTGCGTGGTCGGGCTGCTCGACGGCCACGTTCGCGACCTGCGGACCGGTGCCGAGCACGAACCGGGCAGCCGGGTCCAGACGTGTATTTCTGCAGCGTCCGGCGATTGCGTGCTGGACGTTTAGACTTTACTGACTGGTAACCTACGGCTTCGTAGGTTACGGTATCGTAGGTCTACGAAGGGAGGAAGAACAATGGCAATTACCGACGTACCGGCATTCGCGCATCTCACCGACGCCGACATCGAAAGCCTGGCTGTCGAGCTCGACGCGATCCGCCTGGACATTGAAGACTCCCGGGGCGAGCGCGACTCGCGCTACATCCGCCGCACCATCGCCGCCCAACGTGCTCTCGAGGTCGTCGGCCGGCTCATGCTGGCCGGGAGCTCGCGACGCTCCGCGTGGTGGGCAGGAACCCTGACCCTGGGCGTGGCCAAGATCGTCGAAAACATGGAGATCGGCCACAACGTCATGCACGGCCAGTGGGATTGGATGAACGATCCCGAGATTCACTCCTCGACGTGGGAGTGGGACATGAGCGGGGCGTCCAAGCACTGGCGGTTCACCCACAACTTCATGCACCACAAGTACACCAACATCCTCGGCATGGACGACGATGTCGGCTACGGCGTGCTCCGTGTCACCCGCGACACGCCGTGGAAGCCGTTCAATCTCTCCAACCTGCTGTTCAACACCATCCTGGCGCTCGGCTTCGAGTGGGGAGTCGGGTTGCAGCACCTGGAACTCGGCAGGATATTCAAGGGCCGCGACGACCGTGATGCCACCCTGGTGCGGGTGCGCGAATTCTCGGCGAAGGCCGGCCGGCAGCTATTCAAGGACTACGTCGCGTACCCGGCGGTGACGTCGCTGTCGCCAGGCGCGACCTTCAAGTCCACGCTCAAGGCCAACGCGGTGGCCAACGTCATCCGCAACGTCTGGTCCAACGCGGTGATCTTCTGCGGCCACTTCCCCGACGGCGCAGAGAAATTCACCAAGACCGACATGGTCGGCGAGACCAAGGGGCAGTGGTATCTGCGGCAGATGCTCGGCAGCGCCAACTTCGAGGGCGGACCGGCACTGCGGTTCATGAGCGGCAATCTGTGCCACCAGATCGAGCATCACCTCTATCCGGACCTGCCGAGCAACCGGTTGCACGAGATCTCGGTACGGGTTCGCGAGGTGTGCGACAAGTACGACCTGCCGTACACGACGGGTTCGTTCCTGCTCCAGTACGGCAAGACCTGGCGGACCATCGCCAAACTGTCGCTGCCCGACCGCTACCTGCGCGACTCCGTCGACAATGCTCCTGAGACCCGCAGCGAGCGGATGTTCACGGAGCTGGAACCTGGGTTCGGGGTTACCGATCCGGCCACCGGTCGCCGTCGCGGTCTGAACACCGCCATCGCCACTGTGCGCGGCTGGCGCCGCGCCAGGCGGGCCGACAAGCTGGCGGCCAAGCGCACCGACCTGGCTGCCTGACTGCCTGACTGCCGCCTCGAACCTGCGGGCAGATCGCCATTTCGCCCGCACGGGAAACGCGATCTCCTACGCAGGTTCGGCGACCTTTTGACGTCGCCAGGCGCTGACTAACCGACCGCATAGCCCGCCGAAACATGGGCCCTCCGACACTTAGGCCCCTCCGAGCGGGGGCCCTTTTTCATGTGCCGGTTCCCCCGATCGGGGGACAAGCGATTCCCCCTGTGCTCCGGCCGATCACCGGACATACACCGTGCGCTGGCCGGGCCATTCTTAAGTCATCGCCGGAACTTACCGGCGCAGGACGCGAAACGCCAACTCGCCCAGGAGAACTCAGAAATGACCACCATCACCCGCACCTTCACCCGCTACTTCGCTCTGCCGATCGTCTCGGCCGGAATCATCGGCGGCGCGGCCCTTGGTATGGCCGGCATGGCGAACGCGGCCACTCAGACTCAGCCCACCGGCCCGGGCTACTCATACGCCCCGAGCGTCAAGGCCCACCCTGCGCCCGAGGCGCAGCCGGGCTGGCACGGCCACCGCGGCGTGAACCACGTCGAGCGCGTTGTCCCCGGCTACACGCGCTGATAGACCCA
Organism: Mycobacterium sp.; assembly: GCF_032162105.1. Lineage (GTDB taxonomy): Bacteria > Actinomycetota > Actinomycetes > Mycobacteriales > Mycobacteriaceae > Mycobacterium. The sequence continues at coordinate 49 of NZ_JAVRPS010000506.1, read as the reverse complement.
CCCACAGAGGCCCTCCCCGACATGGAGAGGGCCTCACTTTGTGCAGTCT
>NZ_JAVRPS010000505.1:0-8024 GCF_032162105.1 Mycobacterium sp. | reverse complement strand
CAGCGACCCGCAGCTCGGCTTGCCGCCAGGACCGCCCTTCGCCGCGATGACCGGCAGGTTGTCCGGGTAGCGGTACTGGTCCTTGCCGAACAGCAGCGCGGCATCGACGATCAGCGACTTGCCGTTGCCGCCACCGGTGATCTCGGGGTACCCGGTGTCCAGCAGCGTCTTTGCCCCCAGCAGCAGGCAGGTGTATTCGGGGTTGTACTTCGCCAACAGCGCCGTCGTCGGCTCGAGGTCGTTGATGGCCGCGATGAAGTTGGCCCGGTTGGGCGCCAGAAGATTCACTCCGCTGTTGGAGAAGCCGGTCACGTTGAGCAGCAACGAGTCCAGTTGTTTGGACTGCCTGGTGATGGTGGTGCTGGTGGTGCTGGCCGCATCCAGGGTGGCCAGGATGTTCTTCGCCGCAGCGCTATAGGTGTCGGCGAAACCCTTCAGTGAGCGGAAGTCGGCGCGGATGGTCTCCGAGCGCGGGTTCAGCTGCAGCAGTACCTGGTTCAAATCGGTGGTGGCCTCACCGATCCGCTCGCCCTGGCCGCGCACACCCTCGGCCAGCGCGGACAGGATCGCGTTCAGCTTCGCGGGATCGACCTGGTTGAGAAGATCGACGAGGTTCTCGAAGACCGTGTTGACTTCGGTGCTGACGTTGTCCGACGCCAGCACCGCACCGGCCTGCAGCCGCTGCGGGCTCGGGTCGCTGGGATACATCAGCTCCACGTACTTGGCGCCAAAGATCGTGGTGGCCTCGATGCGGGCCCCCACGTTGGCCGGGATGAACTTGGTCTGTTCGGGGAAGATGTCCAGCTTCAGACTAATTGGGCCCTTGCCGCCGGTGACCGCGCCGACCTCGCCGACCTGCACCCCCCGCAGCTTGACCTTGGCACCTACCTCCATCACCAGCCCGGCCCGGTCCGAGGTGAGCGTCACGGGGGTGTATGGGGTGAACGTCTTGTTGAACGCGCCCATGGTGAAGTAGACGAACGCGACGACCACCATCACCATCGCCAGCGCCCACCACCCCCGGCGCTCCCGGCTCTGGTGCCCTCGTTTGGCCATCGCGCTAACCCGCCAAGTTGAAGTGGCCGGTCTGACCGTAGATGGCCAACGATACGAACAGAACCACCACCGACGCGGTGATCAAAGACGTCCGCACTGCCCGGCCGACCGCCTCGCCCACCCCGGCAGGCCCACCCGTTGCGGTGTAGCCGTAGAAGGTGTGCACCAGCATGATCACGACCGCCATCACCAGCGCCAGCGCGAACGACCACAGCAGGTCCGTCGTGGACAGGAACGTATAGAAGTAGTGGTCGTAGACGCCGGTGGACTGCCCATAGAAGAAGGTGGTACCGAACCGGGCGGCGAAGAACGACGCGATCACCGCCACGCAGTAGACCGGGATGACCACCACGACACCAGCAGCCACGCGGGTCGACGCCAGGTAGGCCACCGAGCGGATACCCATCACCTCGAGCGCGTCGATCTCCTCGCTGATCCGCATCGCGCCGATCTGTGCCGTCGCTCCGGCGCCGATCGTCGCGGCCATCGCCACCCCGGCAGTCAGCGGCGCGATCAGCCGCACGTTGAAGTAGGCCGACGCAAAACCGATGAGGGCTTCTACACCCACGTCGGAGAACTGGTTGTACCCCTGCACCGCCACCAGAGCGCCGGTGGACAGCGTCAAGAACCCCACGATCGCGGTCGTGCCACCGATCATGACCAACGCGCCGGTACCCAGACTCATCGCGGCGATCAACCGGATCAACTCGGCCTGGTAGCGCGTCACCGCGTCGCCAACCGAGACCAACGTCTTGCCGTAGAACTCGGCCTGCCCACCCATCCGGTACCAGCCGTCGAGCACCACCTGCGCCCGTTTGGTCACGCGCGGAAACCGCTGCGCGACAGAAGCGCCGGCGCTCATGGGTGCACCTCGAAGCCCACCGCGGTCACGATCACGTTGATCACGAACAACGCAATGAACGAGAAGACCACCGTTTCGTTGACCGCATTGCCGACACCGGCGGGGCCGCCTCCCACCGAAATTCCCTTGTAGCAGGCGATCAACCCGGCAGTCAGCCCGAACAGGGTCGCCTTGATCAGAGCCGTCACCACATCGCTCAAACCGGTGATCAGCGTCATCCCCGCGACGAACGCACCAGGAGTGACGTGCTGGAAGTACACCGAGAAGACGAAACCGCCTGCCAATCCGACCAGAATGACCAAGGAGGACAACAACAAAGCGACCGTCGTCGCCGCCAGCACCCGCGGCACGACCAACGACTGAATCGGGTTGATCCCCATCACCCGCAACGCATCGAGTTCGTCGCGGATCGTCCGCGCTCCCAGATCGGCGCACATGGCGGTCGCCCCAGCGCCGGCGACCACCAACACCGTCACGATCGGACCGGTCTGGTTGACCGTTCCCAGCGACGCCCCGGTCCCGGAGAAATCCGCCGCGCCGAACTCGACCAGCAAGACGTTGAACGTGAACACCGTCAACACCGTGAACGGGATCGACAAGAACAGTGTGGGCACCAACGACACCCGCGCCACGAACCACGTCTGCAGCAGATACTCGCGCCACGCGAACGGCCGCCGGAACATGCACACGAACGTGTCCAATGCCATTGCAAAGAAGCCACCCAGCCCCCGGAACGGCTTGACGACGATGCCGGTCGATACCACTTACCGGGTCCTCCGCATCGACCCGACGGTTCGAAGCCGCGGCGGGGACAGCAGGACAGACGCGTGGGCGTTGGTGGTCACTGCGCCTCGCCCACGAACGATGCGAATCTCACAGCTGACTGTCCCTCCCTGTTGGGTAAGCTCTGCTTGCGTACGGCACCGGCAGTGACGCAGCCCACGTATCGAACGAATTGAAATTAGACTAAAAAATGATTGAGAGCAAGTAGCCAGTTCAAGGCAAATACGTGATCTACAGGCGCGTTAAATTTGCTTCAGGCTTCACCCTTCGCGACGCCGGCGCCAGCAATCGAGCGCGTTGCGGCGCGCAACCCGTCGGACCGAAGGCGTTGCGGCACGTCATCCGCGGCAAGGGAACCGCACGGTTAACGCGCCTAACGGCTTTGCAGGCACACGCTCGGTACCATCTGTTGATGGCACGGGCCCGAGACATCTCCGCACTTCCCGTCTCGCCCGTCGGCGAGGTGGAGGTCGAGGTCGACTCGAAGTCGGCGTTGACCCGGCGCCGCATCCTCGACGCGGCAGCACACGTGCTCAGCGTGAAGGGCTACGGCGGTTTACGACTGACCGACGTGGCCGCCGAAGCCGACCTTCAAGCTCCGGCCATCTACTACTACTTCCCCTCCCGCGAAGTTCTCATCGAAGAAGTGATGTGGGCGGGTATCGCCGACATGCGCGAACACCTCGTCGATGTACTAGATGCGATGCCGGCCAAGGCCTCGGCACTGGACCGACTGTTGGCCGCCGTCGAGGCCCATCTGCGCCACACATTGGAGATCTCCGACTACACAACGGCTGCGATCCGCAATGCGGGCCAGGTGCCGCAAGCGATACGACAGCGGCAGATTCTCGAAGAGGAGCGATACGGCGAGATCTGGCGAAAGCTGGTCAACGACTTGGCCCGATCTGGAACGTTGCGCGCGGACTTGGACCTCTACATCGCACAGATGCTTGTCCTCGGTGCGTTGAACTGGACCGTGGAATGGTGGGATTCCCGACGCGGATCGGTCGACGCCGTGGTGGCGAATGCGCAGACCTTGGTGCGCCATGGGCTCACCGAAGTCCGACCCACTCGGCGCAAGTAGCCCAAGAGGTCGCCCTCCCCGACCGCGCCGCATCGCGGCAGCGGGTTGATAGGTTGTCCGAGCGCCACTTGCCGGAACTCGTCAATTTTTCTAGTATGGATTAGAAATGTTGAGCCGGAATCGGCAGTCTGGAGTGACACCATGAGCGTTCAAACTCGACCCGCGCCGCAAGCCGAGCCGGGCGTCCCGGACTTGGAGTTCGCTCTGACGTGGTACCAGCGGTGGCTCGACGCCTGGAACAGTCACGACCCCGATCGGCTCAAGGAGTTGGTGACCGACGACTTCGTACTGGAGACGCCGACGACCCGTCTCACACACGCGCAGGCCCATGGGCGCCAAGGCGCCAGCGATTACATGAGCTTCGTCGTGAACGCCTACCCGGATTTGACGTGGGAAATGATCGCACCGCCGATGTTCCGGTTGGATGTGCGCCAGGTTGCGTTCAGTTGGCGGGGCAGCGGCCACTTCTCCGGGATCCTCCAGCCGCCTGGACTCGTCGGGACTGGTAACGCATTTAGCTTCGAAGGACTCGAGATCTTCTCCTTCCGCGGGGCTATGGCCTGCCGGCTCAACGCCGTCTACGATCTCGCGACCTTGAACAAACAAACGGGTGTCCACAAGGCAGCTAGATCCGCCGAATAGCAAGGTCATCCATCGCGTCGGGCAGTCGTGGCCAGTGCCGACGCCCGGCGCTTCTCCGCGAACTCCAGCCCATCGCCCCACGAACTCTTCTGCGCAATCATCCTGCGGTACTTCATGATGACGGTTTGGCCGTTGACCGCGAGCGCACCCGCGATGCGGTCGCCTCGCCGGTAGAGCGCCACCCACCTTTCGCCGTTCTCGACGTCACCGTCGACGAGCAGGACCTCGTCGGCATCGGGCACTCCGACGAACTGAATCCTCGACCCGTACCAGTCGGACCAAAAGTAGGGAACCGTCCCGTACGGCTTGGCGTTCTCCGGGTCGAGTGCGTTGCGTGCGGCGGCAGCGCCCTGCTCTGCGGCCGCCGTCCAGTTCTCCATCCGCTGACGCACGCCGAAGACCGGGTTCAGCCAGTTTGCGACGTCACCGGCAGCGTAAACGCCGGGCGCGCCGGTCCACAGCGTCTCGTCACACACGACACCGTTGTCGATCGCCAAGCCGGAGCCCTCGAGCCAGCTGACACACGGGGATACCCCGATGCCAACCACCACCAGGTCGGCGTCGATGAGGGTGCCGTCGTCCAGAACGACGCGCTCGACGCGACCGCCTCCCTCGACTGCCGCAACTCCCCTGCCACACAACAACGTGGTGCCATTGCGTTCGTGCAGGGACGCGATCGCCGCGCCCATCTCCGTGCCTGCGGCACGAACCAAGGGCGTGGGTAGGGCTTCGACGACGGTGACCTCGAGACCTCGCTTCCTGGCTCCAGAAGCAACTTCTGATCCGATGAATCCTGCGCCGACGACGACGGTGCGTGCACCTGCGTCCATGGCGGCACGGATGCTCAGAGAGTCCTCCAGCGTACGAAGTCCCTGCACACCGTCCATGTGCTCGGTACCCGGGAGCGTCCGAAGCTGCGAGCCGGTCGCAATGACCAGTGCGTCATAGCCGATTTGGCGATCTCCCACGTGCACGACCTTGCGGGCGACGTCCAAACCCGTTGCCGGCTCGCCGAGAAGAAGCTCTACGTCAAGCTCGGGGAATACGTCGTCGCTCCGAAAGAACGGAATCCGCGCTTCGACGCCGGGTTCCGTGGCCTCGAGGAACTCCTTGGACAGCGGCGGTCGGTCATAGGGTAGGTGCCGCTCGCCGCCGATGAGAGTGATGTCGCCCGCGAAATCGGTCTTTCGCGCAGCCTCGACGGCCCGCAGACCTGCCAGCGACGCGCCGACGACGACGAGCCGATCCACCGGCCAGCCCCCTGTGCTCGGACCGCCTTCAGCGCTCAATTCTCAATGCCTCTGTGGGGCATCCGGCGACGGCCTCCTCGACCGACTGCAGTTCGTCGTCGGTGATGTCCTCCTTCAGAAGGACGAGCGCACCATCCTCGTTGACTTCGAAGAGATCGGGCGCCATCGACTCGCAGATGCCCAACCCCGTGCATTTGTTGAAATCGACTACGACCTTCATGGAGACCCTTCCTTGACGTGCCCGGGCCCCGGGGCGGCACCGGATTCGATGCGGACCATCCGGCCGCGTCACCATAATCTAATCTAGGTTAGAATATTTGGCGCGGTGTGTCAACGGTGACGATCGACGGTCGAATCACTATGGACAATTTCTAATGTAGGTTAAACTGGAGTGATGGATCTGGGACTTGCCAACGCCCGTGTCGTCGTCACCGGAGGGGCGTCCAACATCGGGCGCGGCATCGTGCACCAATTCGCCTCCGAAGGCGCACGGATCGTGATCAGCGACATCGATGAACCCCAGGCCGAGAAGGTGCGAGCCGAAGCACTCGAACGCGGCGCAGTCGCCGTCGAGCTCGCAATCGCCGATCTGACCGCCCCCGACGGAGCCGACACGGCGATCGGTCGCGCGGTAAGCGCGTGGGGTGGCATCGATGTCCTGGTCAACAACGCCGGTTGGTCGGTACCCGGGTTCATCGCCACCGACACTGACCGCGACAAGTGGCAACGCACCATCGAGATCAACCTGTTCACGGCGATCGCCGCGACCCAATCCGCGATTGGTCCGATGAAGGATGCCGGCGGTGGGTCCATCGTCTTCATCGCGAGCGACGCGGCCTTCGGCCAAATCCGGCAGGGCATCTACGGCGCGTCCAAGGCGGCGATGGTCGCGCTGGCGCGCACCACTGCACGAGAACATGGCAGGCACGGGATCCGGTCGAACGTCATCTGCCCCGGCCTCGTGATACCCGATGGCCCCGATGCAGTTGGTGCATCGAGCCTTTGGGCCGTCGGCGAAGACGAGGTCTTCAACCCGAAGCAGATCGACTTCATGCTGAAGGACACCCCGATGCGCCGACTCACCACCGCCGACGACGTCGCGCGTGCGGTGCTCTGGTTCGCATCGCCATCGGCGGCCCGCCAGGTCACCGGCCAGATGATCTCGGTCAGCGGCGGATACACGATGCCATGAGCCCCGCACGCCTCAGCACACCTCAGCCTTGACCCATGGTCCGGAGAGACATCGGTGTCGCTACTCCCGACGACGAGACGAAGTATGCCCGCACGCGGGGCCGAATCCTGGACGCAGCGGCATACGTGCTGAGCCGAAAGGGCTACGCCGGGACCCGGTTATCGGACATCGCCGAACGAGTGGACATCCAGACGCCGGCGATCTATTACTACTTCGCTTCCCGTGACGACCTGATCGAAGAGGTGATGGCCAGCGGGCTCGCCGACATGCGAGAACACCTCCAAGCAACCTTGCAGGCCCTGCCTCCCGACACACCTGCGATCGACAAGATCCTGATCGCAGCGGAGACCCACCTTCGGCACGAGCTCGAGATCTCCGACTACACAACGGCTTCGATCCGGAATCAAGGACAGATCCCCACTCGGCTCCGTGCCCGCGCCGACCGCGAAGGCGACGGCTACGGAGCGCTGTGGCGACAGCTGTTCGACGAGGCCGCCAGCACGGGACAGCTACGTTCCGACGTCGACCCACGGATCAGTCAGATGCTGGTGCTCGGCGCCCTCAACTGGGCAGCCGAGTGGTGGGACCCACGTCGCACCCCGTTGGACGCCATCGTGGCCGACGCTCAGCGGCTCATCCGGGGCGCGCTCGAACCGAGCTGAACCGACGCGTCTCGTCGCAGCCGACGTCGATGAGGACCCGGTTGCCCTCGCCGTGAGCTTTGTTCGTTTTTGATTCTATGTTAAATTAAGGCCATGGCAGAGGCATTCATCGTCGATGCGGTCCGAACCGCGGTCGGCAAGCGGGCAGGCGGCTTCGCCGTCGAACATCCCGCCGACATGGCAGCACACGTCATCAAGACCGTCGTAGGCCGGCACGACATCGACCCCGCCGCGATCGACGACGTCATCCTCGGTTGTCTGGACAACATCGGCGCCCAAGCCGGCGACATCGCCCGCACCGCGGCGCTGGCCGCCGGACTTCCCGAATCCGTCCCAGGGGTGACGATCGATCGTCAGTGCGGCTCTGCCCAGCAGGCAGTGCATTTCGCCGCCCAGGCGGTGATGAGCGGCACGTCCGACCTCATCGTCGCGGGCGGCGTGCAGAAGATGAGCCAGTACCCCATCCTGAGCGCGTTCGCCGCGGGCGAGCCGT
>NZ_JAVRPS010000504.1:0-10546 GCF_032162105.1 Mycobacterium sp. | reverse complement strand
CCCAAGTTAGGGCATATGCCCCTTGGTGTAAAGGGGGCATATGCCCTAAGATTGAGCGGGATCGACGTGAACAAGGGAAAGCGGAGGACGATCATGCCCAGTCGCTTTGGGGCACGCGACGAAAGTCCGTGCAGCGCAACGGCCATGCGTAAGGCCACCCGGCGCATGACGCAGTTGTACGACGACGCCTTGGCGCCGGCTGGACTGCGCTCGACCCAGTACGCGATCCTTGAGGAACTCCATCGGCAGCCCGATGATCCGCCCACCATGGGTGAGTTGGCCGAGACGCTCGTGCTGGACCGGTCGGCCCTTGGGCACAACGTGCGACCGTTGGAGCGCGACGGTCTCATCGCGTTGGTCTCCAGCGACGATGACCGGCGACGGCGCCGCGTGGTGCTCACCACAACGGGACACGCCAAGTTCGCGCAGGCTCGGGAGGCGTGGAAATTGGCGCAGGACCGCTTCAACGACGTGTTCGGCGAATCGGCAGCAGCGAAACTCCGAGCCACCCTGCTCCGCATCGCCCGCGACGAACGCCTCGCCACGCTAACCGATTGACCGAGAGAACGGCGATGGATCCCTTCGGCTGGTTGACCGGAGCAGACACCTTGATTCACGTCGACGCGGGGCGTCAGCGTGCGCGTCCACCGGCGTCGTGTCGTCGGACCGTTGTAAAGCGTTAGCAGCCAACTGGTTTCAGAGCGAGCGATCGGCGGAGGCGGTGCGGCGCCCACCGAACTGCGGGCCGTCGTCGCGTCGCACCTCAGCCCGTACTTCACAACTGCGGTCAGCCAGGACGTCCGGGGGGATCACCCGATCGCCGCATCCCTGGCGTAGGCAGCCATCCTCGCCGCCCTAGATCGTTGCTCTCCGGCCGTTGACGATGGCTAGCTCTCAACTGCTGAGTTTGTTGACAGTCTGGGCTCCTGACGGAAGGAGCCAAAAGCGCACGAGATCAAAGCGCGCCATTGTCCGCTCGGCGAATGTGCATGTAGTTATCACCCCGTGAGTTTCGGACACCGCGGGATTACAGAAAGGTCGTACGTGCGGCGATGTTCGAATGTCGCCTGCGATTTCGCCTGTGCGCTATGGGTGGTCGGCTTTGAAGAACATCTCGAACTGAATGCCGTCGGGGTCCTTGAACGGCAGTACCGCACCGTATTCGCGCTCGGCGATCGGAGAGTGACGCACCCCGAGCTGCTCGAACCGTGCCAGCCACTCATCGAGGCCGGCTCGTGTGTCGACCTTGAAACCCATGTGATCGAACCCGGTGCGCCGGGGATCGAAGGTCTCGCCCTGATTCTCGTCGTGCTGCTGGCATTCGATGACGGTCCGCGACAGCGGATGCAGCAGCAAGATGGCGTGCCACCCGTCGCCGACGACCCTGTCGATTTCGGTCAGTTCGAGCAGCGCTGCCCACCATTGAGCGCTTGTCTCGGCGTCCTGGACGGAGAACGAAATGTGCGAAACCTTGCTGAAGGTTGGCATGGATATTCCTCTGGATCACATTTGGATGCGGTGCGGGTGTCCGGTCGTGAGTATGTCGTATGCGTCACCCATCATCTGTCGGATGATCTCGGCGGCCGGGGCAGTGCGTCGAACTGCGCCTACCCCTTCGCCGGCAGGGTAGGCCATCGACTCCCAATCACCGCAGGTTTCGGGTGTCGGTGGCAACGTCGACCTGAACGGCATGTCATACGGCACGTTTACCGAGTGCGGAAACAGGCGCGTCCGACCGATGGTGGCGTGCTGTTGTGGTTCGGAAGCATCGACGCTTGCTGCAGCGCTGCGCACGGCCGGGGTGGCGAGAAGCCGGTAGGGCTGATCGGGCCATTCGGGTCCGAAGGCAGTGGTGCGCAACGTCTTACCGGGCGAATCGATGAGTCGACGCTTGTACTCGGAATGGGCGTTGGCTTCCTCGGCCGCAACCAAGGCGGTGCCTACCCACACTCCGTCGGCGCCGGCACGCAATGCAGCTGCCGCCGCGGTCCCGTCCGAGATGCCGCCCGCGCCCAAGAGAAGCATGTCCGGCCACTCGTCACGGATCGTGCTCAACAGCGTATGCAACGGGATCCGTCCGCGGGCATGGCCGCCGGCTTCGCAGCCCTGAGCGACTATCCCGTCGACGCCGAGTTCGACGGCGGCCGTGGCAAGTTCGGGGGAGGAAGCTTGCATCCAGACACTTGTCCCCGCGGCACGCAACGTGTTGACCCACCGGTCCGGTGGTGGGTCATGGTGAAATACGACCAAGGGCACATTCAGCTGGACGCACACATCGATATGCCAGTCCGTACTGGCAGGCCCGAACCCGGTATCGGCGCAGATGAGATCCACTCCGAACGGCCCAGAAGTCAAGGCGCACAATCGTTCTACCATTATCTGCAAGCTGCCCGGAGGATCGGGAGATGCTCCTAGTACACCCAATCCGCCGGCATTGGTGACCGCGGCGGCAAGCTGTTCGTGGGCGATGAATCCCATACCCGCACCGACGAACGGATGCCGCAGGCCATACTCGCGGGTCAACCGGGTTGGGAGCGCAGCGACATCCGGCGTCTCTGGCATGGCTTCTCCTTCGCATGCTCCGATTCGGAGTAATTTCGAAGATAGTCCGAATCGGAGTATTGTCAAACGCCATGGCCAACAAGCAGCTGACTCCGACGTCGTTCGCGATACTCGGCCTGCTCTCGATCCAGCCGTTCACGACCTACGAACTCGCTCAGCAGATGGACCGCACGGTGAGCTGGTTCTGGCCTCGGGCGGCCAGCATGGTCTATGAAGAGCCGAAGAAGCTCGTGACCGCCGGTCTGGCCACCTCGCAACCGTCCTTCACGGGCAAGCGGCGCAGCACCATTTACGAGATCACCGACGCGGGTCGCACGGAGCTGCGGGACTGGTTGGATACACCCGCCGCGGGGATGCGCATGGAGTTCGAAGCCATGATCAAGGTGGCGTTCGCGGACGCGGGTGACGCGAATCAGCTGCGTTCGGCGGTGAGGGAGATCCGGGCGGACGCAGAGGCGCGATTGGCTGAAATCCTCGACAGGTCAACGCAGTATGCAACGATGGGCGGCCCATTTCCAGACCGGCTGCCCATCGTTGCGATCACCGGAAAGCTGCTCATGGGTCAATACGAGGCTGTCATCCGATGGGCCCAGTGGGCCGATGACGCGATCGGTGAATGGACTGGTGTCACACCGGCAACTGGCGCGACGGTGCCGCCCAACGCCTTCACCTCAGGGTGGCCCGCCTAGGAGGATCCAGTCGACGATCGGGTGCCCGTCTGCGCCGCGCAGAAGACCACCTGTGCGCCGGGCAGATAGGTGAGTACCTCATAGGGACAGATCGCGTCCAGGGCGGAACCCCTGGTAAAGGCCCATGGCGATGATCACCAGGCGGCCCCCTGTACGTCGGCGTCTTGCCCGATCCCCACCGCGTGACCTGAGCGTTCGACGGCTGCCAGCAACCCCTGTTCAGCGGCGCCGGCAGACACACCGCAACGGCCAGAGGCCACTTCGAACTCAGGCGAGTGGCTCAGGGGGCGGTGGCGGCGCAACCGAAGGTGCAGGGCCGGGCGGTGTCAGAGGTGCCTGCGGCAAATGTGGCGACGGGCCCGCAGCTGCCACCGAGGGCGCCGGCGGCGCTAGGGGCGCTGCAGGCCCGGACAGCGGCACCGGTGTCGACGGTGACGGCGCCACCGAAGTGGGCGGCACAGCCACGTCCGCGGCCCAACTCGCCTGGAGCTGACTTGCGGCGAAAGCCACGCCCTGGTCAACCATGCCGGCCTCTACGTACTCGTTGTGCGCGGAGAAGCTGCTCCCGTGAGGATCGCAGACGAGGTCGTTGTCGACACACAGGTCGATGGTCTTGCCTAGATACAGCGGGCCGACCTCGACGGGTGGGTCGTTGATCGCGTGCATGAAGCGCGTCGACGGTTTACCGAAGAGGGCAACCGCTGCGACGTGGTTGGCCACGTCGGGCGGCATCGGCGCTGGCACGTCCACAGCGGAAACCCCATCGGGGACGGCGTCGGCGGTGACGAAGCCCATCACCGCCGCGCCTTGGGAGAATCCGCCGAGCACCATCTTGGTGTGAGGACAGTTCGCCGCGGTGGTGAGGACATGTGTGCGTGCGTCCGTAATGCCTTGCACGGCGGTGGGGAAGTCGGTGGTGGCGGGATAGTCGACCGCGTACACCCCGACCGACTTCGGGCCGACGCGGGAGCGCAGCGAGTCGACGAACGCCTCACCCGTTGGGCCCACACCAGGCAGCTCGGTAGTGCCGCGGGCGAATACCACCTCGGCGTCGGGGCAGGGCGCCGCGAGCGCGGACGGCATCGGTGCACTCTGCATCACCCAAAATGCCGCTGCCGCAGCGCCGATCAAACCAGCGATCCGGCGGGGCCTCACAAGCCCATGCTGACACACCGCGAAGCCGAGCGCGCGTTGAGCCTGTGGACGCAAGCGCGGTCGTGGGGGCCAGCGCACGATCGAAAATTCGCGCGCCAGCATCACCCTGCGTCGTCGACAAGCGTGACAACCTCGTGTGCGCAGCCCCAACTCAACGTGATTCCCGCACCACCGTGCCCGTAGTTGTGCACCACCCGCGCACCGGAACTGAGCTGCTCGCCCTCCTCCAGTCGGACGGTCGAACGGCCGGGGCGCAGGCCGACCACGTGCTCGAGCACCCGTGCGCCACGCAGCGCCGGTACCAGGTCGCAGCAACGCTCGACGATCGCTGCGCCTGCGGCCAGGTCGACTGTCGTGTCCCAGCGCCCTTCATCCAGGGTGCCGCCCAGGATGCAGTCGTCTGCCCGAGGATGCACGTACGCGCGACCGCCGGGATGCTGCTCGTCGCGGATCGACAAGGTCAGACCGGGATTGCTCACGCGGACGATTTGACCCCGGACCGGGTATACCGCTGAGTCGCCGACCAGTTCGCGCGCACCGAGACCGGCGCAGTTGACCACGACGTCGGCGTCGTCGCCCAACTCTTGCAGCGACCGCACGTGTCGTTGGGTGAACTCGCCACCGAGACCGTGGACCCGGGCGACCAGCCACGGCAGGTAGATCGGCATCTCCGCCAGTGGCACCACGAACCGCAGGCCGTGTCGATAACCCGGCGGCAGCTCGTCCGCTTCCGCGGGACGGACACCGCCCACCGCGGCCGCCCACTCCGGTTCGCGGGGGGCTTGCCGGTAGAGCCCGAGCGACTCGCGCATCACCACCCCGGGCACGTGTGTCGCCGCCTGGTCGGCGAGCACACGGAAGGTGTGCTCACCCCAGCGCAACACCCGTTCCCACGGTCCGACGTGCGTCGGGAACCACACCGCCGCCGCGAGCGCCGACGTGGTGGCCGCGCTGGGCTCGGCGGCCACCAACCGCACCCCGTGCCCGGCCTCGAGCAGGGAGATGGCAGTGGTCAGTCCGCTGACTCCGGCGCCGACCACGACGACCTGCAATGCGTTGGTCATGAACCCGAGCGCGAGCCGAGGAGGCCGCCGGGATCGTGCTGCACGGGAGCAAAGCTACGCGGGCCGCAGCGCTGAGCCAACATGCGCACCGCTGACCCCGCCGCCTCCGCGCGCCGAAGCCTATTCCTGGCCTGGGTAGGCCACGGCGTCGATGACGCCGCCACCGTTGATCGGTGGGCCGAGCAGCACGATCGACTTGGCGGCCGTGGTGTCGTAGGAGAGGAGCGCCTGGCCGCTCCCGCATCCGGCCTTGGCCTGGAGGTGGAGGTCATTCCCGTGGACACCGACCACGACGACGCTGTCGCTCTGCACGTCGGGCACCGACACCGGTGATGTCGTTCCGTCGGCGTTGAGCTTGGCCAGGTAGACGACGCCGCACGCGCCCAAGGCCTGCACGAACGTGCCTGCCCGGAGCTGCCACGCGTCCGCGTCGCCGAGATCGGGGCCCTTCTGTCCGTTGTTCGGTGCGGTGAGAGCGGTTGGTGTGGCACCGCTGGTCGGCACCAGCCAGAGGCGCATGCCGCTACCGTCGCTGCCTTCGCACCTCGCGAGGACGGTCGTGCTGCGGTTGCCGTCCCACCACCGCAGCGGACTGCAGTCGGTCTGACCCTGCATCGGCAGCACATTGCCGCCCGTCCCGTCGTTGCCCATGAGGGCGAGGCCCGACGGTGTACCCAACACGAGCCGCGTGCCGTCGGGTGTGGAGAGGTATCCGCCCCCGAAGTCCGACCCCACCGGGTAGTTCAGGTGGGGGTTGCCGGCGAGGTCGACGCTCACGAGCGACCCGGGATGCGATGTGTAGCCCCGCGTCGCCACCAGAAGAGCCTTGCCGTCGGGGCGGGTGAAGCGAGGGGAGCCGTTGACGGGCAACGGGGTCTGTGCGCCGGTATGGAGGTCGACCAGGATGGCCGCCGGGGGTTTGGCGTACTCCGCGTAGAACAGGGCCTGGCTCCCGTCGCCCGACCAGTCGACCAACTGCGGGCCCGCCATGTCGCCCGGTGGCGGGAAGGTGGTGATCGCGTAACGGCCACCGGCCGGGTCGACCAGGTACAGCGTCGTGGTGGCGGTGCCGGGCGACGGTTCGCCAGGAACCGGTGGTTGGCCGGGGCTGCCGCCGGAGACCGGGCTCCAGGTCGCCAGGATCCAACCGGGACCCACCTGCGACCAGGGGACGGCGCCGATCGCGGCCTCAACGCCGTGCGCCGCCGGGGCCGCCTCCGTAGATGTCGATGTCGGCGAAGCGGCGCTGCCCGACGCGTCGTGCGCCGCCGTCGAACCGGTCGACGAAGAGCACCCGGCCACCATCACCGCCGCCAGCGCAGCGATCACTGTGGTCTTGCGATTCATCTCCGTGCTCCTTCGAGTTCGCTGATGCTTGCCAGAGTCATCTCGCTGCGCTGCTATCGAACCCATTAAAGGCTGCGGCCGACGCCTTGGTGGATCCTTGCCCATCATCAGAGCGTGGCGAAGCGGTCGAGGGCGTCGACGGCGTGGTCCCACATCGCTCCGCCGGGGGCGGGCTGCTCAGATCGAGGCGACCGTGAACCAACACCGCTGTGAGCGATGGTGTCCGACCCTCGCCAACCCACTGCCATTGACCGAGAATCAACCGGATGTGGTCAGACTGGTGGCTGATTCCGATGAGCGTGATCGCTGGCGTGGTGCTGATCTGGGCGGCGCTGATCGTCGCATTGTGGTTCGTCAAGCCGGACGATGTTGGAGTACGAGACGCGATGCGGTTGCTGCCCGACTTGCTCCGACTGCTGAAGCGGCTGGCGTTCGATCCGACGATGCCGCGCGGTATTCGGGTTCGTCTCGTGCTGCTGTTGGGGTACCTGGCATTACCGATCGACCTGATTCCGGATTTCGTTCCCGTCCTCGGTTACGCCGACGACGCGATCATCGTTGCGTTCGTACTGCGTTCTGTTGCGCGGCGTGCCGGCCCCCAGGCGTTGGCCAAACACTGGCCGGGCACGCC
Organism: Mycobacterium sp.; assembly: GCF_032162105.1. GTDB lineage: Bacteria > Actinomycetota > Actinomycetes > Mycobacteriales > Mycobacteriaceae > Mycobacterium. Next base: position 3,098 of record NZ_JAVRPS010000504.1, on the reverse strand, counting down.
TGAGGGGCTGGTTGCCGTTCGTCGGATGTGTCGCCTACGTGATGCCGTGTGAAACGGCGGCGCAGCGAAGAGCTCGCGGCCAATACGCCGAAGTGCAATGCCCGAGACGCTGTTCTGACGTGCCGACGCTCTCAGCGGAAAGACAGGATCTCGAGGCCAGAATACGGTGATGCCGCAGCGGCAGCAGGTGACGAGTTTGACAACGGACGCCGCCCCAATGGAGTCGACGCCGATGCACGACCGTGCGGGAATGCGCACCCACACGAGGCACGGGATGCTAGGAGAACTGCTGAGTCCGAGCAATTGGGGCATCCCGGCGCGGTCAGCGGCAGTTTCGGCGACGGTGGTGTTCGTGGCGGTCACCGTCGCCGGAGCCGGCTTGGTCGCCGTCCTTTACCACTCGTTGCTCAACGGAGTGGACGCCGCGGCGGCGGGGCGGGTGGGCGACGTCGTGGCGGGCCTGAAGTCCGACATTCCGACCGAACTCGACGGGGCGTTGTTGGCGACTGACCAGCGCATCGTTGCGGTCCAAATCGTGGCCATGGACGGGAAGGTCAAGCTGGGCTCGCAGTCAGCGTCCGACACCCCGCTGATACCCGTCACCGATGTCACGACCTCATTGCGAGCGGGCACACCGGTGGGTCCGATACCCGACAACGACCTCCGCGTCAGCAGTCAGATAGCCGAGTCGCCCAACGGGCGGTACGCCGTGTTGGTGGCCGGCGGAAGCGAGGGTGCGGAGTCGACCGCGGCGACGGTGGCGATGCTGCTGGCGATTGGCGCGCCCATCGTCATCGGCGTCGCCGCGGCCGCAAGCTACCGTCTCGTGAAGCGATCCCTACGCTCAGTTGACGCGATACGTGTTCGGGTCGCCGAGATCTCCAGCTCCCATTTGGCTGAGCGGGTGCCGGTTCCAGCGAACCGCGACGAGATCTCCGCGCTCGCAACCACAATGAACGAGATGCTGGCACGCGTCGAGGCGGGGCACACCGCCCAGCGGCGATTCGTCGGAGACGCGTCCCATGAACTGCGTAGCCCGCTGGCGACGATCATTTCGGTGTTGGAGGTGGGGGAGGTTCACCCCGAACTATTGGATGAGGATTTGACCGGCACTCTTCTTCCGGAGGCGTACCGGATGCAGGCGCTCCTCGAAGACCTCCTGATGCTCGCGCGCGCCGACGAACGTGGCCTGGCCTTGCGCAATGACGAGGTACCACTGGACGTCATCGCGGAAAGCGAAGGTGCCCGGCTCAGGCGAGAAACGAGGTTGGACGTCCACACTGACATCACGCCGACCCGCTTGGTCGGCGACCTCGGCGGAGTCTTGCGCGTGTTGCGCAACTTGGTCGACAACGCCGCCCGGCACGCCAGCTCGCGAATCGAAATCGCGGTCGAAAAGCGTGCCGCCGATGCCATCCTCGTCGTTGCCGACGACGGCCCCGGCATACCGGAATCGGAGCGGCTTCACGTCTTCGACCGGTTCGTGCGGTTGGACTCCGATCGGGCGCGCAGCGGCGGCGGCGCCGGCCTTGGGCTGGCGATCGTCGCCGAGATCGTCGCCGCCCACGGCGGAACGATTGTCGTCGATGAGCGGGCGGGCGGCGGAACTCGGGTGACCGTCACCTTGCCCCTATGACGACAACCGGTAACCGACTCCACGGACCGTCTCGATCGACGCGGCGCCGAAGGGAATGTCGATTTTGCTGCGGAGATATCTGACGTAGACCTCCACGACGTTCTTGGGTCCTTCGTAGTGTGCGTCCCACACGTCGTGCAGGATGTCCGCCTTGGTGACGACGGTGTCCTTGTTGCGCATCAGGTACTCCAGCAGCCCGAACTCCCGCGGAGTGAGAGATATCCCTGTGGCGTTTCGCTGCACCCACCGCCGGGACGGATCCAGCGCCAACGACCCGGCGACCAACACTGCGGGCCGTTCCGGGGCCCCTCGACGGATGAGGGCTCGCAACCGCGCCACCAGCACCTTGAACGAGAACGGCTTCATCAGGTAGTCGTCGGCGCCCAAATCCAGCGCATCCGTCTGGTCGTACTCGCCATCCTTCGCGGTCAGCATCATGACGGGCGTCGATACGCCCCGCGACCTCATCCGCCTCAGCACCTCGTATCCACTGAGGCCCGGCAACATGATGTCGAGAATCACCACGTCGAAGGGCTCCTCGGTCGCTTGATGAAGTCCATCGATGCCGTCGGCAGCGGCCACGACGACGAAACCTTCGGTGCGCAAACCCTTGGTGAGCGCCAACGAAAGGCGCGGTTCGTCCTCCACGAGGAGAAGCTTCACGTGGCGGCCTCCCCGATCAGTGGTGTTCTCCACAGTGACAGCGCGCCGCTGAAAGCACGCTGAAGCCGTGGCGCACCCGCAATCCATTCGGCCTTTGGCAGCCTTAGCGATTCCTCAGCTACCGGCCTCTACTGTGCTGATGTGCGGGGAGACCCGGCGGGTCGACCAGGAGGTAGACCGTGACACGACACGGCGATGGCCGAACAGGTAGCGCATGAAGGTCCTGCTCGTCGAGGACGAGTCGAGACTCGCCTCCACTGTTCGCCGCGGCCTGCAAGCGGAGGGCTTCGTCGTCGTGATCGCCGGCGAGGGTATCGAGGGGCTTCAGCTAGCGACGGAGGAGTCCTTCGACGCAGTGATCCTCGACATCATGCTGCCGGGTCTCAACGGATATGAGGTGCTGCGAAGGATGCGCGCCAAGCATGTGTGGACGCCGGTCATGATGATGACCGCGAAGTCCGACGAACACGACCAGATCGACGCGTTCGACTTGGGCGCCGACGATTATCTGACCAAGCCGTTCGTGTTCAAGGTGCTGGTCGCCCGGCTACACGCGCTGATGCGCCGCGGTGCCTGCGAGCGACCGGTCGTACTAACCGCAGGCTCGTTGTCTCTCGACCCGGTACGACGTTGCGTCGCCCGGGAGGGCACCCCGATCGAGCTGACGCCGAGGGAATTCGGAGTGTTGGAATACCTGATGCGCTACCGGAACACGGTGGTCACCAAGGCCGACCTTCTGGAGCACGTCTGGGATCCGAGGTATCACGGTGCCGACAATGTGGTCGAGGTCTACGTCGGT
>NZ_JAVRPS010000503.1:0-6131 GCF_032162105.1 Mycobacterium sp. | reverse complement strand
CTGACCTTCTCCCGCGACCATTCCTGGGCGGTCCAGATGACCTTCAGATAGTCCTGGGCAACCGTCGACAGGTCGCGTGGGTTGCCTTCAGGATTCACAGTGAAGAAGTTTAGGCAATCATCACCTCAACCGGGGATCCAGCGCAGCCACCGGGCGCGCCGCGCCGTAGGCTTGCACCCGTGCAGCGCTGGCGGGGTCAGGACGAGATCCCCACGGACTGGGGCAGATGCGTCGTCACGATCGGCGTGTTCGACGGGGTGCACCGCGGACATGCCGAGCTGATCAATCATGCGGTCAAGGCCGCGCGGTCCCGCGAGGTTCCTGCGGTACTGATGACGTTCGACCCCCATCCGATGGAGGTCGTGTTCCCCGGCAGTCATCCGGCCCAGCTCACGACGCTGACCCGGCGCGCCGAACTCGTCGAGGAGATGGGCATCGACGTCTTCCTCGTCATGCCGTTCACCTCCGACTTCATGAAGCTGACCCCCGAGCGCTACGTGCACGAGTTGCTCGTCGAGCGCCTCCACGTGGTGGAGGTGGTGGTCGGCGAGAACTTCACCTTCGGCAAGAAGGCCGCGGGCACCGTGGGCATGATGCGCAAGGCCGGTGAGCGGCTGGGCTTCGCCGTCGAGGGCATGTCGCTGGTGGCCGAGCATCACCGCGACGAGACGGTCACCTTCTCGTCCACCTACATCAGGTCCTGCGTGGACGCCGGTGACGTGGTGGCAGCCGCCGAGGCGCTTGGCCGGCCGCACCGCGTCGAGGGCGTGGTGGTGCGCGGTGACGGCCGCGGCAAGGTGCTGGGCTTTCCCACCGCGAACGTGGCACCGCCGATGTTCTCCGCGATCCCCGCCGACGGGGTGTACGCGGCGTGGTTCACGGTGCTCGGACACGGCCCGGTGATGGGCACGGTCACCCCCGGCGAGCGGTACCAGGCCGCGGTGTCGGTGGGCACCAATCCGACCTTCTCTGGCCGCACCCGCACCGTGGAGGCCTTCGTCCTGGACACCGACGCCGACCTGTACGGCCAGCACGTCGCCGTCGACTTCGTCGCCCGCGTCCGGGCTCAGGAGAAGTTCGACTCGGTCGACGACCTCGTCACGGCGATGGGCGGCGATACCGACAAGGCGCGCACGATTCTTTCCGCGCAGTGATGCACTGTTAGACTCTCCGGCGACCCAGCACAGCTGCAGTTCGCGGCGGCCGTGCCTCAGATGAACCCTCGCGGACCGATTTCAATGGAGTAATTTCGTGGCGCTCACTGCCGAACAGAAAAAAGAGATCCTGGGCCAGTACGGCCTGCACGAGACCGATACCGGTTCGCCGGAGGCGCAGGTCGCGATGCTGACCAAGCGCATCGCCGACCTGACCGAACACCTCAAGATGCACAAGCACGATCACCACTCGCGGCGGGGGCTGCTGCTGTTGGTGGGTCGTCGTCGCCGGTTGCTGAAGTACGTCGCGCAGGTCGACGTGGAGCGCTACCGCTCGCTGATCGAACGGCTGGGCCTGCGCCGCTGACCCGAGCGCTCGGTGCGGTCGTGATCGCATCGGCCCCGGTCATTGCACTAGTCATCGCGCTCGTGGCTTCGGGCTGTTCGTCCGCGGCCGCAGCGGACATGCAGGTGGGGGACTGCCTCGGGGTCGGCGGTCCGCCCGACCGTCCGGATATCGCCAAGGTCGAATGTGGCAGCATCGCGTCGAACTTCAAGGTGATCTCGACGGTGCCGGGCACCGGCCAGTGTCCCTCCGACGCCGACACGTACTACTCGACGCGCAGTTCGTTCAGTGGGACGGGTTCGACCATCTGCATGGACATCGACTGGGTGGTCGGCGGCTGTATGAGCATCGATCCCGAGAACGACCGGGATCCGGTCCGCGTCGACTGCCACGACGCCTCTACACCCGACCGGCAGCGCGCCACCCAGATCCTGGTGAACGTGGCCAACGTCGATCAGTGCACTACCGGAGTCGGCTACGCCTACGACGAACGCCAGTTCACGGTATGCGTGGAGGACGTCGCGTAAGCGCTCCCGACGGTCGGTCGGGCGATTGCCACGGTGTAACATGAACGTGTTTTGAGCCCTGTGGGCTCGAACATCCGGTGCGGTTCGCGCACATCGCGCGCACCGTTCCAGTGCGTCACGCAAGACCCGTCTTCAAATGGGCGGTCTTCGGTAGTGGCTGCCGGGCACATTCGGTGTCCGGCTGCTTCGATCGACGGCCGTCGCCATTTTCCCGGCTCTCGCACGTGACTGCGCAAAACGGCTGATACGAGAACTAAAGAGGTCTGACACACGTATGTCTGCAACTGAAATAGAAGACGGCATCTTCGAATCGACCGCCGTCATCGACAACGGGAGCTTCGGCACCCGCACCATTCGCTTCGAAACCGGCCGGCTCGCACAGCAGGCCGCCGGTGCCGTCGTCGCCTACCTCGACGACGAGACCATGTTGCTGTCGGCGACCACCGCCAGCAAGAGCCCCAAGGACCATTTCGACTTCTTCCCGCTGACGATCGATGTCGAGGAGCGGATGTACGCCGCGGGACGCATCCCCGGTTCGTTCTTCCGCCGCGAGGGCAGGCCGTCCACCGACGCGATCCTGACCTGTCGCCTGATCGACCGGCCGCTGCGCCCCACGTTCATCAGCGGCCTGCGCAACGAGATCCAGGTCGTCGTCACGATCCTCAGCCTGGATCCCAAGGATCTGTACGACGTGCTGGCGATCAACGCGGCATCGGCGTCCACCCAAATCTCGGGCCTGCCGTTCGGCGGCCCCGTCGGCGGCGTGCGCGTCGCGCTGATCGACGGCCAGTGGGTTGCGTTCCCGACCGTGGAGCAGCTCGAGGGCGCCGTGTTCGACATGGTCGTCGCGGGTCGCAAGGTAGAGGCCGACGGGAAAGATGACGTCGCGATCATGATGGTCGAGGCCGAGGCCACCGACAACGTCATCGACCTCATCGCCGGAGGCGCGGGTGCGCCCACCGAAAGCGTCGTCGCCGAGGGTCTGGAGGCCGCGAAGCCGTTCATCGCCGCGCTGTGCACGGCCCAGCAGGAGCTGGCCGACAGCGCCGCCAAGCCGACCGGTGAGTACCCGGTGTTCCCCGACTACCAGGATGACGTGTTCTACGCGGTGTCCTCGGTGGCCACCGACGAGCTCGCCAAGGCGTTGACCATCGCGGGCAAGGAAGAGCGCAACGACCGCACCGACGAGATCAAGGTCGAGGTGCTCGAGCGGTTGTCCGAGCAGTTCGCTGGCCGCGAGAAGGAGATCGGCGCGGCATACCGGTCGCTGACCAAGAAGCTGGTGCGTCAGCGCATCCTGACCGACCACTTCCGCATCGACGGCCGCGGCATCACCGACATCCGCGCGTTGTCCGCCGAGGTCGCCGTCATCCCGCGAGCGCACGGCAGCGCGCTGTTCGAGCGTGGCGAGACCCAGATCATGGGTGTGACGACGCTGGACATGGTCAAGATGGCTCAGCAGATCGACTCGCTGGGACCGGAGAAGTCCAAGCGGTACATGCACCACTACAACTTCCCGCCGTACTCGACCGGTGAGACCGGTCGCGTCGGCTCGCCCAAGCGGCGCGAGATCGGCCACGGCGCCCTCGCCGAGCGGGCCCTGATGCCGGTGCTGCCGAGCATCGAGGAGTTCCCGTATGCCATCCGTCAGGTGTCGGAGGCGTTGAGCTCCAACGGCTCGACGTCCATGGGATCGGTGTGTGCGTCGACGCTGTCGCTGCTGAACGCCGGTGTGCCTCTGAAGGCTCCTGTCGCGGGCATCGCCATGGGTCTGGTGTCCGACGACATTGAAGTTGACGGTGGCGGTACCGAGCGGCGTTTCGTCACTCTGACCGACATCCTCGGCGCCGAAGATGCCTTCGGCGACATGGACTTCAAGTGTGCAGGCACCAAGGACTTCGTCACCGCGCTGCAGCTGGACACCAAGCTGGACGGGATTCCCTCCCAGGTCCTAGCAGGTGCTCTCAGTCAGGCCAAGGACGCCCGTATTACCATCCTCGAGGTGATGGCCGAGGCCATCGACGCACCCGACGAGATGAGCCCGTACGCGCCGCGGATCACCACGATCAAGGTACCGATCGACAAGATCGGCGAGGTCATCGGGCCGAAGGGCAAGATGATCAACTCGATCACGGAGCAGACCGGCGCGTCGATCTCGATCGAGGACGACGGCACCGTGTTCGTCGGCGCGAACAATGGCGAGTCGGCGCAGGCGGCGATCGACATGATCAACGCCATCGCCAACCCGCAGCTGCCCAAGATCGGTGAGCGGTTCCTCGGAACCGTGGTCAAGACCACCGATTTCGGTGCGTTCGTGTCGTTGCTGCCTGGTCGCGACGGGCTGGTGCACATCTCCAAGCTCGGTCGGGGCAAGCGCATCGCCAAGGTCGAGGACGTGGTGAAGCTCGGCGACAAGCTGCGCGTGGAGATCGCCGACATCGACAACCGCGGCAAGATCTCGCTGGTGCTGGTGGCCGAAGACGAGGCAGCCGAGGCACCGGACACGTCGAACGGCGTTTTGACGGATTCGGGTGCGGCACCTGCCGATGCCGCGACCGCCAGCAACTGATTCAGTCCGGCGCACCACCCTGCCCGGCGGGCTGCGCATCGTTACGGAGTTCATCCCGTCGGTCCATTCGGCGTCGGTGGGGGTGTGGGTAGGCGTCGGGTCACGCGACGAAGGTCGTAGCGTGGCCGGCGCCGCCCACTTCCTCGAGCATCTGCTGTTCAAGTCGACGCCGACCCGCACGGCGGTGCAGATCGCGCAGGCGGTCGACGCCGTCGGCGGTGAACTGAACGCGTTCACCGCGCGCGAGCACACGTGCTACTACGCCCACGTGCTCGACGCCGACCTGGAGTTGGCGGTCGACCTGGTGGCCGACGTCGTGCTGCGTGGTCGCTGTGCGGCCGAGGACGTCGCGGTGGAACGCGACGTCGTCCTCGAGGAAATCGCGATGCGCGACGACGACCCCGAGGACACCCTGGGGGACGTGTTCCTTTCGGCGATGTTCAGTGGCCATCCGGTGGGCCGCCCGGTGATCGGCAGTGTGGAGTCGGTCTCGGAGATGTCGCGGGCGCAACTGCATTCGTTCCACGTCCGGCGGTACACGCCCGAGCGGATGATCGTGGCGGTGGCGGGCAACGTCGAGCACGACCACGTCGTCGCCCTGGTGAAGGAACACTTCGGACCTCGACTGGTGCGTGGCCGCGAGCCGGTGGCGCCGCGCAAGGGCAACGGCCGGGTGCCTGGTCAGCCGACGTTGGAGGTGGTCCACCGGGACGGCGAGCAGACGCACATGTTCCTGGGCGTCCGCACACCTGGCAGGCACTGGGACCACAGGTGGGCCCTGTCGGTGCTTAACAGCGCTTTGGGCGGCGGCTTGAGTTCCCGTCTGTTCCAGCAGATCCGGGAGACTCGCGGGTTGGCCTACTCGGTGTACTCGACGGTTGACACCTTCTCCGACTCTGGCGCGCTTTCGGTGTATGCGGCGTGTCTGCCCGAGCGGTTCGACGAGGTGGTCCGGGTGACCACGGACGTGCTGCGTGAGGTGGCGCGCGACGGCATCACCGAGAGTGAGTGCCGAATTGCCAAGGGCTCCATGCGGGGTGGATTGGTGCTCGGGCTCGAGGATTCCGGCTCGCGGATGCACCGGATCGGGCGAAGCGAACTCAACTACGGCATGCACCGCAGCATCCCGCACACCCTGGAGCAGATCGAAGCCGTCACCCTCGACGAGGTCAACGCGGTGGCGCGGCATCTGCTGAGCAAGCCGTTCGGTGCTGCGATCCTGGGACCGCAGCGGTCGAAGCGGTCGCTGCCATCGGCACTGCGGGCGATCGCCGGCTGACCACCCCTCGCGCTGCCCCGGCTGATCGATCCCGCCTAGGAGTGTTCCCGAACAATGCCGATGTTGATGAGCCCTCGGCGATAGCACTGGCCACAGCCTCAAGCTCTGATGTCTGCGGCGATGACGCGCGCTGTTCCTTCCTGTTGGACCCGGCCCGAATCGGCGGGTACTACAGGTAGGAGGGACGAGCCATGACCACTTTCACACTTTTCTCGCCGGCGGCCGGAAATGTCTTCTCGGCCGCCGGCGAGATGGT
>NZ_JAVRPS010000502.1:0-10178 GCF_032162105.1 Mycobacterium sp. | reverse complement strand
TCGCGCCGACCAACTTCAACATCATCAACTCGATGCTGTTCCTGGTGGCCGTGGTGCTCGGTGGGCAGGGCAACAAGCTGGGCGTCATCTTCGGCGCGTTCATCATCGTCTACCTGCCCAACCGACTGCTCGGCGTGCATCTGTTCGGGGTCAACCTCGGCGACCTGAAATACCTGTTCTTCGGCCTGGCGCTGGTCGTGCTGATGATCTTCCGGCCGCAAGGCCTGTTCCCCGTGCGCCAGCAGCTGCTCGCCTACGGCAGGTCTGCGCGCAAACTGCTCAGCAGCGCCGACGATTCGAAGGCGGCGGCGTGACGAGCGAGAAGCGAAGCGGGATCGCGCATGACTGACGAACCGGTGATCGACGAGGACCTCGCCGCCCTGCACCGAGAAGTCCAGACGGCCGAGGGTGAACCGCTTCTTGAGACGAAGGACCTCACCGTCAAGTTCGGCGGCCTCACCGCGCTCGATTCGGTGACCTTCCAGATCAAGCGCGGCGAGATCCTCGGCCTGATCGGACCCAACGGCGCGGGAAAGACCACCTGCTTCAACGCGATCACCGGTGTGTACCGGCCTACCTCGGGCACGGTGACGTTCGACGGTGCGCCACTCGGCCGGATCAAGAGGTATCAGATCACCCGGCGCGGTATCGCCAGAACGTTCCAGAACATCCGGCTCTGGGGTGAGATGACGGCGCTGGAGAACGTCGTGGTCGGAACCGACGCCAGGCACAAGACGTCGGTTCCCGGGGCGCTGGTCCGCACCCCGAGGCACCGGCGTGAGGAGAAGGACGCCATCGAACGCGCTGCGGCGCTGTTGCAGTTCGTCGGCATCGCGCACCGCGGCGAGGAGAAGGCCAGGAACCTGCCGTACGGCGATCAGCGCCGGCTCGAGATCGCCCGCGCACTGGCCACCGAGCCCAAGCTGCTGTGCCTCGACGAGCCCGCCGCGGGTTTCAACCCGAGCGAGAAGTCCGCGCTCATCGAGCTGATCCAGGCGATTCGGGATGACGGCTACACCGTATTGCTCATCGAACACGACATGCGCCTGGTCATGGGTGTCACCGACCGCATCGTCGTGCTCGAGTTCGGTCGTAAGATCGCCGACGGTCTGCCTGCCGAGATCCGCGACAACCCGGCGGTCATCGCCGCATACCTGGGGGTGCCCGATGACGAACTCGGCTGAGACGACTGATCTCGATCCGAGACCAATCCTGCTCGAGGTCCGCGACGTCGTCGTGCACTACGGGCGCATTCAAGCCCTGCACGGTGTTTCGCTGGTCGTGCGCGAAGGCGAACTCGTCACGCTGCTCGGCTCCAACGGTGCGGGCAAGACCACGATGATGCGCGCCATCTCGGGCCTGCGACCGCTGTCGTCGGGCTCGGTCTGGTTCGACGGCAAGGACATGTCGAAGGTCAAGGCCCATCGCCGGGTCACCGACGGGCTGATCCAGGCGCCGGAGGGACGCGGTGTCTTCCCCGGCATGACCGTCACCGAGAACCTTGAAATGGGCTGTTACGGAAGGAAGTTCGCGAGCCGTTCCGAACACCGCGAACGGCTGGACTGGGTGTTCGAGACCTTCCCGCGCCTCGCTGAGCGTCGTACCCAGGTCGGCGGCACGCTGTCGGGTGGCGAGCAGCAGATGCTGGCCATCGGTCGGGCGCTGATGGCGCGGCCCAAGGTGCTGCTGCTCGACGAACCGTCGATGGGGCTTGCTCCCATGGTGATCTCGCAGATCTTCAAGATCATCTCCGAGATCAACTCGCAGGGCACCACGGTGCTGCTGGTCGAACAGAACGCCCAGCAGGCGCTGACTCGCTCGGACCGGGCATACATCCTGGAGACCGGGCGGGTGACGCGCAGCGGGGTGGCGCGGGAGTTGTTGGCCGACGACAGCATTCGCGCCGCCTACCTCGGCGTGGCCTGACCCCAAGACTCGCCACACGCAGCTCAGGGCGATCCCGCACCCGGGACGTCGACGCGCGCCTGCATGACCCACCCCGTCGACTCGCCCTTCAGCAGGCCCTTGATCGTGGTGTCGTCGATCACCATGTACAGCGTGCGGCCGTCGGCTCCGCCGAGGGCGGGTGCGACCGACCACCCACTGTCGATCGCGACGCGGTGGGTCACGGTCCCGCCCGCCAGGACACGGAGGAACTCGCCGGTGTCGTAGGAGCCGACCCACACGCCTCCTTCGACGTCGACGCAGAGGCCGTCGGGGTGGCGATCTGCGCCGAGCTCGGCGAACACGCTTGGGGTGCCGAGACTTCCGTCTGGTTCGACCTGATACGCGAGGATCCGCGACGCGTTCATTTCGTTGACGAGGATGGTCGACTTGTCGGGCAGCATCCCCATGCCGTTGGGGACGGCGAGCCCGGTTGCGACGACCCGGACGTTACCGCCGGGCTCGATGAGTCCGATCGCACCTTCCATCGTGGTCGCGGTCACCTGGTACAGATCGACGTAGGCACGGCCGTCGGGGAGAACGAGGAGGTCGTTGGTCATCGTGGCGAGATCGCTGAGGTCATATGTGGCCACAACTTTCCCTCGCGGGTCGACGTGATGGATCTTGGCTTCCATCAACGAGGACACCACCAGCGTCCCGTCGGGAAGCCAGCCCAGCCCGGAGGCGTGCGCGACCTCGGCCTCGACGGTGAGGTCACCGCTCTCGCCAACTGAGTAGACCTTGTTCGCCGGCCCGTCGCTGAACCACAGGCGGCCGTTATGCCAGCGGGGTCCTTCCCCGTAGACGATGCCGTCGACGAAGGGCAGCGGCTCAACAACTTCGATGGGGGCCATGAGGCACGCTAGCGCGCGACGATCACCGATGACCCGTGGCCGAACAGGCCCTGGTTGGCCGTCACGCCCACCGTGGCGCCCTCGACCTGTCTGCCGATGGCCTGACCCTTCAATTGCCAAGTGAGCTCGCAGACCTGCGCGATCGCCTGCGCGGGGATGGCCTCGCCGAAGCACGCCAGGCCGCCGGAGGGGTTGACCGGGATTCGGCCGCCGATTGTCGTTGCGCCACTGCGCAACAACTCCTCGGCCTCACCCTTGGCGCACAGCCCGAGATGCTCGTACCAGTCGAGCTCCAGCGCCGTGGACAGGTCGTACACCTCGGCCACGCTGACGTCGTCGGGCCCGATGCCCGCCTCCGCGTACGCGGCGTCCAGAATCTGATCCTTGAACACCCGGTCGGGACCTGGCACGACCGCCGTGGAATCGGTTGCGATGTCGGGCAATTCGGGGAGGTGCTGCGGATAGCGCGGGGTCACCGTGGACACGGCCCGCACCGACGGCACGCCCTCGAGCGAGCCGAGGTGCTTCTCCGCGAAGGACTTGCTCGCGACGATCAGAGCCGCCGCACCGTCGGACGTCGCGCAGATGTCCAGCTGCCGCAGCGGATCGGAGACGACCGGGCTGGCCAGCACGTCCTCGACCGCGGATTCCTTGCGGTAGCGGGCATTCGGATTCTGCAGGCCGTGGCGGGAGTTCTTGACCTTTACCTGGGCGAAGTCCTCCGACGTGGCACCGTAGAGGTCCATCCGACGGCGGGCCAGCAGCGCGAAGTACACCGGGTTCATCGCGCCGATCAGGTGGAACCGCTGCCAGTCGGGATCGTTCTTGCGCTCACCGCCCACGGGTGCAAAGGCCCCCTTGGGCGTGGTGTCAGCGCCGATCACCAGGGCGACGTCGCAGAACCCGGCCAGGATGTGTGCGCGGGCGCTCTGCAACGCCTGCGAGCCACTGGCACACGCCGCGTAGCTCGAGCTGACCGGGACGCCGTTCCAGCCCAGCTTCTGCGCGAACGTCGACCCGGCGATGAAGCCGGGGTAGCCGTTGCGGATGGTGTCGGCGCCGGCCACCAGCTGGATCTGGCGCCAGTCCAGGCCGGCCTCGGCCAGCGCTGCGCGGGCAGCGACGACGCCGTATTCGGTGAAGTCGCGGCCCCACTTGCCCCACGGGTGCATGCCGGCGCCGAGGATGTAGAGCGGGTCCGGGGTCATGCGATCCTCCAGGCGTAGACGCTGCGAACGAATCCGTCCTCGTCGGTGTAGAGCGGCATGGTGGTCAGTTCCATCTCCATGCCGACCTCGAGGTCGGCGGCCAGGGTGCCGTCGACGACCTTGCCCAAGATGATCAGTCCTTCGTCGGCGAGCTCCACCGCGGCGATGGCGAATGGCTCGAAGGGATCCGACGCCGGGTACGGCGCGGGCGGGGGATACCGATTCTCGGTGTAGCTCCACACCTTTCCGCGTCGGGACAGCGGCACCTGGTCGAGTTCATCGGAGTCACACGCCGGGTTGGGGCAGTTGTTGGCCCGCGGCGGGAAGACGTAGGTACCGCACTGCACGCACTTCCCGGCGATGAGGTGTGTCTGCCCGGCGTCGTCGATGGCGAACCATCCGTCGATGGCCGGTAGCTGATTGGTGGCGTCGAATGCTCCTGGCACGCGGCCAAGACTACCGATTGACACCCCAAAACTGAAACGTGTTGCAGTTTGATTCAGCGTTGCACGGTCAGCCGACGAGCTGCTGCACGGCCCATTGGTTGCCGTCGGGATCGGCGAAGTATACGAACCGCCCCCAGGGCAGGTCCTCGACCGCACTGACCTCGATGCCGCGGGCGGTCAGATCGGCGTGGGTGGCATCGGCATCGGCCACCACCACCTGCATGCCGCGAACCGAGCCCGGTGCCGCGTCGGTGAGGCCGTCGCCGATCGCGATCGAGCAGGCCGAGCCCGGCGGAGTCAGCTGTACGAAGCGCAGCTCGGGAGTGACCTGATGATCGTGGTCGGCATTGAAGCCGGCTTGCACGTAGAACGCCTTGGCCCGGTCGACGTCGCTGACCGGAAGGGTCACCAGCTCGAGCTTCATGTCCACGGAGGTTCCTCTCGGTTGAATGTCACTACGGGTGCATAGGGTAGGGCCGTGAGCCCCGCCAAGACAGCATCCGCGAAGAAGACGGCCAACGCCGACGAGAAGCCCACACTCATGCTGCTGGATGGCAATTCGCTGGCCTTCCGGGCGTTCTATGCGCTGCCTGCCGAGAACTTCAAGACCCAGGGTGGCTTGACCACCAACGCGGTGTACGGGTTCACGGCCATGTTGATCAACCTGCTCCGCGACGAGGGCCCAACCCACATCGCCGCCGCGTTCGACGTGTCGCGGGAGACCTTCCGCAAGGACAAGTACCCGGAGTACAAGGCCGGCCGGTCGGCCACGCCCGACGAGTTCAGGGGCCAGATCGACATCACCAAGGAGGTGCTGGTCGCGCTCGGCATCACCGTGCTCGCCGAGGCGGGATTCGAGGCCGACGATCTCATCGCGACGTTGGCCACCCAGGCCGAGGACGAGGGTTACCGGGTGCTGGTGGTCACCGGCGACCGCGACGCACTTCAGCTGGTCAGCGACGACGTGACGGTGCTGTACCCGATCAAGGGCGTCAGCGAGCTCACCCGCTTCACCCCGGAAGCCGTGGCGAACAAGTACGGCCTCACCCCCACGCAGTACCCGGACTTCGCGGCGCTGCGTGGCGATCCCAGCGACAACCTGCCCGGCATTCCCGGCGTTGGGGAGAAGACGGCGACGAAGTGGATCGCCGAATACGGCTCACTGCAATCGTTGGTCGACAACATCGACCAGGTGAAGGGGAAGGTCGGCGACGCGCTGCGCGCCCATGTGGCCAGCGTGGTGCTGAACCGCGAACTCACCGAGCTGGTCAAGGACGTGCCGCTCGCGCAGACCCCCGACACGCTGCGCATGCAGCCATGGGACCGCGATCAGATCCATCGGCTGTTCGACGACCTGGAGTTCCGGGTGCTTCGGGACAGGTTGTTCGAGACCCTGGCGTCGGCCGATCCCGAAGTCGAAGAAGGCTTCGACGTGCGCGGCGGCGCTCTCGAGCCGGGCGCGCTCGCGGCGTGGCTCACCGAGCACAGCCTCGGCAACCGGTTCGGGCTGGCCGTGGTGGGCACCCACCTGGCATTCGACGCCGACGCCACCGCCCTGGCGATCGTGTCTGCGGACGGGGAGGGCGTCTTCGTCGACACGGCCACCTTGAATTCCGAGGACGAGGCCGCGCTGGCCTCCTGGTTGGCCGATCCCGGTTTACCGAAGGCCCTGCACGAAGCCAAGCTGGCGATGCACGATCTGGAGGGCCGCGGCTGGAAACTCGCGGGCGTCACCTCCGACACCGCACTGGCGGCCTACCTCGTCCGGCCCGGGCAACGCAGCTTCGCCCTCGACGACCTGTCGGTGCGGTACCTGCGCCGCGAGCTCCGTGCGGACAACCCGGAACAGCAACAACTTTCGCTGCTCGATGACGATGACGGCGTCGACGACCAGGCGGTGCAGACGCTGATCCTGCGGGCCTCCGCGGTCGCCGACCTGGCCAACGCCCTCGACGAGGAACTGGCCCGCATCGACTCGTCATCGCTGCTTGGCGAGATGGAGTTGCCGGTGCAGCGCGCCCTGGCGGCGATGGAGTCCGCAGGCATCGCGGTCGATCTCGACCTGCTCGGCCAGCTGCAGAGCCAGTTCGCCAACCAGATCCGCGATGCCGCCGAGGCGGCCTACGCGGTGATCGGCAAGCAGATCAACCTCGGCTCGCCCAAGCAGCTGCAGGTGGTGCTGTTCGACGAGCTCGAGATGCCGAAGACCAAGCGCACCAAGACCGGTTACACCACCGACGCCGATGCGCTGCAGTCGTTGTTCGACAAGACCGGCCACCCGTTCCTTCAGCACATGCTCGCGCACCGCGACGCGACGCGGCTCAAGGTCACCGTCGACGGGCTGCTGAATGCGGTGGGCTCGGACGGGCGCATCCACACCACGTTCAACCAGACCATCGCCGCCACCGGCCGGCTGTCGTCGACCGAACCGAACCTGCAGAACATCCCGATTCGGACCGAGGCAGGCAGGCAGATCCGCGACGCGTTCGTGGTAGGCGACGGGTACGCCGAACTGATGACCGCCGACTACAGCCAGATCGAAATGCGGATCATGGCGCACCTGTCGAAGGACGACGGCCTCATCGAAGCTTTCAATACCGGCGAGGACCTGCACTCGTTCGTCGCATCGCGGGCCTTCAGCGTGCCGATCGACGAGGTGACTCCCGAGTTGCGCCGCCGCGTCAAGGCGATGTCGTACGGACTGGCCTACGGCCTCAGCGCATACGGGTTGGCTTCGCAGCTGAAGATCTCGACCGAAGAGGCCAAGGTCCAGATGGAGGCGTACTTCGCGCGTTTCGGCGGGGTGCGTGACTACCTGCAGTCGGTCGTCGATCAGGCCCGCAAGGACGGTTATACGTCGACCGTCCTTGGCCGGCGGCGCTACCTGCCGGAGTTGGACAGCAGCAACCGAAACGTGCGCGAGGCCGCCGAACGCGCCGCGCTGAACGCGCCGATCCAGGGCAGCGCCGCCGACATCATCAAGGTGGCGATGATCAACGTCGACACCGCGCTCAAGGACGCCGGGCTGACGTCACGGATGCTGCTACAGGTTCACGACGAATTGCTGTTCGAGGTTGCGGCGGGTGAGCACGAGGTGCTCGAGGAGTTGGTTCGCGACAAGATGGGCAGCGCCTACCCGCTGGACGTCCCGCTGGAGGTATCGGTCGGCTACGGCCGCAGCTGGGACGTTGCAGCGCACTAGGGCCCGGGCGCGCGGTATCCGGCGAGCTGCTGCAGCGTAGGCGCCGCCGCCCGCGACGCCGTCAGCCAGTACGCCTCCTCGTTCTGCAGCGCGTACACCCGGGGGTCGCCGAAGCCGCGGTCGATCCGGTCCCGCACGTAGGCGAGCTCGACCACCTGGGCGGCGAAGTTCTTCACCGACTTCCCCGCGGGCCGTCCGGCCAGCCGGGACGCCTCCCCGATCGCCGCCTTCCGGTTGCGGATCGAACCCAGCCAGGTCGCCTCGTTGGGCATCACCAGGCCGCCCGCGATCATCGCAGGCAGTTTGGCGGTAACGATCCTCTGCTCACGACGGCGGCTGTAGACGGCGAGGGCTATCGCCAGCCCGAACACCGGCACCATCCACAACAGGTAGACCAGGAAGTAGGCCTCGATGCTCACCAGCGACGAGCCGTTCCACAGCGCGTGCATGAGCACTGCGGCCGCGTAGCCGAGCAGGATGAAGCCGGCCTTGGCGAGAGGGTTCTTCCGCTGTAGTGCGAAGTAGACCCCGATGCCGGTCATCGTGGTGAACAGCGGATGCGCGAACGGCCCCATGACCAACCGCAGCGCCGCGACGCCCAGCGACTCCCCGAGCGAACCGCCGTCGGAGATGTAGAAGATGTTCTCCAGCCACGCGAAGCCCGCCGCGGTGATACCCGCATAGACCAGACAATCGGTCAGCGAATTGAGTTCGTTTCGGCGCCTGCCGGTCATCATGAGCAGCAGGAACAAGCCCTTGGCGGCCTCCTCGATGATCGGCGCACCGAACACTATCGTGCCGGCGCCGGTCGTCTCGGCGCCTTCACCGAGCAACGAGCCAAACCAGACCTCCAAGATCACCGAGACCACGACGGCGACCGATGCACCCCAGAGGAACGCCAGCACCAGCAGCCGGGGCGGCTCCGGCTCGTACCGGTCGAGCCACAGGTAGGCCAGCAGGACGACGGTCGTCGCGACGCTGGCGAGGGTGAAGCCGATAGCCGTGCCGACGGGGTTGACCGCGGTCAGGAGAATGACGATCAGCCCGGTGACGGTTCCGAGCGCGATGATCACCCCGAGGGGCGCTCCGACTTTGCGGATCCGCCTCGGCAGCGGCGGAATGAAAGGCCGCGGCTGCGGCGCCATGGCGGGGTGTGACACCAAAGTAGGGTAGCGATCGACGTTTCCGGTCAGCGGCGGAACCTGACCCGAGTTTGTCCAGCGTGTGCACAGTCGAGTAGGCTCGTGGGGTGCTCGTACGTGCTTGAACGCGAGTCACGCCAATACCATCTGTCCCTACGATTGAACCTGTCCGGAGCAACCCAACAACATGCCAAGCCCCTCCGTCACCTCTCCGCAAGTAGCTGTCAACGACATCGGCTCAGCCGAGGACTTCCTCGCCGCCATCGACAAGACCATCAAGTACTTCAACGATGGCGACATCGTCGAGGGGACCATCGTCAAGGTTGACCGTGACGAAGTACTCCTCGACATCGGTTACAAGACCGAAGGTGTCATTCCTTCCCGCGAACTCTCCATCAAGCACGACGTGGACCCCAGTGAGGTTGTGTCCGTCGGCGATGAGGTCGAGGCGCTGGTCCTCACCAAGGAGGACAAAGAAGGCCGTCTGATCCTGTCCAAGAAGCGCGCGCAGTACGAACGCGCCTGGGGCACGATCGAAGAGCTCAAGGAAAAGGACGAGGCCGTCAAGGGCACCGTCATCGAGGTCGTCAAGGGCGGCCTGATCCTCGACATCGGCCTGCGCGGCTTCCTGCCCGCGTCGCTGGTGGAGATGCGTCGGGTCCGCGATCTGCAGCCGTACATCGGCAAGGAGATCGAGGCCAAGATCATCGAGCTCGACAAGAACCGCAACAACGTGGTGCTCTCACGCCGCGCGTGGCTCGAGCAGACCCAGTCCGAGGTGCGCAGCGAGTTCCTCAACCAGCTGCAGAAGGGCGCCATCCGCAAGGGTGTCGTCTCCTCGATCGTCAACTTCGGCGCGTTCGTCGACCTCGGCGGCGTCGACGGTCTCGTGCACGTCTCCGAACTGTCCTGGAAGCACATCGACCATCCGTCCGAGGTGGTCACGGTGGGCGACGAGGTCACGGTCGAGGTGCTCGACGTCGACATGGACCGCGAGCGGGTTTCGTTGTCGCTCAAGGCCACTCAGGAAGATCCGTGGCGCCACTTCGCCCGCACCCACGCGATCGGTCAGATCGTGCCCGGCAAGGTCACCAAGCTGGTGCCGTTCGGTGCGTTCGTCCGCGTCGACGAGGGCATCGAGGGTCTGGTGCACATCTCGGAGCTGTCCGAGCGCCACGTCGAGGTCCCGGACCAGGTGGTCCAGGTCGGCGACGACGCGATGGTCAAGGTCATCGACATCGATCTCGAGCGTCGTCGCATCTCGCTGAGCCTCAAGCAGGCCAACGAGGACTACACCGAGGAGTTCGACCCGTCGAAGTACGGCATGGCCGACAGCTACGACGAGGCCGGCAACTACATCTTCCCCGAGGGCTTCGACGCCG
>NZ_JAVRPS010000501.1:0-13612 GCF_032162105.1 Mycobacterium sp. | reverse complement strand
CGCGACAAGGCCTGCGGTGACGGATTGACCCCTCGCGCGGTCGCCGAACTCGAGCTCCTCGGCCTTGGCCCATGGCTGGACGGCCGGATCCGCCACCACGGGTTGCGGATGTCGGGTTTCGGCGCCGACGTCGAGATCGGCTGGCCGGGTCCGTCGTTCCCTTCGACGAGCAGCGCGGTGCCCCGCACCGAGCTCGACGACCGAATCCGATCGGTCGCCGCCGACGACGGCGCGAAGATGCTGCTTGGCGTCAAAGCGGTTGGCGTACACCATGATTCGTCTGGCCGGGTGACCTCGATAACGCTGGACGACGGGGCGGAGATCGGCTGCACGGACCTCATCGTCGCCGACGGCGCCCGGTCCACGCTGGGGCGCGCGCTGGGCCGGACGTGGCATCAGGAGACGGTGTACGGCGTGGCGATCCGCGGCTACATCGCCACCCCACGCAGCAGTGAACCGTGGATCACGTCACACCTGGAACTGCGCTCGCCCGACGGCCACGTGCTCCCCGGCTATGGATGGATCTTCCCCCTCGGCAACGGCGAGGTGAACATCGGCGTCGGCGCCCTCGCGACGGCGAAACGTCCCGCCCACGCCGCGCTGCGCCCGCTGATGTCCTACTACGCCGGGCTGCACCGCGACGAGTGGGGATTCCGCGGTGAGCCGCGCGCGGGGCTGTCGGCGCTGTTGCCGATGGGCGGCGCGGTGTCGGGTGTGGCCGGGCCGAACTGGGTGCTGATCGGCGACGCCGCGGCGTGCGTCAACCCACTCAACGGCGAGGGCATCGACTACGGACTCGAGACCGGGCGCCTCGCCGCGGAGTTGCTCGGCACTGGCGACCTGTCGCAGGTGTGGCCGGCCGAGCTGCGGCGCCACTACGGCCCCGGATTCTCCGTGGCCCGCCGACTGGCGCTGCTGCTCACCATCCCCCGGTTCCTGCCGACGACCGGACCGGTCGCGATGCGCTCGGACTTCCTCATGGGCATCGCGGTCCGGGTGATGGGCAACCTCGTCACCGACGAGGACGCCGACTGGGTTGCGCGGGTCTGGCGCCGCGCCGGGGCGGGTTCACGCCGCATCGACCGCAGGAAGCCCTTCAGCTGACGTCCACCCCTCAACGGACGCCTGCTCGGCAGCGACCGGCGGCTGGTTCGGTACCCGACGTGTACCCACAGTCCCCCGAGTGCGTTCCCGATCGTTTGCACGCGGCGCCCTTGCTGCGCTAACTGACGCCAACGTTAATGATTGGATGAGCGCCGGGCAATCGGGGGAAACCCTAGGTTTGCGAAACCCTGACCACGTCGCCCGACCTCCAGCAAGACCAGGTGGAGTGAGCCATGATAGTGAGCCATGATTACGCAGTTGACGATTGCCACAACTGGGCAGCCGTTTGCTACCAGCAGGAATGGGGAATGTTGCGGGGTGTGGTGAGCCGGTCGGACGAATCGCGCGCCGTAGCCGAGTTCCTGCGGGCCAGCGAGTCGCACCCGTCGGTGCTCGTCATCGAAGGCGAGGCGGGCATCGGTAAGACGACGTTGTGGCTTGGGGCTCTGGAAGAGGCGCACGAGCGCGGCTTTCGCGTGCTCTCGGCACGCGCCGGACAGGCTGAGTCGGGCCTCGCGTACGCCGTGCTGGCCGACCTGCTGGTCGGTATCGAGCCCGCGGTCCTCGCCGGTCTGCCTCATCTACAGCGGGTCGCCCTCGACCGTGTGCTGTTGCGGGAGGACGGCACCGGCCCCGCCACCGACGAACGCGTGGTCGCGTCGGCGTTCCTGACCCTCGTCGACCGGCTCTCGGCCGATACGCCCGTGATCGTGGCGATCGACGACCTGCAATGGCTGGACTCGTCGAGTCAGGCGGTCCTCGCATTCGGCGCCCGGCGGCTCAAGGGCCGAATTGGAGTTCTGGTCACCGAACGCACCGAACCGGAGACGGGTTACGGAGCCGCCTGGTTGCAGCTGAACAGGCTCGACGGCGTGGAGCGCGTCCGGGTGAGCCCGCTCAGCCTTGGCGGATTGCGCAGGGTGATCGTCGGCCGCCTCGGCCGTGCCTTCTCCCGACCCACGATCGTCCGGATCGGCGAGCTGTCCGGCGGCAATCCGTTCTACGCTCTCGAACTGGCCCGCGCCATGGACGGCCAGACTCCGAGCGCCGATGGCGATCTGCCGGGCTCATTGTCCGAACTGGTGCGCTCACGACTCGACCGGCTCGGCGCCGAGACCCAGATGGTTCTGCTCGCCGCCGCCAGCGTCGGTGCCCCGACCGTCGACCTGCTCGCAGAGGTCACCGAGAAGACCACTGACCGCGTCGTCGAACTCCTCGAGGTGCCCGAGAGCAACGGCATCGTGCAGATCGACGGCAACCGGGTCCGGTTCACTCACCCGCTGCTGGCGCGGGGTGCCTATAGCGTGGCCGGTCCCGCTCGCCGCCGACAGATGCACCGCACCCTGGCGGACCTCGTCGAGCAGCCCGAGCTGCGGGCTCGCCACCTGGCGCTGGCGGCCTCCAGTGCCGACCCCGCGACACTGCACGCGCTGGACGCCGCCGCCGACGCGGCACGGGCCCGCGGCGCGCCCGCGGCGGCCGCCGAACTCGTCGACCTGGCAATCAACCTCGGCGGCGACCAACCGTGGCGCCAAATCCGGGCCGCCGAAGACCACTTCCGCGCCGGCGACACCAAGCGCGCCTACGGGTTGCTGAGGCCGACGATCGACCAACTGGCGAGCGGACCTCTGCGTGCCAGTGCCCTGAATCTGCTTGCGGCCATGCGGATTTACGACGACAGCTTCATCGAGGCCATCGAACTGCTCAACCGCGCCCTCGTCGACGCCGAAGGCGATCACGCCCTGATCGTCCGGAGCCTGTTGCTGCTGTCGTTCGCGTACGTCCACTCCGGCATGTTCGAGGAGTCGGTCCGGCACGTCGGTGAGGCGGTGCAACGGGCGCGCGACCTCTCCCTGCCGGAGCTCACCAGCCAGGTGCTGACGATGTCGGTGCTGGCGAACTGCCTGTGCGGCAACGGCGTCGACGAACAGAACCTGCAGCGGGCGCTCGAACTCGAGGATCGTGAGGCCGACGTCCCGTTCCAGTTCCGCGCCAGCGCAATCAACGTGCTCATGCTGGCGTGGACGGGCAAACTGGACGAGGCGCACCGTGAGGCGATCGACCTGCGCCGACTGTGCCTGGAGCGCGGCGCCGAAAGCGACATGATGGCCGTCGCCGCGCAAAGCACGCTCATCAACGTGTGGCGGGGCGACTTCGCCGCAGCGACGGTGGTCGCCGAGGAGACCATGGAACGGGCCGAACAGATCGGCGGCGACCACATCTGGGTGACCGCGCTGACCGTCCGGGCGACGGTCGCCGCCTACACCGGACGCGTAGACGACGCCCGCAACGACGCCCACGCCGCGGTCGAAACCGCGATCGGTTGTGGCACACCACGACTTGCGGTGTGGCCGACGATGACGCTTGGCTTCGTCGAAGTGTCACTGACAAAGCACGCGGAGGCCCTGGCGATTCTGCAGCCTCTCATCGACCAGTTCGGCGCACTCTCCGCCAGCGAGATCATGACTATGTGGTTCGTCCCCGACGCGGTGGAGGCGATGGTCAACGTCGGACGCATCGACGAAGCCGTAGCCCTGATCGAGAAGCTCGAGAACGACGGGCGCCGGCTCGACCGCGCGTGGCTGCTGGCCACGGGTGCGCGGTGCCGCAGCATGTGGTTCGCCGCTCGGGGTGAGGTCGACAAGGCGATGGACGCCGTCACCGACGCAATGGCCGCGCACGATCAGCTGCCAATGCCGTTCGAACGGGCCCGAACGCAACTCCTGCTCGGACAACTCCAACGCCGACAGCGGCTGAAGCAGGTCGCCGCACAGACGTTCGGTGAGGCGTTGAGCGAATTCGAACGCATGGGCGCGTCGCTCTGGGCCGATCGGGCCCGCGCGGAATTGGACCGGACGAAGGGAGGGCCGTCGCGGAGTTCGATCCTGACCCCCACCGAGCAGCGGATCGCCGAGTTGGCAACATCGGGCATGACCAACCGCGACGTCGCAGCCGCTCTCTTCGTCAGCCTCAAGACCGTCGAAGCGAACCTCACGCAGATCTACCGAAAGCTGGGAATAAGATCCCGCGCCCAGCTCGCCCAGAAGCTGAGGTCGGCTCAGTCTTAGGGTAAACCCCGATTTCATTCCAAGGAATGACGACTAGCGTGTGGGCGATGAGCACGGCCGTCCCCGTCGCGACCCGGTTCCTGGTGGAGTGGTATCGACCGAACCTGACGCGGGAGTTGATCGACGCGATGGTCGCCGAGCTCGACAAGGCCATCGCGGGCATGTCCGCCGAGGGGTCCCCGGTGTGGCTGGTGATGACCGTGGCGGTACCCACCGACGAGGTGCTCTACGGCGTCTTCGCCGCCGACTCACCGGACCTGGTGCGGACGGCGTGCGAACGGGCCGGATCGGTGCCCGAGCGGTTGAGCGTCGACGTCGACGCCCGCGCCTACTAAGACTTGCTCGCGGCGTGCAGTGCGACGATGCCGCCGCTGAGATTGCGCCAGCGCACCGCCGACCATCCGGCAGTCGAAATCTGTTGCGCCAGTTCGGGTTGCTCGGGCCACGCCCGGATAGACTCGGCCAGATACACGTAGGCGTCCGGGTTCGACGACACTGCAGTGGCCATCCGCGGCAGCGCCTTCATCAGGTACTCCTTGTACGCCGTGGCGAACAACCCGTTCGTCGGCGTGGAGAACTCGCACACCACCAGCCGGCCGCCGGGTCGCGTCACCCGCGCCATCTCGCGTAGCCCGGCCTGATGATCCACGACGTTGCGCAGTCCGAAGCTGATCGTCACGGCGTCGAACGTCTCGTCGGCGAAGGGCAGCCGGGTCGCGTCGCCTGCGACCTTGGGTACGTCCCGGTTGGCGCCCGCCGCGAGCATTCCCACCGAGAAGTCACACGCCACGCACCACGCGCCCGATGCGGCCAACTCCACCGTCGACACCGCGGTCCCTGCGGCCAGGTCGAGCACGGTGTCGCCGGGGCCGATCTGCAACGCCGCGCGCGTTGCGCGTCGCCAGAACCGATCCTGGCCGAGCGACAGCACGGTGTTGGTGAGGTCGTACCGCCGCGCGACGCCGTCGAACATGGACGCGACTTCGTGGGGGTCCTTCGCCAGCGTCGCCCGGTTCACGGTGCCGACGCTACCTGTGAACATTCCCAATCCGGGAATGGGAACCGTGCCGGTGCACTTGAACACCTGTGACCAGCGAGGAAAAGGACATCCATGACTGACAAGAAGGTTTGGTTCATCACCGGTGCGTCGCGCGGCTTCGGCCGGGAGTGGACGATCGCAGCGCTGGACCGGGGCGACGAGGTGGCGGCGACGGCGCGGGACACCGCAACCCTCGACGACCTGGTGGCCAAGTACGGCGACGCGCTGCTGGCGATCAAGCTCGACGTCAACGACCGCGAGGCCGACTTCGCCGCCGTCAAGCAGGCCCACGACCACTTCGGTCGGCTGGACGTCGTGGTCAACAACGCCGGCTACGGGCAGTTCGGCTTCATCGAGGAGCTGTCGGAGGCCGAAGCCCGCGACCAGATCGAGACGAACGTGTTCGGCGCGCTGTGGGTGACGCAGGCCGCGTTGCCCTACCTGCGTGAGCAGCGCAGCGGCCACATCATTCAGGTGTCGTCGATCGGCGGCATCACCGCATTCCAGAACGTCGGCATCTACCACGCCTCGAAGTGGGCGCTCGAGGGCTTCTCGCAGGCGCTGTCGCAGGAGATCGCATCGTTCGGCATCCACGTGACGCTGATCGAGCCGGGCGGGTTCTCCACCGACTGGGCGGGATCGTCGTCCAAGCGCGCCACGCCGCTGCCCGCCTACGCCGAGGCACACGAGCAGGCCGAACGCGCCCGCAGCCAGCGCGTCGCCACGCCAGGTGACCCGCACGCGTCAGCCGCCGCGGTGCTCAAGATCGTCGACGCCGAGAAGCCGCCGCTGCGGGTCTTCTTCGGGACGCTGCCGATCCAGCTCGCGAAGGCCGACTACGAGAACCGGATCAAGACCTGGGAAGAGTGGCAGCCGGTCGCCGAACTGGCGCAGGGCTAACTCCGCACGAGCAGTCCGCAAGCGGCTCCAGCAAAGGTGCCCGAAATTGCGGCGTGCCGGGGACTTTTGCGTCTCGCGGGGAAATGCTTAGGCGGCCTTGCGGCGGGCCTCGCCGACGACAGCGTCGTAGTGGACGAGCAGCTGATCGCAGACCGCAGGCCAGGTGCGGTTCAGCACGCTGCGACGGGCGGCCACCGAATAGCGTGGCCGCTCGGCGATCAGGTGGTCGACGGCCTGGGGCAGTCGCGCCGCGAATTGGCTCACCGGCAAGAGCAATCCGGTGTGCATCGGGGCGACCAGGTCACGCGGTCCGCCGGCATCGGGAGCGATGACCGGCACGCCCGACGCCATGGCCTCCTGTACCGCCTGGCAGAAGGTCTCGTGCTCGCCGGGGTGCACGAACACGTCCATGCTCGCGTACGCGGTGGCGAGTTCGGCGCCGTACAGAGCGCCGGTGAAAACGGCTGATGGCATGAGGGATTCGAGCTTGTCGCGGTCGACGCCGTCACCGACCACCACGACCCGAAGGTCCTCGCGGGCGGCCAGCCCGGCCAATCGTTCGACGTGCTTCTCGGGTGCTAGGCGGCCGACGAAACCGACGATCGGCTTGCCGTCGGGTGACCACAGGGCGCGGAGTGCGTCGTCGCGTGCCGAAGGCACGTAGCCCGTGACGTCGACGCCCCTTCCCCAGTGGTGCACCCGCGGGATGCCATGCGCGACGAGGTTTTCCATCGCCGACGTCGATGGTGCGAGAGTCCGGTCGGCGCGCGAGTGCAGATGACGCGTCCACGCCCACGCTGCCCGTGACATCATGCCGACGCCGTAGCTCTCGGCGAAACCCGCGACGTCGGTTTGGAATACGGCTACCGTCGGCACGCCGAGAAACCGGGCGGCGTGCAGTCCGCCGTAACCGAGCAACGCAGGCGACGCCAGGTGTACGACATCCGGGCTGAATCCCCGCAGCACGCCGACCATCCGCGGCCGGGGCACGCCCAGCGGCAACGAGGTGACCTTCGGGAACATCCGCGACGGCACCCGATGGACGCGGATCCCATCGTGCACACGATCCGCGGATTCTTCTCCACGCGGCGTGTCGGGGGCGATGACGAGCGCCTCGTGGCCCGTGCGACGGAGGTGCTCGAGCACCCGAAGCACCGAGTTGGTGACGCCGTTGACATTCGGGAGGAAGCTTTCTGCGACGATCGCAACGCGCACAACAGAATAGTGACACCATCGACTGTCCGAAAGGTTGCGTACAGGGATACGACACGCAAAGAGTCGTCCCCGCATACTGGAAGGGTCACTATGAACGAGGAGGCGCCGATGCGGGTTTCGCGGACGGTTTTGGCGGTCCTGATCAGCCTAATGCTCGTCGCCACCGGTTGCACCAAACAAGTCACCGGCATCGCGCAGGTCGGCCCCGAGCCAGGGCAGGCCACCATCACCAAGGACGGGTTCGGCATCCACGTCGGCCTCGATGACGCACCCGTGCAGGTGGAGCTCTACACCGAGCCGCAGTGCAGCCACTGCGCCGATCTGCAGGCCGACTTCGGTGGGCAGCTCGCCTACTACATCGGGATCGGGCAACTCGCGGTGACGTATCGCCCGCTGACCTTCCTCGACCAGCTGCCCGACGGGCACTCCGCGCACGTCGCCAACGCGATGTTCGTCGCCGCGACGCCCGGTGGGGCCGAAGGCACCGACGGCACGCCTGCGCGGGCATTCCAGCGGTTCGTCGAAGACCTGTGGGCGCATCAGGATCTCGGCGGGCGGGGACCCTCGGACGACGAGATGGCCGACATGGCGAAGAAGGCTGGCATCCCCAGCGCCCAGGTCAAGGCGATCGCGAGCGGCGCGTCCGGCGTCGACACGAAGGACATGAACGACACCAACTTCGAGTTCCTGTTCGAGATCGACCAGGTGAGCACGGGAACGCCAACGGTTTACGACCTCAAGAAGGACGAGAAACTCGACATCTACGACAACGACTGGCTTTCCACGCTGATGGCGTCCTGACGGTCGAATCGCCGCTGTACGTAGGCCAGGCCGACCAATGCCGCCCCTGCGATCAGCCAGCCGATCACCGCGATCGACCCGGCGGGAATGATCGCCAGCGAGGCGTTGCGGTCCTGCACCCGCACCACGTCGGGGTCGTTCTTGTCGTACTCGACGTAAATCCGCATGCCCGTGTCCAATTCGGATGGATAGAGCACGCCGAGTTCGGGCCGGTACGTGACGCGGTCGGGTGTGACGAACTCGATGGTCGAGCGCCGCGGGCCCGCATCGAGCACCTCGGCGGCGGCCACCCCCATGTGACGTTCGATCTGACGGTCGTTGCGCCACGCGCCGAACACCAGGAGCATCGCGGACAGGGTCACCAGGCACGCCGCGATGACGAGCCCGATGCGCGTCCAGCGGATGATGCGCTGCGGCCGCGTCTCGCCGGCCTCGCCGTAAAAATGCGGAATCACGGTGGCGCGCACCGCCTTCAACCGCGTTCTGATCTCCTCGATCACAACGCAGCCTTGATCGACGCATGCAACGCCCGCAGCGACGAGCGGTCGGCCTTCACCTCCAAGACCCGCATGCCGTCGAATGATTCGCTCAGCGCGGCGGCGAGATCGTCGGCCTCGACCTGACGACTCTCGACGTGATAGGCGCGGCACAGCGCGCCGACGTCGACGTCGTGCGGGGTGCCGAAGATCCGTGACGACACGTCGGAGAACCGGGGATCACCCTGCTCGAGCAGTTCGAAGATGCCGCCGCCGTTGTCGTTGGACACCACGATGGTCAGGTTCTTCGGGGTCGGCTCCGTCGGGCCGATCAGCAGGCCCGAACTGTCGTGCACGAACGTGAGGTCGCCGATCAGCGCGATGGTGCGTCCCCCGGTGGCGTCATGGGCCAGCGCCGCGCCGATGGCCGTCGACACCGTGCCGTCGATGCCTGCGACGCCGCGATTGGACCGCACCTTGATCTTGGGGGCGACGCCTCCCGGATGAATCAGGTCGACCAACGCGGCGTCGCGGACCGGGTTGGACGCGCCGAGCACCACCTGGTCGCCGTCGCGCAAGCCGTCGGCGATGGCGGCCGCGACGTGCAGCCCCGTGGTCAGGGGGTGCGCGGCGAGTTGGGCGCGGACCGTCTCGACGGCCTTGGCGTTCGCCACGCTGCACCGCTTCAGCCACTCGGGATCGGGCGTCCCCGAGGTGACGGCGCGTGTGCCGGTGGCCTGCGAGTTGCCGGACACGTCGGGCCAGCGCGGCCCCGTGGTCAGCGCGAACACCGGCACGGACGAATCGGCGAGCAACGTGGACACCTGTCGGTGCAGCGTCGGGCGTCCGAGCATGATCACCTGCTGCGGGTGCAGCGACGGCAACGCCAACGGATGCAGCGGGTTGGCCGCGGGCGGTGCGGTCGGCTCGGCGACGGTGGGCAGCTGCGCGAGGTTTTCCTGCACACCCGCGCCGTGGCCGGCGATGACGACGGTGTCCGGCGTCAGGTCGATGTCCAGCGGCTGGTCGAACGTCACCGGCGGGGTGTGGGTCCACGACTTCCCGTCGGGCCTTCCGGCAGGCGCGTACTCCCCGGTGGACCCGGCGTCGGGCACCAGCGGCTCGCGCAGCGGGATGTCGAACTGCACCGGTCCAGCGTTCGCGCTGCGAGAACCCTTGGCGGCCACCAGGACTCGACACGTCGCCGAACGCCATTGGGCGTTGAGCGCGTCCAAATGTTCGGATGCCCCCTCGGCGAGACCGAGGCTGATGGTGGCCCGCATCTGGGTACCGAAGTAGCCGAGCTGTTCCATCGTCTGGTTGGCGCCGGTGCCGAGCAGTTCGTAGGGCCGATTGGCGCTCAGCACGATCAGCGGCACGCGCGCGTAGTTGGCCTCGATGACCGCGGGCCCGAGGTTGGCCACCGCGGTCCCCGACGTCATGGCGACGCAGACCGGCGCCCCCGCCGCGACGGCCAGCCCGATCGCCAGATAGCCGGCCGTGCGCTCGTCGATCCGGACGTGCAGCCGCAGCCGTCCGTCGCGGTCGGCGTCGTGCAGCGCGAATGCCAGCGGGGCGTTGCGCGATCCGGGGCACAACACGACGTCGCGGACGCCGCCGCGAATGAGTTCGTCGACGACGACGCGGGCCTGCGTCGTCGAGGGGTTCATGAGGCCGCCACTACATCCGTCACTAGATCAGGGTGTCACACGCCTGCGGCGAAGAATTCGAGCGCCGCGGCGTTCACGGGGTCGGGACGCTCGATGAAGCCGAGGTGCCCGGTATCGGGTATCTGCAGGTAGCGGCCGTTCGGGAGGGCATCGGCGACCTCGCGGGCCAGATGGGGCGGCAGCACGGTGTCATCGGAGAAACCGATCACCAGCACCGGCGCCGTAATGTTGCGGTAAGCAGGCAACCGGTTGCCCTCCGGTGCGATTCTGTTCTGGCTGCGCAGCCCTGGCGTCGACTTGGTCGGCCACATGGTGAACATGTCGATCCAGTCGCGCACGGCCTGATCGTCGTTGAGCGTCTTCCGCGAGAAGCTCTCCAGCAGCCGCACCTTGGCGTCGTACTTCGCGGGTAGCTCGATGCCTGCATCGAGGAACTCGTCCTCCGCGGCGCGGAAGAAGTCGCGGGTTCGGTCCCCGCGGCCGCGGGTGGCCATCAGGACCGCCGCGGACACCAGGTCAGGGCGGGCCAGCATCAGCTCCTGGGCGATGAACGATCCCATCGACACCGAGACGATGCGGACGGGGCCGGCGTCGAGCTTCTCGATCAGCGCCGCCGTGTCGCTGACCATCTGCCCGGTGGTGAAGCCCTGGGCGTTCTCGGTGGCGCCGACACCGCGGTTGTCGAACGTGATGACGCGATAGCCCGCCCGCTGGAAGGCCGGTACCTGATGCAGGCGCCAGGTGCGGCCCGCTCCCCCGCGGCCGGCGATGAACAGGACGGGCTCCCCCGAGCCGCGGTCGTCATAGGCCAGATTCACTCGGCCGACCTTACTTCCTGCCGCGATTTGGGCGCGTTCCCGTTCGGCCAGCGACTTGTTCGGCCAGCGACTGTTAGCGCGCCGAAATCGCGGGGGCGGGGCGTTTCTTGCCGCGGCCGCGGGCCTTCCGGATGGCCTGTTCCCACAGCAGCAGCGTGGCGGCCTTGAGAAGGGCGGGCTTCATCACGTCCTTCGACAACAGCGCGGCGGCGGTGGCCTTGGTAGTCGCCGAGGCCTTCGACAGGTGGCCGGAGTCGAACGGCGGCTGCGGGTCGTACTCGATGCCCAGCTGGATGGCCTTGGCCTTGGCCTCGCCGCCGATCTGGCCGGCCAACCACAGCCCGAGGTCGATGCCTGCCGAGACCCCGGCGCACGTGACGATTCTGTTCGGACCGTCCGCATCCGCTTGGACGATCCGTTCGTCACCCACCGTCGTCACCCCGAACGCCTTCAGCGTTGTCAGCGCCATCCAGTGCGACGTGGCGCGCTTGCCCTCGAGTAGGCCAGCAGCGGCCAGGATCACCGACCCGGAGCACACCGACGCGGTCCACGCCGCGCTCTGGTGGGCCTGTCGCACCCAGGCGAGCAACTTCTCGTCGCGGGCGTGTTCGAACGTCGTCATGCCACCGGGGATGAGAAGTAGGTCGGGCGAAGGGGTTTCGTCGAAAGAGTGGGTGGCACCGACGAGGAGCACACCGGAGTCGGCGGTGATCGGGCCCGGTTGGTGCCAGACGAACCGGACCTCGGTGTCCGGCAGGTTGCGCAGCACTTCGTAGGGACCGATGAAGTCCAGCGCGGTGAAGCCGGGGTAGAGCACGATGGCGATCTGCATGATTCTCTCTCCTCAAGCGGTAGAAAAATTGCTCCTCGCGTGCGCGGAAGTTTTGCGGTACTGGTCG
Organism: Mycobacterium sp.; assembly: GCF_032162105.1. Lineage (GTDB taxonomy): Bacteria > Actinomycetota > Actinomycetes > Mycobacteriales > Mycobacteriaceae > Mycobacterium. Next base: position 1,622 of record NZ_JAVRPS010000501.1, on the reverse strand, counting down.
GGTGAAACGCCGACGCGCCGAACGAAGTTGCGCCGCATGGTTTCCGCGGTGCCGAAGCCGCACCGTGCGGCGATCACGGTGACGGTGTCGTCGGTCTCCTCCAATTGCCTGCGCGCGGCCTCGGTGCGGACGCGCTCGACGTAGGCTCCTGGCGCCTCGCCGACCTCGACGGTGAACACCCTGGTGAAGTTCCTTGGGCTCATGGCGGCGCGACGGGCGAGGTCGGTGACGCTGTGCGCGCCACCGGGTTCGGACTCGATGGCCTCCTGCACGTCGCGAATGGGTGCCCGTTTGGCCCGCGGCATCCACACCGGCGCCGCGAACTGCGTCTGGCCGCCGGGGCGACGCAGGTAGAGCACCAGCCAGCGAGCCACCGTCTGCGCGGCATCGGTGCCGTAGTCGTCCTCGACTAGCGACAGGGCCAGGTCGATGCCCGCGGTCACCCCCGCTGCCGTCCACACCGACGCCGAGCTGCGCACGAAGATCGGTTCGGGATCCACGTCGACGGCGGGGAACTCGCGCGCCAGCTGCGCGGCGAACGCCCAGTGCGTGGTGGCGGGACAACCGTCGAGCAGCCCGGCCTGCGCGGCGAGGAAGGCTCCAGTACACACGCTGACCATGCGGCGTGACGAGGTGGCCGCCGCCCGGATCCAGGCCATGACGTCCGGATTCTGGCGCGCGGCGTCGATGCCCGTGCCGCCAGGTAGGACGACGGTGTCGATGGGTTGCCAGGGGTCCGGCAGCGGCTTGGCGACGAGCTCGAGTCCGGTGCCGGTGCTGACCGGTTTGCCGTCGAGCGACGCGATGGTGACGTCGTAACCGTCGTCCTGGCGGCCCCTGCTGAGCAGGTACAGCGTGGCGCCGGTGAACACCTCGAAGGGGCCCACCAGGTCGAGGGCCTGCACGCCCCCGAACCCCACGATGACCACCGACCGCTTCACAGCCTTCAGTGTCGGCGACCATGCCCGTGGCGTCTATGCCACGGACCCCACAGATTAGGACATCAGAGCTTCTTCAGCCTGTGCACAATCCTGCTGAACGCAGGCATCGCAGCCAGCCCATTGCGGAGACTGCGCTGCAACGGAGTCACATTGGCCACCACCAGGTAGCGAACGCCGTGGTCGCGCCATACGGCGGCCTGCTCGATCACCTCGTCGGGAGTGCCATTCAGGACGCAGCCGCGCACCACCGACTTCGGAATCGTCTTGATGTACGACAGCGCAGTCTGTTCATCCATGTCCTGCGGCAGCAGGTCCTGCGCGCCGGTGAAACCCGCGCCGAGCGGGTGCTGCGCGCCGTGCCTGGCGTAGAACTCGTCGGAGGCGTTCATCGCACCCGCCCTGATCACCTCGGAGTCCAGGGCCTCGTCGACGTCGGCGCGGCTGCGGCCGGTCACCACCATGATCCACAGGGCGGGCACGATCGCCATCGGGTCACGACCGGCGTCGGATGCCGCGGCACGGACGGCCTCCAGCCGCTGCGCATACTCCTGTGGGGTGTGCGGGAACCCGGGAAAGTAACCGTCGGCATAGCGTCCGACGGCGCGCAGCATGCGGGGACCGTGCGCGGCGATCCAGATCTCGGGCCACCGGCCGCGGTACGGCGGCAGGTCGAACAACGCG
>NZ_JAVRPS010000500.1:0-13090 GCF_032162105.1 Mycobacterium sp. | reverse complement strand
TCGAGGACATCGCCCGTGGTCGGGCGGCGGCGGGGGAGCGCGCGCCAGAGATGGTCAAGCTGCGGCAGTACTTCGACCATCCGCTCTTCGTCGAGATGTTCGCCGACGGGATCGCGGCCGCGGCGGCGTCACTGCCCGACCTGCGCGCCGAGGCCCGGCTGGTGTTCACCGCCCATTCTGTCCCGATCGTGGCCGACGAGCGGGTGGGGCCCAATCTCTACAGCAGGCAGGTGGCCTACGCGACGCGGCTGGTCGCGGCTGCGGCCGGGTACCACGACTACGATCAGGTATGGCAGTCGCGTTCCGGTCCGCCGCGCGTACCGTGGCTGGAACCCGATGTCGGTGACCATCTTTCGGCGCTCGCCGAGCGGGGCACCCGAGCGGTGATCGTCTGCCCGATCGGCTTCGTCGCCGACCACATCGAGGTGGTGTGGGACCTCGACCACGAGCTGCGCAGCCAGGCCGAGGACGCCGGGATCGCGTTCGCCAGGGCCAGAACCCCCAATGCCGACCCGCGATTCGCGCGACTGGTCGCCGACCTGATCGACGAGTTGCGCTTCGACACCGAACCCGCCCGCCTCGCCGGGCCGGATCCGGTGCCCGGCTGCGGGTGTGTCGTCAACGGTCAACGGTGCTCGTCCTCGCCGCGCTGCGTCGCTGCAGGCGCGCCGACGGACAGCGACTGAAAAGCCGCGCAGCTACCTCGAATTGCCGTGATAGCGTCGTTTTCACCGGCGCCGCGAGTCAGGGGGTAGCGGAGTGTAGCCAGGTTACGGGGATGGTTCACACTATGGAGAGCGGGCCGACAACGACGGGCCCCTTCCGGATTACCTGCAACCGGGCTTCGACCCTCGTGGTGCGGAGCCGCCGCGGAAGAGCAAGCTGCCGTGGATCATCGGGGCAGTCGGCTTGGTCCTGATCGTCGCGGCAGTCGCCGTCGTACTGGCGGTGTGACTACCGCCGCCAGGCTGAGTGCAGGATCGCGCTTACCGCGGCAATCCGCGCCTTGCGGACCACACCGTTCAGCGGCCGAAGCGCCTCGTTGGCGATCTGCATCTCCGAGGACGACTGCAGCCCGATCGGCATCAGCCCGGAACTCACGGTGATGATCGCGTCGACGTGGGCGGCGTTCTCCAGCACCCGCACTGCCCGCTCCGGGGCGTGCTCTGGCAGTTTGTGCAGGCGCCCCGCCTCGAGCACCTGCTCCACTAGCCCGCGCGGATCGGCGACGTCGGCACCCGTCGTACCGGCGCGCAACGTGCCGAGAGCGTCGGCGGCCGCACGCACCGCGGATCGTAGTTCGTACTCGGCTGCCCCGAGGTCGATGTGCTCACCGAACGGCATGGCCGACAGCGAGTACACCGTCCAGGACAGGGAGCTGATCTCGGGACCGTAGTCGGAGTCCTCGTCCGCATCCCCGTAGCCATCGTCGTACACGAACTCCGGAACCAGTCCCACCGCTTCAGACCCAGGGTGCGACACGATGATCGCCTCACCGGCCGTCACGGCGTCGGCCTGGAACTGGGTGCCCGCCACCAGGCCGCGCACGTCGCCAGGCACCGGCAACGCCACCGAGATGGCGGGCTCGCCGGTGATGGGCCCCGCCGCGGTGCGCAGCGTCTGCAGCAGCGACACCGCTCCGGCATCGGTGAGGTCGGGCCACGGCAGCCCGGTACGGCCTGCCGCGACCGAGTCGTAGGCGGTGACGGAATGCCTTGGTGCCCACTGTGACAACGCGTCCAAAACATCGTCGGGCGCAGCGAGACCAGCGAGCCAGGCGTTGCTCCACGCCGACAGCGAAACACTTGGACACCACATAATGCACGCAGTGTAGTTGTTGCCGGCTCGGCAGGCTGCGTACGCGATAGGCTGCGTTCATGCCCGTTTGGTTGATCTGGCTGGTTGCAGCGCTGGCCCTGGCCGGTGCCGAGGCGCTGACCGGTGACCTCTTCCTGCTGATGCTCAGCGGTGGTGCGCTTGCGGCCGTCGGGTCGAGCTTGCTCGTCGACAACTACGTGGTCGACGGCGTCGTCTTCCTGGCGGTCACGCTCCTTCTGCTGGTGCTGGTGCGCCCCGCGCTGCGGCGCCGGTTCGCCGCAGGCACCGGTCTCCCAGAGCCGATGAAGGCCCTGGAAGGCAAGAGCGCGCTGGTGCTCGATCGGGTGGGGCGCCACGAGGGCCAGGTGAAACTCGACGGCGAGGTCTGGACGGCACGGCCGCTGAACGACAACGATGTCTACGAAGCGGGCGACCACGTCACCATCATGCGAATCGACGGCGCAACTGCGGTCGTCTTCAAGACCATTTGAGATTGGGGAGGATCCGTCATGGAAGGTGCCGTTGCCGGTTTGATTCTGGTGGCCGTGCTGGTGCTGTTCGCCATCATCGTGGTGGCCAAGTCGGTAAAAGTGATACCGCAGGCCGAGGCCGCGGTGATCGAGCGGTTGGGCCGCTACAGCAAGACCGTGTCCGGTCAGCTCACGCTGTTGCTGCCGTTCGTCGACAAGATTCGCGCCAGGGTGGACCTTCGCGAGCGCGTGGTGTCGTTCCCGCCGCAGCCGGTGATCACCGAGGACAACCTGACGGTCAACATCGACACCGTCGTGTACTTCCAGGTCACCAACCCGCAGGCCGCCGTCTACCAGATCAGCAACTACATCGTCGGTGTCGAGCAGCTGACCACCACCACGCTGCGCAACGTGGTCGGCGGCATGACGCTGGAGCAGGCGCTGACCTCGCGCGACCAGATCAACGGCCAGCTCCGTGGCGTGCTCGACGAGGCCACGGGCCGATGGGGACTGCGCGTGGCGCGGGTCGAACTCCGCAGCATCGACCCACCGCCGTCGATCCAGGACTCGATGGAAAAGCAGATGCGCGCTGACCGCGAGAAGCGCGCCATGATCCTGACCGCCGAGGGCAACCGGGAAGCGTCGATCAAGCAGGCCGAGGGCCAGAAGCAGGCCCAGATCCTCTCAGCCGAGGGCGCCAAGCAGGCGGCCATCCTGGCGGCCGAAGCCGACCGCCAGTCCCGGATGCTGCGCGCCCAGGGTGAACGGGCCGCGTCCTATCTGCAGGCGCAGGGCCAGGCCAAGGCCATCGAGAAGACGTTCGCGGCGATCAAGGCCGGTCGCCCGACGCCCGAGATGCTGGCCTACCAGTACCTGCAGACTCTGCCCCTGATGGCCAAGGGCGAGGCCAACAAGGTGTGGTTGGTGCCCAGCGACTTCGGTACCGCACTGCAGGGCTTCACCAAGATGCTGGGCGCGCCAGGCGAGGACGGCGTCTTCCGGTATCAGCCGTCGCCCGTGGAGGAAGACCTGCCGAAGCCGGAGGACGACTCCGCCGAGGTCGCCGAGTGGTTCAACACGAAGACCGACCCCGAGATCGCGCAGGCGGTTGCCCAGGCGGTGGCCGAGGCGCGCACCCCGGTTCAGGGGATGGTCGATCCGCCGCCGCAGTACGCGCCGCTGTCGCAGCAGGCCCAGCCGCCAACACCTGATTACGGGCAGCCACGGCACGGCTCACCCGGCCAGTGAGCGTGCTGACGTCGAAGCGGACCTACCTGGCGCTCGCGGCATTCGAAGCGGGCGACGCGGTGGCGTGTGCCATACCCCTGCCCGCCATCTCCAAGTCCTTCGACGATCTGGGAGTGCCGGCGAACCTGCGCAGGATCGTCCCGCCGGTGAAGGCCGCCTCGGCCGTCGGCCTGTTGGCGGTCGGCCGGTTTCCCTGGCTGGCGCGACTGACCACGGCGATGCTGACGGTGTACTTCGTGCTTGCCGTCGGCGCGCACATCCGTGCCGGTGACAAGCCCGTCAATGCGATTCCCGCGGCGGGTTTCCTTGCGACGTTCGCGGCGATGACCTTGAAGGGGCCATCGGTCAGCCGGCGCACACAGTAGTGGGCACCGACGTCGTGACGTCGCATGGCGCCTATCGGGTGTTGGGCGCGTACATGGCAGTGACGGTTGTCACCGACGCCATCCCGGTGGCGATCGCTACGCGCACCCTCGATGCCGTGAACTTTCCGCCGCGATATCGGTGGGTCTTCCCGCCGATCAAGACCGCCGCGGCGATCGGACTGCTGTCCGTCACCAGACGGCCGGCGCTGGCCCGATTGACCACCGCGATGCTGACCCTGTATTTCGTGCTGGCGGTGGGCTTTCACGTCAAGGCGCGCGATATGAGCCTGCCTGCCGTTTCCGCGGCGGGATTCCTTGCGACGTTCGCGGCGATGACCCTGAAGGGCCCCCCGGTCAGGGCGTGACGGCCGGTTCGGCGGCGGTCTGCGCGGCTGTTTGTGCGGCGGTGTGCTGCCGGTGGTGACGGCGGTGCGTGCGGATCTCGTAGACCAGCCCGGCGATGCCGAGGCTTGCCGTGCACAGCGATACCAGGAACAGCAGGGGACTGACGTTTCCGGTGAGCGCATCACCGAGGATGACGACGGCGGCGGTGCCGGGCAGCAGGCCGACGAACGAGGCCAGCGTGTACGGCACCACCCGCACGGCGGAGGCGCCTGCCGCGTAGTTGAGCACGGAGAACGGCACCGCCGGAATCATCCGCATCGATAGGATCGCCGGCCAGCCCCGTTCGCGGAGCCGCGCATCCAGCACGTCGACCCGCGGGTGCTTGACCAGACGGTTGAGTTGCCAACCCGCCGCGCGCACCAGAAGCAGGGCGATGACCGCGCTGATGGTGCTGGCGACCACGCCGATGGCGACGCCGAGGATCGGGCCGAACAGCAGCCCGGCGGCCAGCGTGAACGCGGTCCGCGGAAAGGGGAACACCGTGACCACGATGTGGGCGCCAAGGAAGGCCAGCGGGAACCACGGACCCACCGAGGTGGCCCAGTCCCTGAGCTGCACCGCGGTGGGTAGCGGCACCCACACGGCGACTGCGACGAGAATCACAATCGCGGTTGCCAGCATCACGATCCGTCGGCGCGGAACTTGCGATGCCGTCGCGAGAATCGCCGCGCATACTGCGCGCAACGTGCTGACGACGGGCTTCACGCTTCTCAACAGTACGGGGAGTTGCCGATCGGCTCATGGCGGTGTGGCGGCGAGTCGCCTGCCCGGCGGTTATGCGCTTGATCGCGATCATTTAGCCTGATGGCCGGGTGGTAAGTCACGCGCGCGACAACAGGAGATGCCGGTGTCCCTACAGGGGTCCAGTACCAGCCTTGAGGCGGATCGCGCGCGCTGGCGCACCGCGGTGGCGGGAGTGCTGGCGAAGAGCAGCAGGAAGGACCCGGCCGATCTTGGCGCCGAGCCCGACCGGCTCCTCGACTCGGCCACGTACGAGGGCTTCCCGATCCGCCCGCTCTACACCGCGCTGGACGGGTTGCCAGAAGCGCCGTTGCCCGGCCGGTGGCCGTTCGTCCGGGGCGGCGACGCGCTGCGTGACGTGAAGTCGGGCTGGAAGGTCGCCGAGGAGTTCCCGCTTCCTGGAGCGGTATCGCTCGCCGACGGCAACGGGGCGATCCTGGCGGCGTTGACGGAGGGCACCAGTGCGCTGGTGCTGCGGGTGGGTACCGGCGCCATCGCCGTAGGAGAACTCGACCGGTGGCTGGAGGGCGTCTTCCTCGATCTGGTGCCGGTGATCCTGGACGTCCGCGACGCGGGTGGCGACTACGTCGCCGCCGCCGACGCGGCGCTGGCGTTGCTCACCGATTTCGACGACGAACAGCGCGCCAGGCTGTCGGTGGATCTGGGTGCCGACCCCTTGACCGCGGCACTGGGCGGCCGGGCGACGCCGTCGCTCGACGAGGTCGTCGGCACCGCGATCAAGGCAACCGGCTACGACAGCGGCGTGCGCGCCATCACCGTCGACGGTCCGGCCTTCCACGATCTGGGCGCCAGCGCGTCGTGGGAACTCGCAGGCGCCGTCGCCGCCGGCGTGAGCTATCTGCGGGTGCTCGGCGAGAACGGGGTGTCGGTGGCCGATGCGCTGCGGCAGCTCAGCTTCCGGTACGCCGCCGACGACGACCAGTTCATGACGATCGCCAAGTTTCGGGCGGCGCGCCAGCTGTGGGCCAGGGTGGCCGAGGTGGTCGGCGAGCCGCTGGCCGGTGCCGCCACCGTGCACGCCGTGACATCGGCTCCCATGATGGCCCAGCGGGACCCCTGGGTGAACATGCTGCGCACCACGCTTGCCGCGTTCGCGGCCGGGGTCGGGGGCGCGGACACCGTGTGGGTGCGGACGTTCGACAATGCCATCCCCGGCGGATTGCCGGGCACCGCAGCCAGTTTCGCGCGCCGGATGGCCCGCAACACCCAGCTGTTGCTGCTGGAGGAATCGCACGTCGGGCGCGTGCTGGATCCCGGAGGGGGATCGTGGCACGTCGAGGACCTGACCCGCCGCCTCGCCGAGCAGGCGTGGAAGCACTTCCAGGACGTCGAGTCCAGGGGCGGCTTCGTCGACGCCGGCGACTACGTCGTCGCGGAGATCGAGCGGGTCCGAGACCGTCGAGGGGACGACATCGCCCACCGGCGCATCGCCCTCACCGGCGTCAACGAGTACCCCAACCTCGCCGAGGCGCCCCTGCCTGCCCGGACCGACACCGTAGGGGTGGCGCGCTACGCGGCCGGCTTCGAGGCGCTGCGGGACCGGTCAGACGCGCACCTCGCGGCGACGGGCGCGCGGCCGAAGGCCCTGCTGCTTCCGCTGGGGCCGCTCGCCGAGCACAACATCCGCACGACGTTCGCCGCGAACCTGCTGGCCTCCGGTGGCATCGAAGCCGTTTCCGAGAGTGCTGGGTCCTCCGGGTCCTTCACGGTCGCGGTGATCTGCGGCACCGATGCGCGCTACGCAACCGAGGCGGCGGCGGCCGTCGATGCTGCGCGGAAGGCGGGCGTGTCGTACGTCCTTCTCGCCGGCCCGGAAAAGGCGGTCGCCGAAGCGGATTCGAAACCCGACGGCTATCTGACCGCGAAGATCGACGCGGTCCGCGCGTTGTCGGACCTGCTCACCAGATTGGGGGCCTGAGGTGACTGCCACTGCGGGTATTGGACAGGGTATCGCCAGCTTCGCCGACGTCCCGCTGGACGGCGAGCAGAGCCCGCGGCCCGCGACCGAAGCCGCCGTCGGCGAGCTCGTCGCCGAAGCCGCTGCCGCACACGGCTACACCCCCGACCAGCTGGACTGGACCACGCCGGAGGGCATCGACGTCCGCCCCGTCTACGTCGGCGCCGACCGCGATGCCGTGGTGGCGGCGGGCTATCCGTTGGACGGTTTCCCGGGTCAGCCGCCGTTCGTCCGCGGTCCGTATCCGACTATGTATGTGAACCAGCCGTGGACCATCCGCCAGTACGCAGGGTTCTCCACCGCCGCGGAATCCAATGCGTTCTACCGCCGCAACCTGGCGGCGGGCCAGAAGGGTCTGTCGGTGGCGTTCGACCTTGCCACCCACCGGGGCTACGACTCCGACCACCCCCGCGTGGCGGGCGACGTCGGAATGGCCGGGGTGGCAATCGATTCCATCCTGGACATGCGGCAGCTGTTCGACGGCATCGACCTGTCGACGGTGTCGGTGTCGATGACCATGAACGGCGCCGTGCTGCCGATTCTGGCGCTGTACGTCGCTGCCGCCGAGGAGCAGGGGGTGCCTCCGGAGAAGCTGGCCGGGACCATCCAGAACGACATCCTCAAGGAGTTCATGGTCCGCAACACCTACATATATCCGCCCAAGGCATCGATGCGGATCATCTCCGACATCTTCGGCTATACCAGCGTCAAGATGCCGAAGTACAACTCGATCTCGATCTCCGGCTACCACATCCAAGAGGCCGGCGCCACAGCGGATTTGGAGCTTGCCTACACGCTGGCCGACGGCGTCGAGTACATCAAGGCGGGGCTCGCCGCGGGCCTGGACATCGACAAGTTCGCGCCACGACTGTCGTTCTTCTGGGGCATCGGGATGAACTTCTTCATGGAGGTGGCCAAGCTGCGTGCGGGCCGGCTGCTCTGGAGCGAGCTCGTCGCACAGTTCGACCCCAAGAGCGAGAAGTCGCTGTCGCTGCGCACGCACTCGCAGACCTCGGGCTGGTCGCTGACCGCGCAGGATCCGTTCAACAACGTCGCGAGAACCTGTATCGAGGCGATGGCCGCCACCCAAGGCCACACGCAGTCGTTGCACACCAACGCCCTCGACGAAGCCCTCGCCCTGCCCACCGACTTCTCGGCACGCATCGCGCGCAATACCCAGCTGTTGCTGCAACAGGAATCGGGCACCACCCGGCCGATAGACCCGTGGGGCGGTTCGTACTACGTCGAGTGGCTGACCCATGAATTGGCGGAGCGCACACGCGCCCATTTCAAAGAGGTCGAGGAGCACGGCGGCATGGCGCAGGCGATCGACGACGGCATCCCGAAGCTGCGCATCGAGGAGGCGGCGGCGCGCACGCAGGCCCGCATCGACTCGGGTGCGCAGACCGTGATCGGCATCAACAAGTACCAGGTCGACGAGGACCAGGAGATCGAAGTCCTCAAGGTCGAGAACAGCCGCGTCCGGGCCGAGCAGATCGCCAAGCTCGAGCAGTTGCGTGCCGACCGCGATCCCGCGGCGGTCGAGGCCGCGCTGGCCGAACTGACCCGTGCCGCCCAAGGGGATGGTCGCCGCGGGGGCGGCTCCGAAGGCGAAGGCAACCTGCTCGCCCTGGCCATCGATGCCGCGCGGGCCAAGGCGACCGTCGGGGAGATCTCCGACGCGCTCGAGAAGGTGTGGGGACGTCATCAGGCCGAGATCCGCACCATCGCCGGCGTCTACCGGGATGAGGTGGGGAAGGTCAGTAACCTCAGTGCTGCAACGGAACTGGTCGAGAAGTTCGCCGAGGCCGACGGGCGCAGGCCCCGCATCCTGGTCGCCAAGATGGGGCAGGACGGCCACGACCGCGGTCAGAAGGTGATCGCCACGGCCTTCGCCGACATCGGCTTCGACGTCGACGTCGGTTCGTTGTTCTCCACGCCCGACGAGGTCGCACGTCAAGCCGCGGACAACGACGTGCACGTCGTGGGGGTGTCGTCCCTGGCGGCCGGCCACCTGACCTTGGTCCCCGCCCTACGGGACGCGCTCGCCGAGGCGGGCAGGCCGGACATCATGATCGTGGTCGGCGGCGTGATCCCGCCAGGCGACTTCGACGAGTTGTACGCCGCAGGGGCCACCGCGATCTTCCCGCCGGGCACGGTCATCGCCGACGCCGCGATCGGTCTGCTGCAGAAGTTGGCCGAGCGCCTCGGCTACGACCTCGGCTAAATGGAGCCCTCCTCCGAAATCGAGCTCGCGGCGGCGGTCCGCAACGGCGACCGGGCCGCCCTCCCGAGGGCCATCACGCTGGTCGAGTCGACCAGGGTTGATCACCGCGATCAGGCGCAGCGACTGCTGGTGGAGCTGATGTCGGGACCCGGCGCGGCGTCGGAGGCCGGAGGCCGACCAACGGCATTGCGCGTCGGCATCACCGGGGTGCCTGGCGTCGGCAAATCCACGACCATCGAAGCGCTCGGGATGTACCTGATCGAACAGGGCCACCGGGTCGCGGTGCTCGCCGTCGACCCTTCGTCGACCAGAACCGGTGGCTCGATCCTCGGCGACAAGACCCGGATGGCGCGGCTGGCAGTGCACCCCGATGCCTACATCCGCCCGTCGCCGACCTCGGGAACCTTGGGTGGTGTCGCCAGGGCAACCCGCGAGACGATCGTTTTGCTGGAAGCGGCGGGTTACGACGTCATCCTGGTGGAGACGGTGGGGGTGGGGCAGTCCGAGGTGACGGTTGCCAACATGGTCGACACGTTCGTGTTCCTGACGCTTGCGCGCACCGGCGATCAGCTCCAGGGGATCAAGAAGGGCGTGCTGGAGTTGGCCGACATCGTGGTGGTGAACAAGGCCGATGGCGCGCACGCGGTGGAGGCGAAGGCCGCCGCGCGGGAGTTGTCGGGGGCGATCCGTCTCATCTATCCGCGCGAAACACTTTGGCGTCCACCGGTTCTCACGATGAGCGCGCTGCACGGCGAGGGGCTGAAGGAACTGTGGGATACCGTGCTCAAACATCGTCAGGTGCTCGCCGACGCCGGTGAGTTCGAGTCGAAACGACGCACGCAGCAAGTTGATTGGACGTGGTCGATGGTCCGCGACACCGTATTGGACCGCGTTCTTTCGCACCCCGACGTCCGCCGGATCCGGGCCGATGTCGAGCGTCGGGTCAGGGACGGCGAACTGACTCCGGCGCTTGCTGCGCAGGAGATTCTCACCGCGGCCGAGTCGAGCTGAGTTAACAGATCCGTAACGGTTGTCTAGTTAGCCGCGGGTGCAGGTAAATTGTGCATTGTGACCCCTGCATCAGCTCGGGAGAGCAGCGTTGCGCTCCCGCACGGCGTCCAAGGCGCCGCCGACGCCAATTTCGGCTGCGCCGTGCGCGCCTTCTCCCAGCTGTTCCCCGGGCGTAGGTTCGGCGGCGGCGCACTGGCCGTCTACCTCGACGGCGTTCCGGTCGTCGACGTGTGGACCGGTTGGTCGGACCGCCGCGGCACCACGCACTGGACCGCTGACACCGGGACCATGGTGTTCTCCGCGACCAAGGGGATGGCCTCGACCGTCATCCACCGGCTCGCCGACCGTGGCCTGATCGACTACGACGTCGCGGTGGCCGATTACTGGCCTGCGTTCGGCGTCAACGGCAAGTCGGCAGTCACCGTCCGCGATCTGATGCGGCACCGGGCCGGGTTGTCGCAGCTGAACCGGGCCACCAAGGCCGACCTGATGGACCACATCCTGATGGAGGAACGGCTCGCGGCCGCCCCGATGGGCTGGCTGCGGGGGAGGCCCGCCTATCACGCGCTGACCTACGGCTGGCTGCTGGCGGGCCTGGCCCGCGCCGTCACCGGGCGCGGCATGCGGGAGTTGTTCCGCACCGAACTCGCCGAACCGCTCGACACCGACGGTTTCCATCTCGGTCGGCCCCCTGTCGACGCGCCGACGCGGCCCGCCCAGATCATCGGGCCGCAGAGCCGGTTGCAGAACCCGCTCTTCAATCTGGTCGCGCCCCACCTGGCCGCCCTACCGTTCTCGAGCGGTTTCGGCTCGATGTACTTCCCTGGCATGAAGGCCAGCGTGCAGGGCGACATCCCGCTCTTGGATACGGAGCAGCCTGCGGCCAACGGCGTGGCCACCGCGCGGGCGCTGGCCCGCATGTACGGCGCCATCGCCAACGGCGGCACCATCGACGGCAGCCAGTTCCTGTCGGCCGAACTCGTCGCCGGGCTCACCAGCCCGCCCAGCCTGCACCCCGATGGCAGCATCTTCATGCCGCTGTCGTTCAACCTCGGCTACCACGGTCTGCCGCTGCCGGGCATCCTGCCCGGATTCGGGCACGTCGGTCTGGGTGGCTCGCTGGGGTGGGCGGATCCGGTCACCGGCTTGGCGTTCGGGTTCGTGCACAACCGGCTGCTGACTCCTCTGGTGGTCGCTGATCAGGCCGGGTTCGTCGCGACCGCGGCCCTGATCCGCCGGGGGGTTGCGCTGTCGCGCAAGCACGGTTTCGCGCGGGTAGCCGAGTTCGGTTCGCCGTTCGCCGAGCGCGCCACCGCGACCGGTTAGAGCCACCACCGCTCGGATGTCGCCACATCCTGAACTTGGCGCGGACCTGAACTGAGCGCAGACAACATCTGTTGTCCGCGTGAAGTACCTGCGCCACAGCCAATCTCGTCGAAAGACGGCCTTCAGGGGGTGCGGTGGCATCAGATGGGCTCGCGGCCGAGGCCGCGCCGTTGCCAGGGTGACCGACGCCGGGACACGCCGTTATGGCGATCGCGATTGCACAAGCAATCCGCGGCGCCGGAAGAAGCCGAGCCCGAAACGTCGCCACGACTGACGGACGGCGTTGATCCCCGGCGCGACAATGTTGACGCGAACGTCTATTTACTGCAGTAATGGCCATCCTGGGCCGGAATTCGACCATGGGTATGTTTCTGTCCGAGGTTTGCCGAAACGCACAGCGGAGGCTCAGAGTTCGTTGATATAAAGTTTGCTAGTGTCACTGTCGGCGAAAACTTAGTAACGACCCGCTCTCGTCGCCAGAATTGACCGTCAGTGTTAATATTCGGCGTTTCCGCTGGATATCGCCCTGTTTTCGTTGAACAAGACGAACTGGTAGCTGTCGGTGTAATCTTCCCGCCGAGCAATGTTGGAGGTGGAAAGACAGTTGGAGATTTGCCCGAACTACCGCACTTCATTACTGTGCGGTCGTTAGGCTCCGACTCATATTTGCCGACTATCGACAGGAAACGGGGAGGGCGAGTGGCCGCACTGCCGCGGCTTAGCCAATTTGCGTTTTCGTGAACTTCACCCGGGGGGGCCCTGAAGTACGTTCGTGGAAGAGGTTGAAATACGTGGCAGACACAACGGTCTCCTCAGTCGCCGTGATCGGCATGGCATGCCGCCTGCCTGGAGGCATCGACTCGCCCGCAGCCCTATGGGAGGCGCTGCTGCGGGGTGACGACACCGTCACGAAGGTGCCGCTGGACCGATGGGACGCCGAGGAGTATTACGACCCGGAACCCGGTGTGCCTGGACGTTCGGTCTCCAAGTGGGGCGCGTTCATCGACGACATCGCCGGCTTCGACGCCGAGTTCTTCAGCATCAACGAGCGCGAGGCGACCGGGATCGATCCCCAGCACCGCCTGCTTCTCGAAACCGCGTGGGAGGCCGTGGAACATGCCGGCATCGACCCTGCGACGTTGACCGGGTCCCTCGGTGGCGTGTTCATGGGATTGACCGGCTGCGACTACGAATTGCTTTCCGCGGACGCCGGTGTCATCGACGGCCCCTACGGGTTCACGGGCAACAACTTCAGCATGGCTTCGGGGCGAATCGCCTATCACCTCGGTCTGCATGGCCCGGCCTACACAGTCGACTCTGCGTGCTCGTCCAGCCTGCTCGCCGTGCACATGGCGTGCCGCAGCCTGCACGACGGCGAAAGCGACCTCGCCCTTGCCGGCGGTGTGTCGATCATGCTCGAACCCCGCAAGATGTCCTCGGGATCGGCTCAGGGCATGTTGTCGCCGACGGGACGTTGCCACGCGTTCGACGTGAACGCCGA
>NZ_JAVRPS010000499.1:0-20914 GCF_032162105.1 Mycobacterium sp. | reverse complement strand
GGGGCGTGTCCGGCAGGGGTTCGGGTGCTGCTCAGGTTCGCTCCGTTCAGGTGCCCCGCCAGTGGGTCCTGGAAGGGGCCTGAGGTGGCGAGGAGATCGTGGAACGTGACTGACTTCGTGGAGATGTTCCGGCATTGGAACGCCGGCCGATCGCAGGTGCAGATCAATGAGGCACTCAACATCGATCGCAAGACGATCCGCAAGTATCTGGCCCCGGCGCTGACCGAGGGGCTTGAACCGGTTCCTGAGTCCTTCGACGAGGATCTTTGGCGGGCGCGGATCGGCCGGTGGTTTCCGGAGCTGGTCGATCCGGCGGCGCGGGCGCAGACCTGGTCGCTGATCGCGGCCCACCACGAGTGGATCGATGGTCAGCTGAAGGTGCCGGTCACGGTGGCCACGATCGCGCAGCGGTTGCACGATGATCACGGTGTCGAGGTGTCAGAGTCGACGGTGCGGCGTTACATTGCAGCGACTTTCGCCGAGGCGCGTCTGGAAGACAAGGTCACCGTACCGCCAACAGCAGCACGAAATTGACGTCCAGGAGAATGGACGTCGCCGGCACGACCCCATAAGCGAGCCATACCCCTGCGGTGTTTTGGCGCTCTGCGCGAACCAGCAGCACGGTCAGCCACACAGCGGCCATCATCGACAGCGCATACGGCCGTGCTTCGACGCCTGCCCACGTGGCCCTTTTTTGGTGGATTCGCCGCCTCCGTTGCGCGCATTGGATGACGATCGAACCGGACCTCATGGTGGAATTGGCCAAAATGGTCGATTGCCACAGCAGTAGCCGCGAATCTCTGGTGCGCTCGCACGCCACGGCCTGCAGTTGGTATCCGTTTCGTCGCGGTGGGCGTTTGCGCCAAGGGGTCAGCTGACCAAAGGGTTGGTGGTCGGACCGTGGGCGCATCACGGTCGTATCTCGCACACACATTTCTCGCGCACACATTCCGTGGATATTGGCTGCTGATGGTGATGGAATCGGTAGGGGAGATGCGCCCAACGGACGGTGGGACTCATAAGATGACGTACGGCGGGTACGGGAGCGGCCAAGCCGACCCGTTCGGACCGGACCCGCTCGGCGGTCCACCGAGCACCCCGGGCTACACGCCGCCGATCACGCACGCCTCGACAGGCCCAGGGTTTCCTCCGCCGAATTTCCCGCCCGCTGGCACGCCGCAGGGCGAAGCCAACACTTTGGCGACCCTCTCGATCGTGTTCGCGTTCGTGTTCGCCCCGGCCGGCGCGGCGCTGGGCCATGTCGCGCTGGCGCAGATCCGCCAGCGCGGTGAGCGGGGCCGTGAACGCGCGTTGATCGGGCTGACTCTGTCGTACGTGATCATCGTGCTGGCGCTGATCGCGCTAGTTCTCTGGTTGGTTACCGGCAGCGGCTCAGAGTCGTCACCGTCGGTGACCACCTCGACGACCGCCACGAATACCACCACGAGGGCCGCTTTGCCGCCGCCACGAACGACCGTGATCACCCCGCCGCCCCAGCAGCGGCCGACGGTCGGGGTGGAGGATCTGCGGGTGGGGGACTGCGTGGAGGTGCAGCAAAACCAGCCCGATCCCACCAGCGGGCCCGCCACCAACATCATCAATATTTTCCCGGTGCTGTGTCAGGTTCGCGACGGTGTGTTCCGAGTGGATCAGATCTTGTCGACCAGCTCATGCCCGGGGCAGACCCTGTTCAGCAGGCGAGAGACAGTCTTCGCGTGTATTTCGAATTACCGAGGTTGATCATGAGGAGGTTGGGTTTACTGAGTGGAGATGGCTCCGCCGTCGATGGAGGCCTGTTGACGATTCGCTGGGCGGTACTCGGTAGCGATGGGTTGTCGCAGGTGTCGGATAGGCGGACGTGATGTATCCCGGGGGTAATCCGTTTGAGCCGCCGTCGGCGGATCCATTTGGTGCGCAGCCTGAACCAACGTTTGCACCGCACGGCGCGGGTTCCTTCGGACAGGACGCTCCGACGGGGGCGCCCCACGGCGCACCGCCGCCCGTTGACTACAACACGTTTGCGGTGCTATCGCCAATCTTCGCTGTCGTTGTTCCTCCAGCGGGTGTGGTGCTGGCGCATCTGGCTTTGCCACAGATCCACCGCACCGGCGAACGTGGCCGCTCGGCTGCCATCGCCGGGCTGGTGATCGGCTACCTGATGTGCGTCCTTCTCATCGCGGCCCTCATCTGGTGGTTGACCAGCGACTTGGGGTCGAGCTCGACGACGGCCTCGACGTCGTCGACGGCCTCGACGCACCAGGTGCCGTCGGCCACCCAGCCGAGACCGTCGACGGTGACGTCGGTGGCACCGCCGACCACCATCCCGCGCATCAAGCTCGACCTCGCCACGGTGCCCATCGGCACCTGCGTCGAGATCCAACTGCGCAGCGACGAAGGCAACGATGCGTTGGATCTGTTCAAGGTTGACTGTGCGCACAAAGAAGGGGTGTACACCGTCACGGCGCGGGTCTCGACCAACGCCGAGTGCCGTTCCGTCTACATCGCCGCACCGCCGGACCGCTCGTTCGCGCTGTGCCTGAACCCGTACTGATGCTGATGAATTTACTCGAGACAGCACCCCACAAGAAGTGCGACCGCGTGGCGAGGTGGTGACGTGGATCAACCGAATCCCTTTGACTTCAGTGATTTTGGGCCGCCGCGACGCCCGACAGGTCCCACACCACCGCCGGCCGGGTCGAGTGGGCAGCCACCAGCCGCGCCGCCGCCGGGGGGAGGCGGCTTCTCCACCGGTTTCGATCCGTGGGCCAACGCGCCGAAGACGCAGCGGCGGCGCGGACAGCAGGACGCGTTCGGCGAGGCCGGCGGCGGGGAAGCCTTCGGGCAGTCAGGTCGGCATGACGCCTTCGAGCTGTCAGGGGCATTGGGCGGGGGGACACTGGCCACGGCGGGCCCGCCGCTGGTGTGGTTCGCCGTCGCGCTGGCGCTCGCCGTGGCCGGCGTGGTGCTCGCACTGCTGAGCGCACTGTCGGGCGGCGTGCTGGCGACCGCGCTGGTGGGCTGGCTACTGGCCGGGCCGATCGCGATCGGCGCGCTGGCGCTCTACATACGGGTCGACACCCGCCGGCGCACGGAATCGATCTACTCGGCGCCGCGCTGGGTCGCCACACTGTACTGGGCGGTCCTGGCAGCGTGTCTGATCGGTATCGCGCTGGGCGCCTGGCAGATCGCGTTATGGGCGGGCAGGCAGTAGATGACCGGAAGTCTACGAATGAGGTTGTGGCCCAATGGTCTCAGGCTTGTGCTGCGCTGCCTCATGGTGGCGCTGCTCGCCGGCGGGTTGGCGTTGGCGAGCTGGTCGGTTCCGCACGCCCAGGCACAGCCCAGCTCGGGCGGAGCGAAGCGTTTCGGCGCGTGCCTCGCCTCGCAGAAGGCCGGGGATCTGCTGCTCCTGTTCGACGAATCCAGCAGTTTGCAGCAGAGTGACCCGCAGGCCGCGCGGGTGCAGGCGGCCCGGTACCTGTTGCAGACGCTGGGTAAGTACGCCGACCGGGTCGGCGCCAATCTGGATGTATCCTCGGCGGGCTTCTCCGATACCTATGTGCCCGAGCATGATTGGACGAAGCTGACCGAAGCGAGCGCCGACGCGGTCAGCACGGACCTGTCGAGCGTCGCCAGTAAGAACAACGGCATCGACACCGACTACTGGCTGGCCCTCGACGGGGCGCGCCAAGCCTTGGCGGCGAAGGGGCCCGGACCCAACGGCGGGCAGCGCTGCCAGGCGATCGCGTGGTTCTCCGACGGCAAGATCGATTTCACGCCGCGGGACACCTCCAAGCCCTACGCCGACGGGGTGAACCTGAACAGCCCCAACGGAATCGATGAGACGACGAAGCGGGCCGTGGACTCGATCTGCCACCCGGGCGGGCTGGCCGATCAGCTGCGCTCCAGCGGCATCATCATGCTGGGGATCGGATTGGGCGGCAACAAGACACCTAGCGACTTCGACGTCATGTCGGCGATCAGCACCGCGCAGGGTCTCAACGGCCTGGCGTGCGGGAAGATCACCGATCCGGTGCCCGGCGACTTTTATCCCGTGTCCAACATCGACGACATGTTGTTCGGCTTCGACGCGCTGAACCCGGACCCCGGCACCACGCAGCAAGGCCCGGTGTGCCAGCTGCGAGTGTGCCCGGAGGCGCGGCACAACTTCGTGCTGGACCGCTCCATCAAGTCGGTGAACATCCTGGGCTCCGGCGGGGTTCCCGGTGTGGTGCCCTACCTGGTGTCACCGTCCGGGAAGACACTCGAGCTTCCCAAGAAGGACGGACAAAACAGCGCCGACATCGACGGTGTGCCGGTGACCTACGAGTGGCAATCCGAGTCCGCGCAGACGATTTCGTTGCACAACACCGGCGCACCGCGGTGGGCGGGGCAGTGGGCGATCGTCTACGTCGACACCACCGGACAGCACCCCGACGCGGTGTCGAAGGTCAGCATCCACATCACCACCGACATCTTCCCGGCGCTCATCGGGGCCGAGAAGGTGCCATGGCGCAGCGGGCAGGTGCTCAAGGACCTCACGTTCGGCCTGGTCGACGGGCAGGGCAGACCGGTGCAACCCACCGATCTGGCCGGCACCGCCACGATGTCGGCGGCGCTGGTGCCCGATGGTGCGGCACCGATCCCGCTGCTGGAGTCGGTGGCCAAGGATGACATCGCCAAACCGGTCGACGCCGACCTGACGAAGGTCAACCCGGGACATGGGGTGCTGCGGATGTCGTTGGTGATCACCACGGCACCGGCCACCGACCCGGCGGGCGCGCAGATCGCGCCCGGCACCCAGCTCTCACCGCAGGACATCGAGGTGCCGATCCAGATCCTGCCCAAGTTGGGGCTGCCAACGCCGGGGGAGCGGATCGACTTCGGGACCGTGGAGGCGGCCAAGGGCGCGACCGCGTCGTTGGCCATCACCGGGCCGGGCTGCGCGTGGATCGCCGACGCCGACACCGCCAAGGTGGCGGCCGCCCCGGACGGCATCGGCACACCGCGGGTTACGTCGTCGGCGAACTCGCCGCAGGCCTGTGTGAAGGTCCGGCCGGGGCAGACCGCGCAGCTAACGGTTACGCTGCGCACCGACCACGACGGGCACGGCGGGCTCAACGGCACGATGCCGGTGCACGTTGCAGCCCTGGACAATCCGGCCGACGCTCAAGTCGTCGACGTGCCATTCGTCGCGTCGCTGATCAAGCCGCTGAACACCACGAACTTCGTGCTGGTGCTCATCGCCGCCCTGCTGCTGGGCCCGGGCATCCCGCTGGCCCTGCTGTACGCGTCGAAGTGGTGGGTCAGCAAGATCCCCGACACCCCGATGCTGGCCGAGCGCATCCCGGTGGAGGTGAGCAACGATGTGGTGCTGCGCGACGGGGAGCCGTTCGCGATGGCCGACACCGATCTGATCCAGCCGGTGCCCGGCCTGGCCGGCGGTGCGCGCAAGCTCCCGGTGCTGGGCGTAACGCTGACCGCGACCATGGGCCGCAGCCCGTTCGGTGCGGGCCACGTGACCGTCGACGCCGACGGACTGGACTCGGTGGGCTCGGAGTTGCCCGGAACCGACAGCAGCGGACTGCGCGCGGTGCTGCCGCTGGCGGTCCACAACAAATGGGTGGTGCTCCACGATCCGCACGGGCCGCCCGACGTGGCCGCGGTGCTGCTGCTGGTCGCCGGGCGCGCCGGCACCGCGGCGCGCGAACACCTCTACGAAGAGGTCGCTCGCCGGCTGCCCGAGCTGCTCAACGGGCTGCGGTTGCGGGCGGTGCAGGCCGGGTTGGCGTCGCCGCACGACGAAGCCGGACAACAGGTCTCGCCGTTCGGTGACGCCACGCCGGGATTCCCGGCGGGTCAGGACCCGTTCGAGACCAGCGGGCCCATCGTGGGGGGTGGGCCCACCGGCGGTGCGATGGCCCGCGGCCGGCCGGAGTTCGAGCACCCGCGCGCCCCGCAGAGCGGCGCCGCGCCGCCGCAGCGCCCCGCCAGATATGACTCAGACCCGTTCGACCCATTTAGGGAAGGAAACTGATGCGACGATTCCTGATAGTGGGATGCGGCGGTTCCGGCGGTGCCACGTTGGCGTTCATCATGGACCAGCTGCGCTCCGAAATGCACGCCGCTGGAGTCGAAAAGCTATTGGCGGGTTGGCAATTCGTCCAGATCGACGTGCCCAGCGCACCGGAGCCAGGCCCCGAGGGGCTGGCCAACGTGGTCGCCCAGGGGGGCTCCTACGTCGGCTGCGGACCGCAGGGCAGCAGCTACGCGATCCTCGACGGCGCGCTGTCGCAGCGGCTGGCCGGCGAATCCGCGTTGGACACCATCGCCACCTGGGCACCGCGAAACCCGCAGGAGGTGTCCATCCCCATCTCGGCCGGGGCCGGCCAGTACCGGGCGATCGGCCGGATGATCACGCTGAGCAAGGCCACCGAGATCCACAACCGTTTGCAGGCGGCGTGGGACGCCTTGTTCCGGGTGGAGACCATCTCGGAGATGTCGACGGTCGACGTACCCGGCATGGGACGGTTCGACCCCAACGAGCCGCCGCTGGTGCTGGTGGTGTCGTCGATGGCCGGCGGAGCGGGTGCGTCGATGGCGCTGGACGTGTGCCGGCTGCTGACCCTGGTCTCCGGCCTGGACCCAAAGTTGATGGGCGTGTTCATGGTGACGCCCGACATCTTCAATTCGCTGCCGCAAAGCTCGATCATAGGCGTGCGGGCCAACGCGCTGGCGATGCTCGGCGAGATCGTGGCCAGCCAGGCCGGCGCGGCACGCGAACACGACGTTCGGCTCATGCGGGCGCTGGGCCAGCACCACGGCGAGGGCGAGCCGATCCCGTTTGCGCGGGTCTTCCCGGTCGGCCGCTACATCGGCGCCGATCGCACACTGTTCGGGGACGGCTCGCAATTCGCCGTGTATCGGGGGCTGGCCCGAGGGCTGGCCGGGCTGATGATGAGCGGCGCGGCCAGCGACCAGTTCGTCTCCTACGACCTGGGCAACACCGCGTCCCCGGAGGGCGACCGGGACCTGATGGGCTGGGGCATCTCGTCGTGGGATGTGCTGCCGTGGGGCACCTACGGGTTCTCCAGCCTGAGCATGGGCCGCGACCGCTACGCCGAGTACGCCGCCCAGCGGCTGGCCCGCAGTTGCGTGGACAAGCTGTTGTTCGGGCATCTGCAGCCGGGTAACCCGGCGTCGAGCACCGAACAGCTCGACGCGCTGCTCGGCAGCCAGTGGCAGGCGCACTTCGGCGAGCTGGGACTGCCTCCGGGCGCCGGTGACGAGCACACCCGGGTAGGAATACTGGGCCGCTGGATCGGCGCGGAGGCGTTCGCGGCCGAGTCGGTGACCGCGACGGTCAACGGGCTCATCGAGCGGCAGCTGCGCGGCTATCTGCCCAACCCGGAGGGGATGGCCGCCGAGCAGTGGGTGCCGATCTTCCGCCAGGCCGTCCTCAACCGGCGCGGCGCGCTGGTACGTGCCTGCGCCGACGCGGGGTACGCGATGGCGTTCAGCTGGCACCGGGACTTCGCAGACCGGCTCGAACAGCTGGTGAGCGGGGCGAGCGCCACGCTCGGCTTGCCATATGCGCGGGAGCTGGTCGACCGGCTCCGCCGCCACATCGACGACGTGCTGGCCCCCGGGGTGGCGCAATTGGGGGCGATGGGACCACCGGACATCGTGGCCGTGCCCCCGCAGGTCGACGCGGCGCTGCGGTCGCTGCACGGGGTGATGTCCAACGCCGAACAGGTGCTGGCCACTGCGCTGGACGGGTTCCGCGCCAACGTGCGCCGCCAACTGTTCGCCGACGCCGCCGGACGGCTGGCCGACGTGATGCGGGTAATGGGCGCGGAGATGCTGGCGCCGCTGCGCGAAGCGCTCGGCGAGGCCATGATCCTGCTGGAGAAGGCGCGCGCCGAACCGCCTTCGGATGTCGGGCTGGCCCGGCTGGCCACCGACCAGTACGCCGCGTGGCCGGCCGACGCCGACGAACTCGTGCCGGTCCGGTTCGCCGAAGCCAATAACGAAGTGCTGCTGATCAACTCGTCGGCGTTCAAGGGCCGCTACGAGACCGACCTGCCCAAGGCGGTGGCCGGTGCCAACGCGATGGTGCCGCTGAGCACCGCGATCCTCGACGGCACCACCGGGGTGATCCTGGGACAGTGGCGCACCACCGGCGGGGTGTCGGCGCCGGGGGGTTTGATCGAACGCATTGCGACGTGGGTGACCCGTTCGCTGGGCACCGACCCGGAGACCCAGCACCCACGGGTGCCATCGATGGCGCAGTTCGACGTGCATACCCGCCCATTCGAGTTGCTGCACCGGGCACGGCTTTATGTGGGCCGCCCGGGGGAGGCTTTCGAGGACTTCTGCAAAGTGTCGCTGCGCGACTTCGTGCAGGGCGTCGGCGCGGCGGAGTCCGAGCTGGCCAACCGCCGCCGCGACATCGCCACCAAGTTCGCCGAGGCCCTGTCGCTGGCCCGCCCGCTGGCCAGCGTCAACGACCAGGCCCTGCAGCGGGTGCATCCCGGCCAGCAGACCGAGTACCGGTACAAGTTCTCCGAGGTCCCGTTCGCCGGTCAGCCGGTCGCCGAGGCGTTGTTCGAGGTGCTGCGCGCCAACCCGCGCATCGACCAGGCCACCAAGGACAACTACAACCACTCACTGTCCGACGAGGACAGCGTGGCCCGGCTGGACATCTTCGGCTCCTACCCCAACTACTCACCGCTGGCGTTCGACTCGGTACTCAAACCCGTCGCGCAGCAGTGGGCGCAGACCGCCGGACCCGGACGACTCGGGTTCTGGCGGTACCGCCGAGCACGGCCATTGCCGGCGTCGCTCCCGATGACCGACGACGAGCGGCGCGCGATGACCGCCGGGTGGTTCCTGGGGCAGATCGTTGGCCGCATCCAAATTCCACCGTCGCCCTACACCGAAGCGGTGCGCGTCTACGACGCCGACGCCGGGCAGTGGCTGAACTTTCCCAATCCGCTGCTCACCCCGCCGTCGGAGTTCAGTGCGACCTACGACTGGCTCCCGGCGGTGCTGGAGAGCATACTGCTGGCGATCGCCGCGTCGCACGAGCCGCCGGTGATGCGCTCGCTGCGTCCCTACGGGGTTCTGCGAGCGCTCTATGACACGCATTCGCAGGACCCGGCCAGCGGAATCGTCGAGCTGTCGGGGGCGGAGCTGCTTGGGGAATTTCTGCGCACCGGCGCCGCGGCGCCGGGCGTAACGTCGCGGATCGAGAAGATCGCCGCAGCGCAGACCCCGGAAGAACGGGCGACCGCGGCCGAAGAGTGGCTGACCAGCGTGCGTGACATCGCCGCGCAGTACCTGCCGGCCGATATACTCGGATCAACGCCGGGCGGAGCATTCACCTCCATTCCCACCCGGTCGACGGCATCGAAGACGCCGATCTTCCGGGATCTGGCCCCCGACGTGTTTTGGGCGACTGACGCGCTGATCCGGTTGCTGCAGCGCGAGGCCGCGGCGCTGGCGCAGGGCAGCGCGGCCGCGGAGGCGGCGTACCTCGACGATGGTGGGCCCGTGGTGATCCCGGAGGGCGGGACGTTCTGACGATGTCGATGCCGACCCCAGCGCAGCGGGCCCTGACCGTGCTGGTCGCCCCCCACGCGCAGAGCGAAGAGATCGTCGCCGTGCTCGGCGACTACTCCGCCGTGGGACTGCTCGCGGCGTTCGCCTGGGTGGACGCCGCCGACGTCGGCGGCGCCGCGACGCCGGCCACTGTGGTTCGTGACGGGCGCGCGGAGCCGGTGGTGCTACAGCAGTTGCTCACCGGGGAGCGCTACGACCGGATCCGGGTGGCGGTGCTGGTGCCGACTGAGGCGCCCTCCACCGAGCGGGTGCCGTTGGCCGCTGAGCAGACCGTTGAGCAGATCGTGCGCAGCAGCTCGATGGGCGCCCGGGTCAGCCTGCTGCGGGTGCTGATCACCCGCGGGGACGCCGCACCGACGACACCGGACCCGACCCTGGTGCTGGAGGGCTGGCACAACCTGCTCATCGCGCCGGAGGACTCGGCCGGACCCGGCCTGGGCGCGGTGCCGTGGGGTCCGATGACCGATCCACTCGACTTCGCCCAGTACACCGCACCGGTGATCGCCGGTATCGCCGGGCTGTGGGCGGGCGTGGCGCAGACCCCGTTCGACACGCTGGAGGTCCTGCCGGGGCAGACGGTGCGCGCGGTGCGCGCGTTCTACCGGCGCCTGGACACCAGCGAGGTCGAGGAGCGACTGCGCGCGCAGCTGTTCGACCCGGCCGGGCGGCTTCCTCTGCCCCGTGGCGGTCAGATGCCGATCGTCTATGTCGACGATGTCGCGTCGGCGGCGCAGACGATGGCGCGGGCATTGTGGACCAAGCACCGCGACGTGCTGCGGGGTCCGAGGCTGGCGGCGGGTGACGTCGGCGGGCGCGCGATCTCGATCTGGGCCGCGTTGAAGATATTCTTCAAGTTCATGGGCGCCTCGCTGCGCAGCGCGCCAGGGGCATGGTGGGCGGCGGTGACCGGTTCGGTGTCCTCAGTGCTGGCCAGCACGGTGCAGGGCACAGTGTTCGGCGGGAAGGATTCCGCGTTCGCGGTGGTCACCAGCATTGAGCTGGCCAACTGGCAGGACCTGGGCCGCAGCGCCGATACCCTCAACAGCGCGTTGGGCGGAGCCCCCCAACCGGAACACTTGGCGCAGCAGGACCTCAGCGCGTTGTGGATCGATTTCGTCAATGGAGCGCTGACCCTGGCCGACGGCGGCCGGCGGGCGGCGGGGCTGGAGCCGATCCAAGTCGGCTCCGGTGTCGGGGTGCTGGCCCACGGCGCCGATGTGGTACCAAGTGCGGCCGAGCAGTTTTCGGCGATTCCGACGTCGCTGGCCGCGGTCGTCGGGGTCAGCTCGGTTGAGCCCGCGGATGTGCTCGGCGCCGCCAACCTGCGCGACCGGCTGCAGCGCGCCTACCAGGATCCCGCAGCCGGGGTGGAGGCCCGCACCGCCGGCGCCGAGCTGGAACATTGGCAAGGGGTTGCGGCGAGAAGCTATGCGTGGCAGGTTAGTTCGATCCTCGTGGACTTCCTGCACCGCGCCCGCACCGAGGTGGCACAGCTGGTGGGCCAGATCCAGGACGCCGCCAAACCGGTGTCGGTCAACGAGCGGCTGCGGGCGCGCCAACAGGCCGTCAGCGTCATCCTCAAAACCTTCTTCTGGGCGCTGATGCTGGTGCTGGTCGTCCTGGCCGGGATCGCCGTGGCCGGCTCGGTGCGGTGGAAGTTCGCGCTGTGGACCGGCGGTGTGATGCTCGGCTTGTACAGCGTGGTGTCGCTGGCGTTGTTCCTGCTCGCCCAGCGAGACCTGTTCGCCGAGATGAACTTACGGCAGTCGCAGATGGGTGAGCTGGAGACGATGCAGGCCAACCTGCGCACCGCGTTGCAGGATGTCAGCCGGCTCTCCACCGCCTACGGCCAGCTGCTGTCGTGGTGCCGGGCGCTGGGGGCGGTGCTGCGGGCGCCGTTCGGGCCCGCACCGGCGGCGCGCGCGTCGCCCGGTCAGCTGTACGACGGTCTGCCCCGCTCAACCCAGCTGGGTGTCGCCGAGCCCAGTGAGCAGCAGGCCGGCGACGCCGCCCACGCGATCCAGCGGCGCCTGTACGCGTTGGGCTGGCTGACCCAGCCTTGGCAGGAGATGGTCAACGCGGCCGCGCAGCGGATGCGCGAGGAGCCCGAGATGCTGTTCCGGATGCCCGGCAGCGGCACGCAGTCCGGGCTGGATCAGTGGTCGCACGCGGTGGCGTCGGGCCGGGTGCAGCCGACCGGCGCGGACGCGCTGTGGGCGCGGGTGGAGCACATGTTCGCCGAGGAGACGGACGGCATCGCCGACGCGCTCACCGGCACCGTGCTGGTGCCCGGCCTGGGGCGGCGGGTGCCGGCCCAGCAGTTCAGTGCAGGGATCACCGATCACCGCCGCGGCCCGGCCGCCCCGTTCGACACGTCGCTGTTCACCCACGCCGCGATGACGGCGGGCCGCTCAGCGGTCGCCGTCGACGACGTCGCTGTGGCGCGCGGGGGCCTGGGGTACCGGGCAGCGGTCGTGCAGGCTGGCGACGGGCTGCCACCGTACGACTTCGCGATGTTCGAGCCACCGGTAACGGTCGCGCCGGGCAGCGACGACGAAGTGGCCACAGTGATCAGTCGGGCAGCACGTCGCGAGGTGCTGCCCGGCCAGGACATGGTGTTCTAACGATGCCCGATCCACAGCACGTTGACGAAGACGACGATCCGCGCCTGGGCGCCCTTATGGAATGGCGTCAGCAGCTCATCGACTCCGGCGCGGTGTCGCGCAACAGTTTCAAGGAGGCGCACCTGCGCCTCGTGCTGCGATCGGGCCGCACTGATGTCAAGTCGATCCGGGCCATGCTGCCCGGCTCGGTGGCCCAGCACGCCGAAGACATGGCGCGGTTGCTCGCCGAATTGCCGGCCCAATCCCGCGCCGGCACAGCCGAATCCGGCGCCGTGCAGGACGCGGCGGGCCGGCACCCCCCGGGGGTCGAAGACGCCTCACCTCAGGCCGATGACGATGCCGAGCCGAAGAGGGCGACGCTGCTCCCGGCGGCCCAACCTCCTGCGTCCCCGCCGCGGCGTGCGGAGGAAACTCGGTTCGCGGCGAGTGATTTCTCCGCGTTCACGTTTGGTGAGCAGGGCGGTGAGGTGCACACCATCGGCCTGCGCCGCCGCCAGCAGGGAGAGGACCTCCCTGGCGCCCGGGAGTTGACGTGGCCGCCGTATCTCCCGCCGACCGGTGCGGCGGAGAACATGGTGATCTACCGGGTGGTCAGCGAGGAGGACAATCCGCCGTATTCACCGGATCGGGCGCAGCTGGTCGCCGCCACCACCGCCACCTTGGCGACAGACGAACGACCGGCGAGCACCGCGGTGCGCCACTACCAGGTGTGGGTCAACACCGGGCCGACCGCTGCGCAGGCGCTGGTCGCTCAGCCGGTCAAACACGCTGAGGCGGTACTGGTCTGCCCCGTCCGCGACTTCATCATCCGCGAGGACAACGGGCAGGTCATCGGCCACTGGAGCGTCCCACCCGCGGTGAGCGCCGTCTTCATCTACCGCATACCGGCCGACGAAGCCGGCCGCGAGGGATTGCAGCACCGCATCCTCACCGACACCGACAACCGCGGCGGCTTCGTCGACACTTTGGCGCCCCGCGGCCAGACCTACGTCTACCGGGTGCGCTGCGCGGGCACCGTCGACGGTCTGATGCGGCTCTCCGAGGCCAGCGAAGCCACCGTCGAGGTGTCCGCTGTCCTGGCGCCTGTGGCCGATCTGTCGGTGGGCGCGCAGAGCGCCGACGGGTCGGTGTTCGACCTGACCTGGACAGCCCCGCCGGTGGGCCGGGTGGTCATCTACCGCGGCCAGAACCGGCCGAACGCCGGCGCGGAGACGGGGGAGCTGCCCGAGGCGGCGCTCGAACAGATCGGGCTAAGCCCCGAACTGCGACTGACCCAGCCGGTGTCGCAGCGCCAGGACCAACACGGCCAGTCGCGGTCGACGATGCCGGGGGTGTCCTGCCCGGGCAACTGGAGCCGCGCCTACTTCACGCCGGTAATCCTGCTGGCCGGGCGCGCGCTCCTGGGCACGACGCTGTCGTCGGTGCGCACCGGCGTCATCCGTGACGTCGATCTGGCCGAATACTGCAACAAACAGGTGCTGACGTTCGACTGGCCGCCGGGTGCCGCGGCGGTGGTCGTGCACTTGGCGCCCAAGGGCCACGATCCGCGAAACGCGTTGACCGGCAAGTCGTTTGAGATCTCGCTGGAGGAATACGAAAAGCACGGCGGGATGCAGCTCACCAAACAGGAGTTGCCCGCGACCGGTTGCTCGTTGCACCTGGCACCGGTCGCCTTCTCCGGCGGGCGCCGGGTGACGGGCGCGATTCGCAGCATCGAATACGCGGGGCTACTGCGCCTTCAGTACGCGGTGCGGATCGGCCGGGATCCCGACGGCTCGCCCACCCACGCCACCATCGCCATGCGCTCGCAGTACGACCTTCCCGGCTCGCCGGCGTTCGTTCTCATCAACAACCCGCAGCGCATTCCGCTGTCGATGAACGACGGGCAAGCCGTCGACGCGGCGTCGGTCAACGACAATGGCCAGATCACCGGTGAAATCTCGAAAGAGCTGCGGTGGTCGGCGCTGACCACCCACGGCACAGGCGAGTTGTGGGCGGCGAATCTGCACGGCCTGCAGGGCTGGATCCGGCTGTTCGTGAACTCCCCTTGGCCGGCGCGGCTGCGCACCATCGCGCTGCTGGATCCGCCCGTGGAGAATCTGCGCCTCACCCCGGCGGCCCCATGAACAACAGTCGCTACGGCCAACTGGCGTACACGTCGTTCGACAAGCGCGGGTCCGCGGGCGGCTGGCAGATCAAGCAGGTGGGCGGCGCGCTGAGCGCTGACGAGGCGCAGACGTTGGTGTCCGGGGTGCACACCGTGTTCCATCCGGTGGAACCATTACCGACCTACCCGACACCCGAGCAGCTCGAGCGTGGCCCGCGCCGGTTGGCGTATCGGCGTATCGACCCGCGCGCTGCTGGCTACTGGCACACCGTGCCCGCCGGCGCGGACAGCACCGGCCGGCCCGGCAACGTGTTCGCGCACGCGGTGCTGGACCGCGATCCCGACGCGGTACGGCGGGACCGGCCGATCCAGCGGTGGCGGTCTCCACAGTGGCTGTGCCCGTACGGTGCGGCCGCGGTCGCCCGCGCCGTGCTGCCCGACGAGGCTCCCGGCCCGGCGGACGTGGTGACCAAGGACAGCGTGGTGGCGTTCGCGCTGGACACCAGCACGTGGCGGCGGCTGGCGACCTTGTTCGGACTGCTCGACGCGGTGGACAGCGCGATGAACGGCGGACCACCGGTGGTGCTGGGCGTCGAATCCGTGGACGTCGCCGCGCAGTGGATCGGGCTTGTCAGTTACCTCATGTCGCCTGGCACCGCGGCACGGCTGAACTTCTCCACATTCGATCGGGCCGACCAGCTGAGCCCGGCGCGGCAAACTCCCCAGCACCTCACCGCGGTACCGGTCGCTGACCTCGCCGCCGTTCCGGCCGGTGTGGTGGTCATCGATGAGACGGCGACGTTATCGTTGGGGGAGCTGGGCGGCGAACCGCACCGTACCGCCACCGGGCAGCCCATCGCGGTCACCGCGTGGTCGGCGATGGCACAGGTGGTCCTGCTCGAGCCGCAGTCGGCGCGGGCCGTGCTCGACGACATCGACCGCTACGCCGCCCAAACCGACGACATCGCCCTGCACCCGGCGTGGCCGATGGCAATGGCGGTGGTCGTCGAGGACCAATACGCCGACGCCCACGCCGAAGCGCACAGCGTCATCGCGGCACACCAGCCACGCGGTGTCGCCCCCGGCTCAGCGGTCGACCACACCGTTTCGGGTGTTATGGCCGCGCTGGTCGGAACCAGCACGGCCGATGCGTGGCACGCCGTGCAGCAGGCACCTGCCGGCCCGGCGGCCGGCCACGCCGACCTCACCTATCTGTGCCGGGCCATCGCCGACGACACCTGGCTAGATCAGCTTGGCCCGATCCCGTTGGGACCGCGGCGGTTTCCTGAGGGCGCGGTGCCGCCGGAGCTCTCCGCGGCCATCGGACCGGCGCTGGGGCGGGCCCGCGATGGGGGGCCGGACCGGGTTCTGCGGCTCGCCGACTTCCTGACGAGGGTCGGCGTGGACGACGAACGGCTGTCGGCGGCGCTCAGCCGCGATGTGGTGGAACACTTGTGCGATCCCCGATCAGGTCCGCGGCTGATCCGACGGCTCGGGCAGCGCATCGGCGCCGACATCCGGCTGGCGCTGGCCGCGGAGTCGCTGAAGGCGACCGGTCACCGCGACGGGTTCACCGCGCTGAGCGACGAGGTGCTCGATTGGCTCGCCGCGGGCATCAGCGCACCGGCGTCGCAGGAGCTCGTCCAAGCCCGGCCGTGGAATGCCACCTGGAACCGCGCCGCGCTGCGCGGCGCTCGTTCCCAACAGGTCGGTCCCGCTGACGCCGCGGACCGCTGCGTATGGCTGTGGTGGCTGCGAATCTGCGGTTCGCCGCGCTTCGAGCAAATGGCCGCCTCAGGGGTGTGGGAACCGGCCGAGCTGCTGGCCGCCGCCGGCGGGGCGCCGCCCGGTCTGTCCGTGCTGCCCACCCTCGTCGGAGCACCGGACTCTGCGGCGTTGACCGAGCTGGCCCGCGCGGTGCTGGAAGCCAGCGCCGAGGACACCGCCGTGGCGTGCGCGGCGGTGCGGCTGCTCGAACCGCGAATCTGGGTGGAGCAAGGACACATTGAAATCCACCAGGCCGCCTACACCCCGCACTGGGACGCCGCGCTCGAGGTGCTGGGACCCGACCGGGTGCATCCCGACTTCACGGTGCGCCTGCTGACGCTGGCGATGGTCGCGATCATCTCCGGTCAGCCGTACCCGGCCGGTTGCGCAGCGCTGGCCGCCGACCCGGCGCTGGCCGCGGCAGCGATCGCTCAACTGTTGGCGCTGGTCGACGGCCACGCGATCATCCCGGCGGCAGTGCTGGCGACCACTCTGGTACGTGCAGCGGCGGACGAGGAATCGGTGGCACCCACCGGCGGCGGTGTGGACGACCTGCTCGCGCAGGCGGCCCTCCAGGTGGCGGCGACCCGCGAGTTCAGCGACCAGGACGTGGATGACGCTGCGTCGTTGATGGCGCAGATGACGGGTACCGCACCCGACGGCGGGGTCCTGCGCCGCAACCGAAAAATGGTGGCCAAGCTGCTGGCGCGCTGCGCGGAAGCGCAGCCATCGCTCGCAGCCCGGATACGAGGAAGTCGCTGATGCCGATCTATGTGGTGGGCGCGCGCAATCAGCTTGTGCACATTCCCAACCATTCGCTGGCGGTGTCGATCACCGGCTCCGTGCAGGGCGCCGAACTCGATGTCCGCGCCGGCGCGGATCAGCCGGTGGTGCGCTCGACCGCGCATCAGGCGGTGCTGCCAAGAATGACCGGCCCGGTGACGGTTGCGGTGCGCCCCGTCGGGGCGGCCCGGTTCGCGCCCGGCACCGTCATTCACCTCGCCATCGCCCACGACACTCCGGGCGAGGTGGATCCGGTGCAGGTGTTGTTCGATCCCGTCGACGTCAGCGGCGACGCGGAGGTGGTGTTCGCGGCGTTGCGGCCCAACGGTTCCCACATCGAAGTCGGCGTCAGCGCCGTGGCCGACGCACCGCTGAGCCCGCTGGGGTCGGCGGCGCGCAGTTCGGCCCGCCAAGTGATCGGCCGTGGGCCGGCGCAGTCCGACGGGTCGGTCGTGGTGGCGCTGGACACATCGGCGTCGATGAGGCCGTGGTTCGCTGACGGCAGCGTGGCCGCGGCCACCGACATCGTCGTCGGTGTCGCCGCCGCGGTCGGTCTGCGCACTGTGTCGGCGGTGCTCGTCGGCGTGGAAGTCACGCCGGTGCCTGTCGGCTCGCCGGGCCCTGACGGTACGGGGTTGGCCGAGGCGGTGCGGCAGGCACAGCCGCGCTGGTCGGCCGGAGCACGGTGGTCGCGCCTGGTGGCAGGACCCCGTACTATCGTGTGCGCAGACTTCCCGACTGCCGCTGCGCGGCAACGGTTTCCGGTGATCATTCTGTCCAATGACCGCCGCTTCGACGCGGCCGGGGCGCGGCTACCGGCGCCGGGACCGGGCGAAGACGCGTCGGCCGGGCTACTGGCGCATCCGCCGGTGCTGGACCGTATCACCGCCTCCCTTGTGCAGGCGCTGACATGACAAAGTGCCCGCGGTGCTTTTCGCTGCTGGACCCCAATCAGCGCCTGTGGATGATGCCCGCGCAAGCAAGCACCACCCGCTACCTCGATGAAGTCGCGTCGGCGTTCCTGGGCGCGCCGGCCGAGTGCGGGCCGTTCTACAAGTGGGACCGCCCACCCGGCTACACCGGTTCGTCGCCGCCGCCGGCCGAGGCGGCCGCGGCGCTGAAGGGTCCGGTGGTCGAGGTGTGTCCGGTGTGTCACTACCACCTGCCCGATCGGTGGCGCGACGGGCATGCGATCTGCATCGCGATGGCCGGCGCCCGCGCCACCGGTAAGAGCCTCTACATCGCGGTGCTGGTCAAACAACTCGAGCTGCTGTGCGAAAACCTCGGTTTGTCATTTGAGCCGGCGACTCGTGCCACCGCCGCGGCGTACTCGACGAACTATGAGACACCGCTGTTCGTGCAGCGCGGTCTCATCCCGCCCACCCAGCCCGTGCACACCCGGGCGTCGCTGGAGCGTGAACCGCTGACATTCAGCATCGGCATCTGGCGGGGGGTGCGGCGCTATCTGGTGCTGCGTGACGTAGCCGGTGAGGACATGGAGTCCGGCGACCTTCACACCCCGGCGTTTCGGTTCTTTCCCAACGCCGACGCCGTGTTTTTCATGTTTGATCCGTTGCGGGTCAAGTCGATTCGCGACCAGCTGGACGACCTGCTACCCGCCCAGATGTTCAGCGGCGGCGACCCGCGCAGCGTGCTCAACAACGTGATGCTGGCCATCGGCCAGGGGCAACCCAAATTGGCGGTGATCCTGTCGAAGTTCGACGTGCTGCGGGTGCTGCGCGACGTCGAAGGCTCCGAGTGGAGCTTGGTCATGTCCAACGCGGGCGCGGCCTATCTGCGTGACACCTCCGAAGCGGAGCAGTACGACGAGACGGGCGGCCAGCTGCTGCACGAGGAAGTGCGCAGCCTGCTGACGCGGCTCAACGCGGGGTCGATGGTCGCCGCGGTCGAAAATCCCTCCACAGGAATGCGCTTGGCGCACCGCTATTTCGTCGTGTCGGCGCTTGGGCAGCCACCGAGTGGCAACCGACTGCACGCGCGCGGGATCGCCCCGTTCCGCTGCGCGGACCCGGTGCGCTGGATCACGTCGAGTTTCGGGTTGCTGTAACCATGCTTTCGCCCGTCAGGGGACCGTCGCGGCGCCGGAAATCCGTGCGATGGAAGGGGCCGCGGCGATGGTGACATCACTTGCGGGCGATTGAGGGGGTAGGCGCATGACGCACGGAGGCTACGGCGGCGGCTCGGGGCTCCCGGCCGGCGGTGACCCGTTCGGGGATGATCCGTTCGCCGGTGACCCATTCGCAGTCGGGCCGGCCGCCCCGACTGCCCCGGGCGGTTCGGCTGGCTCAACGCCGGAGCAGCAGTCGCAGGAGGAAACCAACACGCTGGCCACGCTGTCGGTGGTGTTCGCGTTCGTGTTCGCCCCCGCCGGAGCGATCCTGGGCCACTTGGCGTTGTCGCAGATCCACGAGACCGGAGAACGCGGTCGGGACCGGGCGCTGGTCGGCATCACCTTGTCGTATGTGTTCACCACCGTCGCGGTCGTGGCGCTGGTGGTGTGGTCCGCGGGCGGCAACAGCGGTTGACCGGCGGTCGCATGGCCGAACTCGACGGCACCGCCACCGCCGAAAGTGGACGCGGCCGGACTGCCGGCATTGCTGCTGAGCTTCGAGCGCATCCCAGGCGAATCCCGAGCGGAGGCGCTGAGCCGTGTGGCGGATTTTCTTCCGGTTGGTCTGAAATGCGGGGTCGCGACGGATAATGTCGTTCAATTGGGGTGAGGTGCGCACATGAGCGACGGCGGGTATGGCGGCGCCCCGAAGGGGCCGTACGACGGTGATTTGTTCGGCGCAATCCCCTATCCCCAGCCTCCGATCATCTCGGCCCCAGCACCGGCACCCCGGCGCAAGACCAACATCTTCGCCACCCTGTCGGTGGTGTTCGCGTTCGTATTCGCACCCGTTGGGGCGGTGTTCGGCCATCTTGGTCTGTCCCAAATCCGACGCACCAAGGAGCGTGGCCGCGAGCGCGCCCTGATCGGCCTGACATTGTCATACGTGTTCGTCCTCATCGCTGTAGCGGCGCTGGGAATCTGGACCGTTGTGGGCATGCGCGCGGGGAGGTCGTCGACGGTCGCGACCTCCCCGCCTGCGGCAACTAGTTCCGTGCCGGAGCAGCCGTTCGTGACGGCAGCCCAACTCCCGAAGCTGCTGCTGAGCATTGACGAGGTCAACCAGGCCGTTAACGCGCCGAATCTGGCCAAGGTCGACGATGCGACAGGCTTGGCCAGTTCTCAGGGGCTCACCGTTACCCCGCCCGAGTGTCTCAGCGCGCTATTTGCCGGAGCGGCGCCGGCGTATGAGCACAGCTCGTTCCGCGGCACGTTCTCGCGAACCATCACCGGCGACGGCAACGGCGGCATGATCCTACTGGATGAGACCGTGTCGACATTCGAAAACATCGCCGACGCAACAAGATTGGTGTCCCGGTTGGTCGGTCAGTGGCGGGGCTGTGCGGGCAAGTCGGTCACCCTGGTCGCGAACAGCAATCCCATCACGCTGGATGTGGGACAACCGGTGCCGAACGGAACAGTGATGATGCTTTCGAACTCGCTGCGCGGCGGTGCGGCGGAATTCAGCAGTGATCGGGCCATTGTGGCGAAGGCCAACGTTGTGATCGACTTGGACGCACAGGGTTACGACATGGGTGATGCGCTCATGACGCTCGCGGACCATATCCTGGCGAGGGTTCCGAGCTGAGTCCGGTGGGGATGGGTTGCAGCGCGGATGTTTCTGCCTGATCGTCGGTGTCGGAGTGCCAGCCCGCTCGGAGACCAGGGGAGGGGCACCTCGGCGACGAGATTCTAAATGGCGGAGTTACGGGCGCCAAGCAGGTTAATGCCCAGTTTGCGCAATCTCACCATGATCGATCGGGGCTCGAGATGCTTGCCGGCTGTGCGCTGTGTTGGTTCTGGCGGGAATCACCTCGGCAGCATCACAGATTGTCGTCCCGTTTGCCGCCAGTTTGGCCGCCGAGGATCAGCGTGGCC